>CAZOWT010000020.1:0-25409 GCA_964583345.1 uncultured Clostridia bacterium
AAATACCGAAGTCATGCCCGGAGATAGCATTGAGATTGAAATCGATGAATATATTCCGGAAAAACCGTTGGCTTTGCAGGCCGGATATAAACCGTCGATTAGGTTGAAAAAATTATTTGAGGATGATTATTTGCTGGTGATCGATAAACCGGCCGGAATTCCGGTTCACCCCGGTGCTGGCAGCCAAAGGGAAACCATAATGGATATATTCCTTTATAATTACCCGGCTATCCGCAGTATCCCTGGCACCAGTAGGCCGGGCATTGTCCATCGTCTCGACCGCGATACCTCCGGGATTCTCATCCTGGCCAAAGACGAAATGACCCTGGCCAGAATGCAGAAAAAATTTAAAAAGAGGCAAATCAGAAAAAGTTACCTGGCACTGATATCAGGAAAAATGCGATACAAGAACGGGGTAATTGATGCCCCTATTTCCAGGCATCAAAGGGAGCGAAAAAAATTTGCCGTATCTCCCCGGGAACAGGACCTTAACCAGCAGGCAAGAGAAGCAGTCACCTCATTTTCTGTTTTGCTGGAGTTCGACGACTCATCACTCATCCGGCTCAACCCCCTGACCGGCAGAACCCACCAGATCAGGGTTCACCTTTCCCATTTCGGGAATCCCATTCTCGGGGATATTTTGTACGGCAGGAAACAGAATTTCGAACGACTCGCCTTGCATGCCTCCTCAATCGGGTTTACCCACCCGGCTTCCGGCCGCCCTATCACCGTCAATTCTTCCCTCCCGCCGGTCTTCAGGCAGTATATACGGGCCAAGCTGAACAAACAGAAATCCTGAAACCGGCCATTTCCCAGGGTTTCCCAAAACCAGACTCGGATTAATTTGATAATCTCCATTAAAACAGCGAAACCAATTGAAAGAAAAAGGAATCTATTATATAATAACCATCAATACACCATGAGAACGATTCATTTCATCGCTACGGTCATGCTGTGCCTGGTTTGCTGGCATTGCCAGTCACCATCCGACAATGACCAGAAATCCGTTGAGCAAAAACAGCTCGCCGCCCGGTCAGAACAGGACAAAAAAATCATCCTGTCCATCAATAACAGAATCTTTACCAATGAAACTTTAAAAGAATATATTAAAAATCAATATGCCGATATCGATACCACCAGCAGCAATCCCAAACTGCTGTCCAGGATTTTCGACTTTTTTATCGAGCAGGAAATGATTCTTTATAAAATCGAGCAGGAAAAAGTCAACCTGGATGACATCGACCAGAAGGATTTTCTGGATACACTGCAATTCGAAAACAGAATAGAGCAGCAGAATTTCAGCAACAATATTAAAATCCAGAAATTTCTCTATTTCCTGATTTACAGGGATATCGGGGTCAGCGACCAGGATATCAAGGACTATTACGACAGCCATATCGAAGAGTTCAGGAAAAACGAAGAGGTTCAGCTCTATCAGATCCTGGTAAAAGATAAGGACAAATCGACCCAGATCAGCGGGATTCTTAAAAATTTTCCCCAGCGTTTCGAGGAAATTGCCAGAAGCGAATCCCAATCTCCTGAAGCGAAAAAAGGCGGGTTGATGGGATATTTTGAAAGAGGAACGCTTCCCAAGGAAATGGAGGATGTCGTATTTTCCCTGCTAATCAACGAGATTAGCCCGATCGTGGAGTCCCCCTACGGATACCATATTTTCAAGGTCACCCAAAAAAGAAACAAGCGGGTGCTTTTTCTCAATTCCGTCAAAGAAGATATCAAGCAAAATGTATTAGCCGAAAAGTTAAGATCAGCCTACCAGGAATATCTTACGGTTTTAAAAAAAGAACTGAAAATAGAAAAACACAGCGAGAATCTGTTTTTCACTTATTTTCCCGACCAAGGAGGACCAGATGAAAATAATTAGCCGCCAGGTGGCCATGATTTTTCTGATGTTGATGTCCGTGTTCCCGCTCCATTCTGAAGTCATCGACGAGATTTATGCGGTGGTCAACGAAGAAATCCTCACCTATACCGAATTCCAGAATGCCAAAAACGCATTGATCATGCAATTAAAGTCCAAATTCAAAGGCGAGGAACTCCAAAAAGCCATGAAGGACATTGATAAAAACATCATGAACCAGTTGATAGACTTTAAATTGATTCTGTCCCGGGCAAAGGAAAAAAAATACGATATTGATAGCGAAATCAAAATGATTATTGAAGAAATAAAAAAGCAGAATAACCTCAAGTCAGACGAAGATCTGCGGGCTGCGCTCCGTTCCGAGGGAATCACCATGGAAGAATTCAAGAAACAGCAGGGTATGGTCAGGATGCAACAGAGAATGATTTACGAAGAAGTCACCTCCAAAATCAAAATAGAAAATCCCGAAATCATGGAATATTATAAAAAAAATATGCCCCAATTCACCCAACCGCTTGAATTAACATTGAACTGTATATTTCTAAACAAAGCGTCTTATTTCACCCAGAACGCCCTGCAAGCCAAGCGAAAGGAAATTTCCGATCAGCTTTCCCCTGATAATTTTCTTGAAGTCGCCAAAAAATATTCAGAACTGGAAGGACCGGAAAATAATTATTTTCTGGGCCACTTCAAAAAAGGTGAGCTGAACGAAGCAATCGAAAAAGAAGCCCTGAAGCTGCAGACTGATGAATATTCTCCCTGGATTGAAACCGACAACGGGTGGTATATTGTCCAACTGGTTAAAAGAACCGAAGAAAAACTGATAGACTACAAGGAAGTCAGGGAAAAAATCAAAAATATCCTTTTGCAGAGAAGGCAGGGAATCGAGTTGAAAAAACTCCTCGATCAACTCAAAAAAGAAAGTTATATCAAGATTTACAAAAAAATTGACGGCGTATCCTGACCTTATTTTTGCTCCCGGGCGATTTTCTCCAGATATTTCCGGGCCTCATCCTTATAGGCTTTTATAAAATACGCTTCGGAGGCATGGGGCGGCTTCTCAACCACGAATTTAAACTCCACTTTTGCCCGGTCATATTCATCTTTTTTAAAATACAATACGCCCAGATAATAATGGGAATACAACATGTCATGGTCCGCTTCGACCGCTTTCTTGAAATAAATCAGGGCTTTCCGGCTGCTTCCCACCGGCCAGGGCGCCACTTCATATAACTTCCCCAGGGAACGATAACCGAGCGCGCCGTCGTATTTGTCATCTATCTGAATCAACTCATTGGCAAGATCCTTGTAACGGCCGGCGGCGCCTTTCAGGATTGCTTTTATGATCCCGAAACCCGCCGAGTAGTATCCATATGCAACCAGGCAAGCGCCGACCGCTTCTTTTGATCTGGGATTCATTTTGCAAGCTCTGGTGGCATAATCATAGGAAATCTTGCCCAGTTTATCCAGGATGGGTTTGTATTCGTCTTTTTCCTCAATCAAAGCCGAGGTCTTGATATCAATAATGGTAATATAGGCGTTGGCAATTTTGACCAATAATTCCGGATTGTCGGGATTCTTTTTCAACAGTTTTTCATATCCTTTTATGGCTGCTTCGCTGTTCTTCACACTCCGGTTTTCCATCAGGGCATCGAGCGCTTCCAGCGAATTCTCTTCAGCCGGTTCTGATTCCTGAAGTGCCGGAAAAGGCGTTCCGATAACCGGAATTGCCGAAAGCAAAAACACCAGCAAACAAAACAATACAGGGTTTTTCCTTTTCTTTATATTCATGCGCCCTCCTTGAGGGTTTATTTGCATCCCCAATCGATTAACTGTCCGGGCTCATCGGGCCGCTCCCGGCGCCTGAGATGGCTACAGATGAAGAAAAATGCCTCCGGCAAAACGAATCCGATTCATATCGGAAAAATTCTGGAAGCGTATATCCACCCGGAAAGAAAAAAATCCTCCGATAAAATATTGCACACCACCCCCGATGAGGGTAAAGAATTCATACTGGTCGAAATCAAAGTTGATTTTTTCGAACGTGGCACCTGCACCCACGACAGCAAATGGGGCCAGTTTTCCGAATTTCGGCCTGAGCTTCGCCGACAGGCAAAACGCCATCAAATCGGAATCCGGAGAGACTGAGAATTCAAATTCCATTTTTAAAAGTGGCACAAACAACCCCAGGGTCCCGGATAATCCGTAATTCAACTCGGATGGATTTGTCATTGTTCCACCGATAATGCCCAGCTCAACCGAAAACAGAGGAAACGAAAAAAACAAAAGGGCCAGGGCCGCTCCGGTTATTTTATTCATTCAAACCTCACGGTCTGAAATAATGGTCTGCCGTAATAATCGATATCAACACCCCTGATTCCCTCTTTGATAAACAAAGAGTACCGCTTCTGGGAGAGCGGGAGTACAATTCCATCATTGATTATCTGTTCTATGATTTTGGCAATATGGTCCATTAACAATTCTTCATTTTGGAGGTATTTCAGCTCATCCAGTTCATTGATGGCTTTCAGGTATTTCTCATCAAACCGACCGAAACTCATTTCCTGTAAAATCTTTACAACCTTCTCCTCCAGGGTCATCCGGTTGCTGAACACCTTTTCCAGGAGCAAAAATTTTATCGGGGTGTTGTTCAGATACTCCACCAGCTGATTCTCGCTGATATAAATAATCTCCATGGAGACGCCCTTCTGCCTTAAAAAGTCTTCAAAAACCGTCTCCATGCTCTTCAATGATGACAGGACATACAGATTGATTTTGGAATATTTCAGTACCGATTTCATTCTCCAGCTGGACATCTTATTGATATTGATGGTTACCGGAGATTCCTCGTCCGATGTCAGTGAATTCAATTTCGAAGCCCCGCGTGAATGATAAAATTCCCGCAACATGGTGTAAAGTGCGGAACGTGTATTGTTCCCCACATCGCCGTTGGGGAAGCAAATATACACATTTTGATAGATACCGGAATTATATTCCCGGTAGCCGTGCTCTTTGAATGCCCCGGGTTCACCCAGGAATATATCCGAGTTCTGTTCATCGGTGAATACCACCTTGATACCGTCCAGATAAGTTCTGCCTCCCGGATAGAACTTGTTGGGCTTCAAGCTTATATATTTATCTTTAACCCACTCATGGGGATAGAAAATGCCGGAAAATGTCTGTTTCCCGGAGACCAGCACCAATTCGGGAACGGTCAGCAACCCGAGAATATCCGGCCGGTCGTAAAGCAGTTCAATGAAAACCTGGTTTCTGTCGCTTTTAATATTCTTGATGATCCGTCTCAATTTTTTTGCCGAGAGCAGGTTTTTATTAAGAAATAGGTTCAAGGAAAGCCTTATTTCTTTTTCGGAAATTTCACTCCCATCGGAAAAACTCAGATTGTCCTTTATCCGCAGGGAAAGGGTTTTCGTGTTCCGGTCATAGGAATACTGTTCAAAAATATGGGTGGAAATTTCATTATTGGATTTCAGGAAAAATAAATTCTCATGGATCAGGGCATAGAAAATGATATCGGAATAATTGGATGAGGAAAAGGTAAAAGATGCCGGTTCGTTCAACCGGATCAGAATTTCACCTCCGTAACGGGTTTTAATGGCAAAGCAAAAACAGATGGCCATGAAAATGGTTGCTATTCTCTTCGCCTGGGTCATTATTGATTTTTCTCCTGTTCATTTGGTTCCCGGGCGGTTTTTATCTCTTGGTTCTTGGCCCAGAATTGTAGGACATAATCTTCTCCGTATTTTTGCTTTTTTCTGATATAAACCCAGAAACCGGGAACGGTTTTCCAGCAACCGTCGGAAATAAAAATAATCTCGCCCTTGACATGATTCTGATATGCCAGCATCTTACCGCCATCCGTTACTTTGTAAAAAAATAAGCGGTCAGCATCCCGGGAAAAATCACTCACAGCCACCCATTCAGGGGACAGTGAACATATGGAAGCTCCTTTTTTTTCAGTTTCGGTATTCATTTCTTCCAGATCGGCTGCATAGAATCGATAACGGTAGTCTTTATCGATCAAATGCACAGAAATCAATTGGTTTTCTGAAAGGACAAAATCAAGACCGAAGAACGCCGGAATTCTTTTTTCAAAATATTCTTTTGGCTCGAAATTGTCTCCGTCAAAAGGGAGTAAAACCAGTTTGGGCTGAAAGAAATTCCGGCCATCGTCATACTCCCCTCCGGCCAGGAAAAAACGTTCATTAATTTCAACCAGTCTGAAGGGAACGAAATGAATTCGAAAAACCTCTTTCCAGCCATCATCCTGATAGCGAAAAATTTTCGTATGGGACGAGAAATTATTTCCCGCCGATAAAAAAAACTGCCCTTTCAGGGTAAAGACACATAGCCTGCCATCCGCCTCCAGGACCGGATAAAATGGCCGCCCCCAATCCAAAGATATCAAAGATATCTTTTCCAGCTGGTTGCTGAGCATCCGGTAAGCGATAATCTTTTCCGGGTAATAAAACAAATAACGGGATTCTCCGTTTTGATCGGGTATGGTTTTTATATCCAACAGCTGTCTGTCCGCGTCAATCTCAACCACCTTTGAAAAACCGGCCGACTGAAATCCAAAAGAGAGCGTATTTAGAATCTCCTTCTCCCCTTTCTCCAAGAGCGTTTCCCGGTAAAGGATTTCAACGATTTTATCCAGTGTCCTGGAAAAAATCACCACCCCGGCGCCCACTTTTTCCCGGTTTCTGACCAGTTTCAAATAGATCAAGTAATTCAGGTCGGTGGTATTTTTCAGGTTGAAATTTCCCTGTTTTCGATTGAAATTGATCATCAGGTCCTTGAACCGGATTTTGTTTTCACTTTCCAGCCTGGAGACCAGCAATTGATAAAATCGCTGAGCCATCAGATCGGAATAGCCGGAATAGTTTTCAAATTCAATAATCGAGAATTTGACATTGTCTTTGTCATTGAAAAAATCAATAACCTTCCGGGCAATACTTTCACTCAATTGATCCAGGCTCTGGACAAAGAGCAGTTCGGATACGAGAATGAGAGCAATCCACAAAATAATTTTCTTTCTCATCAAATGAACACCGTATCCAGTTATTTTTTTATGACAATATGAAGATTCACCTTGACCCGAATCTCTTTTTTATCCCCCGGAATTTTAAGGTTTATGGGCACATCGAATTCCCTTTTGCCCTCATTCAACTCGATTCTGGCCTCAATCTCATTATCACCGGTTGATCGGACTTCCGGCTTATTTTTCATTTCCTGTATTGGAGACCGGTCTCCATCATCGATCAGCGAATCATCGAGATCCACTTCAGGCAGATCAAATTCGGAACTGCTGTCCTCAAGAATATCGTCCATATCCAGGTTGAATACCTCCCCGCTTTTCGGCGACGTATCATACCGGGAAGGCTGGGCGTTCATGGAATCCGAAAGTTCAAAAACCTCTTCTTTTTCCGTATCTTCCTGAAGTTCGGCATCGGTATCCTGAAAATCTTTAACCAATTTCTCTTCCTTGTGGGCTTTGGATGTAATTTCATCTCTGGAAAACATGACGGTTTTGTCTTTCTGAAAAACAGACAATTTGTTTTTCAGATAAATAATGACCATCTTCATGATCGCATGCAGGGCTTCCAGTATATTCTCACCGCTGGTGGCGATGGTGGGGAAGAAAGATTTGTTTTCCGGATTCAGATCCTTGTTCAACTCGTCAATCGGCAGGATTTCTCTGAGATCCCTCTTGTTATATTCCAGGATTACCGGGATTTCCTGAGGCGATATCTTGTTTAATTCCAGGTTTTTTTTCATATTGTTGTAGCTCTGGATATTCTGCTCCCGGAGCGCAACCTGGGAATCCGCCACAAAGACAATGCCGTCGGCACCCTGAAGAACGAGTTTGCGAGTGGTATCGTATGAAACCTGGCCGGGCACGGTATACAACTGAATTTTTATGGAATAGTCCCCGAGTTTGCCGATCTCCAGGGGAAGGAAATCAAAAAACAGGGTCCGGTCGCCATCGGTATCCAGGGTAATGAGCTTGCCCTTGTTCCCGAATTCCGGACATGAATAAATATATTTCAGGCAGGTGGTTTTGCCGCTTAAAGCGGGCCCATAGTAAACAATCTTAACCGTAATCTCTTTGTTATTATAGTTTACAAATGCCATTTTTAAAATGGATCACTGTCAGATTCATCATAAGGGAATTCATTTATATCTTTTTCCGGGGGAGCCTGTATATGGCCGGAAAGATCATCGCCGAATTGTTCCTGAGTACCCTGATCCTCATTTCTTTGGTTGTCGACAATCCCTCCGGTTTTCTCCGTTCGATCCAGAACCACCAGGTTGTCGACATAGATTTCCGTAGTTCGCCTTTCCTGACCATTTTTATCCTGCCATTTCCGGGTTTTGAGTTTTCCCTCGATTAAAACCAGCGAACCCTTGTGAAGGCTGCGCTCCACCTTTTTGGCATTCCAGCCCCAGGCCACGATATTGTGCCATTCGGTAATATCCTTCCACTGTTTATTCTGATCCATATATCCTTCATTGGTGGCCAGTCCGAATTTGGCAACATCTTTTTCCAGGCTGGGAATATGGGTGATTTCCGGATCCCGGCCTACTCTGCCTACCAGTATGACTTTATTCAAACTTCTTATGTGGCTCATTTTTAATCCAATATTTCCCTGATTTTCTGCTGCGCCAGGGAAGCTTCCTCAGATAGAGGAAACTTCGATATCAATTCCTTTAAGGCGTCGGTGCCTTCGCTCTGCCTTCCCATTTCAATCAGGGCAAAACCCTTCTTGAGCATTCCGGCCGGGATTTTATCCCCCTCCGGGTATTCATTGATCAACCGATCAAAGGTGTTGGCCGCTTCCTGGTACATTCTCTGTGCATAGTAGCATTCGCCAATCCAGTACAAAGAATTATCAGACAAGCCGTTTCCGGGGAACAATCGGATAAACTGTTGAAAACCCTTGATGGCAAGGTCGTAACTCTTCTTCAAGTAGTCGGAGTATGCGGTGTAATATATGTTCTCCGGAGACTGAACAAGAGAATCCTGAGTGGCGCCGGTTTCTCCTTCACCGGCACCGGCCAGGTTCCTCTGCGTCAGCATCAGGATCCGATCATTGATTTTGGTGACATTATCTTTCAGTTCGTTGAGTTCTTCCTTGATAAACTGGAGGCTTAAACCGAAATTCTCTCCCTTCTGATTCGTATCCGCCTGGTTCCGCGAAAAGGCACTGACCCGTTCATCAACGATCTGTATCTTGCGGTCTATGGAATCTATCCGCTGCTCAAGTGCTTTGATAACTCCGGCCAATTTTTGTATCTCATCCAGGATTAATTTGGTGGTTTTGCTCAATGAAAAAACAGGCTGGATCACCACGAAACACCAGCACAGAAAAAATATGGTAAATTTCCTCATCAGTTACTTTTTAATGATAACGAATTCGTCTCTCCTGTTCTGGTAATAGCTTTCCTCATCCATACCTTTGACCAGGGGCCGGTTTTTCCCGTAAGAAATAATTTTTATCCGTTCGGGTTTTACGCCAAGCGAAACCAGATAATTCAATGCGGCTTCGGCTCTCTTTTCACCCAGGGCCATATTGTATTCGAAAGTCCCCCTTTCGTCACAATGGCCTTCAATCAGGATTTCGACCGGGGGATGCTTCAGCAGCCAGTCCGCATTCCGATTCAAAACCGGTTTCATATTGTCTTTCAAATCATATTTATCAAAATCAAAATGAATTCTCTTCAGATAGCCAGCTTTGTTGACTTCTTCGAGTGACCTCTTCTCAAAAAGTTCTTCCTCCGACAACATCGGTCTTTCAATCTGGGGGACTTCTTCATCGACTTTTTCCACACTTTCCTTTACCGGTTCTGTTTTTGGAGCTTTTTTCTTGCATGAATCAAAAAACAAGAGCAGTGCAAAACCGATCAACAGAATCACAAATATTTTTTTCATAAATCCTCCTTTTATCCTTATGAGAATATTAACTCCCCGAAGGGAAAACATTCCCCATCTCTTTCATTTTCCTTACCGAATCAATCAGCGTAACCTGCATAAAGATTGTCGATAACGCATCGCAACATCCATTTATTTATAATATACAATACTGCATTTGTCAAATCTATCTGACGGTTTTTTGCCATTTTGGCATTTTATTTTCTCCGCTGAAGGTCAGTTGCCGCAAATTGGCTCCATCGTAGTCCATTACATAAAGTTGGTAGTCTCCGCTGCGGGTGGATGAAAAAACCAGATGCCTCCCATCCGGTGACCAACTGGGATTCTCGTTTCGGCCGGCTTTTTCTGTGAGTTTGATTATTGAATTGGTTTTCAAATTGTACACGTATATATCAAAACGGTATTGCACCCGGGAAACATAGGCAACACGACTCCCGTCAGGAGACCAGGCCGGTGAATCATGATAGGTCCCCTCATAGGTGATTCTCCTGATATTGGTTCCCTCGGCATCCATGATATAAATTTGAGGCGTACCGCTCCGCTGGGAGGTAAAAACAATTTCCCGGCCATTCGGGCTCCAGTTGGGACTGGTATCGATCACCTGGTTGAAGGTCAGCCTTTTTTCCTTTCCCGACCTCATGTTTCTGCAATAAATTTCGGCATTACCGGATTTGGTTGAGGTATAAACCAAATTGTCCCCATCGGGAGACCAGTCAGCCGAATAGCTCGCACCCTGGGCGGAAATCAGTTCGGACTTCCCGGTATAAAGCGAAAAAGCATAAAGGTCGGGATTCTGTTTCTTGTAGGTGGTATAGATGATTTTTTCATTATCACTGCTCCAGGAAGGCAGGCTGTCAATATAATCATTGTAGGTAATCCTCTTTATCCTTTTCCCGTCATAATCCATGAAATATATTTCGTCATTTCCATCTCGATTGGAAACAAAAACAATTTTAGAGGTAAAAATGGGTTTTTCCCCGAAATATTTCATGATTTCATCTGCCGTACGGTGCGCTATTAAACGGGAAAACTCTTTTTTCCCGCCGAAATTTCTGCCAAAAATAAATTTTTCACTGTTGACTTCATATACCTTGAAGGCAAAAACCAGCCGATCCTCTGCCGAAATATCCAATTCTCCGGAAACGAGGATGTTGGCCTGAATGGAGGCCCAATCTTTGAATACGATATCGGCCGGATTGAATTTCTGGATATAACTGTATTGTTCCCTGGGAACCAGTTTGAATACCCGGGAAAACTGCAGATCATGCCACAGGGTTTCATAGATTTCATTCCTGATTTCTTCATTGACCAGTGACTTGTCGCTGAACTGGATGTCAGGCAGGGCAACGGGAATCATGGGCATTCCCTCGCGGATCCCCACCCAGATTTCCTGCTGAGCCAAAATCATAAAAGAAATTGAATGAATCAGCAGTCCAGCCGCACACACCATCAGGATAATTTTTTTCATTTATTTCTCCCATTCAAATTTGAAATGAACCACCAGATAGGATGATGGAAAATCAGGAGGCAGCGGAGCAAACGGTGAGGCATTCTCAATAGCCCGTAATGCCGACAGATCGAGTGAGGTTATTCCGCTGTCCTTTTCCAGTTTCAGGCGCTCGATATTTCCATTGCGTAGAATACGGAAATAGACGACCGCTTCGTACTTTCCCCTTAACCCCGGGCTGATCAGCGAATTATACCAGGAAGCCGATATTTTCCCCCTGAGCATATCGATATAATAGGCATAGGGAAATACCAGGCCCGAACCGCCTATCCCGTCTCCGGTTCCATCTCCGAACCCTGCTTCTCCGCCGGATGAAGAAATTCCGGTGGTCAAAACCCGGGAAGCATTCGCCTCTGTTCCGGATTGAGCCTGATCGCTCTTTCTCTTTACCGAGGCCAGTGGTTTGCGGACCACCGAAATGACATTTTTTTCCTCATCTTTTTTCTTGCCGTTTTTATCCGGATACCGGAGTTTCGACCGGATTTCTTTCTGTACGGTGAGGTCTTTGATGCTGGCTGCCGGTTCTTCGACCAGGGATGCTCCCGGTTTTTCTTTGCCTTCGTCAACATTAGCCGGATGTTTCCCGGCCCCGGTCCCCCCCGGACCTTTTCCGGAGAATCCTCCCGATGGAAGGTGAACCAGGTCAACATAGTAAGTCGTCTCATCAGCAATCCGTCCCCGGGGCGTATGAAAAACAAGCGCAAAGATAGAAAAATGAAGAATAATCGAAATTATCAGGGCAAATTTGAATCTCATTTGTTTTCTTTCTGTTCGACAATCATCCCGACCGTCTCGATTCCGGCCTTCTTGATGATATCCATGACCGAGATGACATACCCGTAGGAAACATCCTTATCAGCCCTTAAAAAAACAATCTTCTTTTCTTTTCCGTAAAAATAACTCCTGAGTTGGGATTCCAGTAAATATAAATTAATATTCCGGTCCTGCATATAGATATAATGATCCTTGGAAATGGTCAGAACCAAACCCCCTGAACTTGGATTGGTTTTGGTCTCTGCCGACGGCAAATTCACCTTGATACCGGATTGCATCATGGGTGCGGTCACCATGAAAATAACCAGCAGCACCAGCATAACATCGACCAGCGGGGTAACATTAATTTCAGACAGATTTGAAGATAATTTTTGGTTTTTGATCTGCATTACAATTTTTCGCTCACATTCAAAAATTCAAGGATGAAATCTTCCATGGTCGAGATCAACACCTTTAATTTGTTGAGCAATAAATTATAAAAAATGACCGCTGGAATGGCGGCAAAAAGACCCAGGGCCGTGGCAATAAGCGCTTCGGCGATCCCGGGAGCGACAGTGGCCAGGTTGGCATTTCCAATCTTTCCGATTTCCATGAAAGAATCCATGATTCCCCAGACAGTCCCGAAGAGTCCGATAAAGGGCGTAACCGATGCCGTGGTGGCCAGGAATCCGTTCAGGCGTTCAAACCGGGTAATCTCGGAATTGGAAGCCATGACCAGGGAACGGTTAATACTCTGAAAATCCAGGCTCGAATGGGCAACCTGCGGGGTCATTTGAACCGATATTTCCCTGTATCCCTGTTTGAAAATAGCCGCCAGCGGATTGTTTTTTTTTGAGGAAGCAAAAGCATGAATATCAGAAAAATTTTTTGATTTGCGGAAATAATCGAGGAAATGAGACGATGCTTTCCGGGCCCGTGAATATTCAAATAATTTGAAAATAATGATAGCCCAGGAAATCACCGAAAACAGCAAGAGCATTAACAATACGAATTTCACCACCGGCGAAGCCGTGGAAATCAAAAAGAAAATTCCTCCGCCGGAATTTGCAGAACCGGGAACGATGGCAAACAATACGTTTTTCATATTAGAAAATGTAACACAATCCAATGATTATTTCAACCGGAACCATTGCCGGACAACACGAAAATCTGATTATCATTCAGCCGGATGCGGTTTTGTCCAAACCTCGGGCATTTCCCGAAGCAGAAATATACGTCTTGCACGTTGACAGCGGTTTTTCCAGATGGGATTATTTTTGTTCTTTGGGAGCGGGAAGCGTATGTTTCTGTTTCATTTCATTGCAGACTTTCCGGATAAAAGGCTGTTTGCTTTCCAGGCTCAGGGAGGCTTCAAACGCCTTAATGGCTTCCTTGTATTCTTTCAGATTGGCCAGTGTAAATCCGAGAAAATTCAGTACCCGGATATCGCTGTTGTAAAGCTCATTGGCTTTTAAAAACTGATCCAGGGCATTGTTGTAATCTTTCATCCCATAAAGCGCAGATCCTTTTATGAAGAAATAATCAAATTTCAAATCATCAATTTTTTTCAGCTTTTCAACTTCCACCAGAACCTTGGTATACTTCTTCAGCCGGTTCATCACGTTTAAATAGGCGATAAATCCCTGGGCGAAATCAGAGCGGTTGTTCACACATTTCTCAAAATAGATCTCGGCATGGTTCAGGTCACCGGCATTCTCATACTGTGAGCCCAGAATATAATAGACAAAATACGGATTATCGATCCGGGATCGTTTATAGGTTTCCGTGGCATAGGCAACCGCCTTCAGGGGAGAAACTGTAAAATTGCTGCTCTGCTTATCAATCGTAATACCGGATTGATTAACCAGCTTTACCTCAAAATCATAATAGTCAGGATTTAATCCTTCCTCGGATAGACCCTGGAAAAAGTTGATATTCTCGTTATAATTATAATCCTTCAACGGCAGTTCGAATTTTCGGCTGAATTTGACCCGTTCATTCAGACCCCAGAGATTTATAACCACTTTTCCGGTTTCCCATAAAGCCTTATTCAGGTTGCATACCCCCACCCAGAGAACCGGTTTTTCTTTCAGCCGAAATACCCGGTCGCTATCCACAAACAGTTTGCTGTCTTTGATCCGGTAGGGGAAGAAAAAATTATCCATCGTCGGCTCCACCTTGTGCCCGACCACTGGGGTGGATAATCTGGGTGTCGAGTCTTCAGGGAAGCTATCGATCTCGGTATCAAAATAGGCAAATTCTTTTCCCACCGTGTTTTTAATAAATACCATCAGGGTATATTTCCCGGGTAAAACCGGGAATGAATCGTGAACCACGATGCCGTTGCCCTTCAAATTGTTTACCTCATCCGGAGGGATATAAAAATCAAAATTCTTGGAATACTGGTAAACAAAATCATCTCCCTTTTTCAAACTCACCGACAATTCCAGGTTAAAATAATACTGGTCCTTCTCCCGGCTGAAACCCACTGAAATCTGTTTCGGTTTAACCGAAATGTTGATAAAATTAAATCCGAACCGTTGATAGCGGCTCACCGAAACCAGGTGGGAATTCTCGATATAATTGATAGAAGCATCCACATTCACAAATCCTTTGTAGTTCAAAAAATTGGTGGCATAAGCAACATTGATGGTCCGTTTTGGAGACTCATAAATATTATTCAGAATCAGGTTGCTCCGTAACAGTACACCGTATGACGAACTCCCAGATGCTTCTTGGGGTATCATGGACACCGAGGCACTGGCAAGGGTGGGAGCGATTTCGTAAATTTTCATGTAAAGGGCTTGATAATCGCTCGGATCCACCGGTGCCTGCTGGATCAGCAGTGCCTGAGGACCGTCCATGGCCGGGTTGTACAGCTTCCACTCTGTGGTGCCAAAAGGCTTGTAAAAGGTTATGTTGAAATATGTCGGCAGACCCAGCCGTTTGTCTCCATAGTAGAACCAGATCCGGGCGGGATACAAACCGGGCTTGCTGTCATAGGAATCAATGCTGGACGGTTTGCCGAGTATCATGTAAAATTTGCCCATATCGGTCATCCATCCCGGCCGGCCGACACCTTTGGCAAATTCTTTGTTTACATATTCAAAACGGCTTTCTATTTCATTTTGATATTCATTCTCAGGTGTACCCGGGGTGGGATCCCGCTGCAGCCAGAAGCTCTGAATAAAAATATCCCGGTCCCGGTCACTGGTGAGTTTCAGAAACACGGCCCGCTCTTCGGCAGTTGAAATATAGGTCACCATATCAAACCAGTATTTGTGGTGATGGCTGAGGTTCTTTACGGCTTCTCTCCGTTCTTTCGCCGATAATTTTACTTGATCTTTTGCCGGAGCGGAATATCCCCACAGCAGACACATGACCAGTAACAGTATCCATTTTTTCGTTTTCATGGCTGAATTATAAACATTCTCCTTATGGTTGTCAATTATGAATTGAGACGCATTTTCATCGGTTTTCGATTCAGCGGGCATCGGAAAAATCCGTCCAGCTGGTTTCGGATCAGCATTAACAAGGCAATTATCAGAACAGGACCAAAATTTTGGTCCAGACGATCATCATGATCATGGCCACCGGATAAACAGCCGCATACACCGTGATCGGAATCTCGGAATCGGTCATGCCGGTTGCCGCGGCAAATCCGGGGGTGGATGTCATGCCTCCGGGAATCAATCCCAGGAGTTCAAGCAGTGAGACATTTCGTGACCCCCTTACCACCAGCACCACCAGGGCCATGGGAATAACAGTAATGGCCGCACCCCAAAGAATGAGAAAAATCCCGTTTTGCTGAATGACCTGTAAAAAATTTTTACCGGCTTCGCAGCCGATGGATGAAAGAAAAAAAATAAGCCCCATTTCCCGGATAAAATGAATGATATTGGAAGGTATTCTCCAGACAACCGGACCCAGACGTCCCTTGGTACTGAAGAAAATTCCGGACAACAACACACCCCCGGTCAATCCGAGATCAAAGGAAAACAATCCGCCGATGGCAAACGGAATCAACCCGAGCAAGATACCGGCGGCGATGCCCAGGACCAGGGAAAAAATATTTCCTTCTTCGGCTCTTTTTACATCATCCCCGAAAAATTCCTTCAACTCCGGAATATGATCTTTTTCAGCCACAACCGATATCCGGTCTCCCCATTGGATTTTAAAATCCGGGAGTGCCGGCAGGTCGATTCCGGCCCGGGTGATACGGGTGATATTGGCTTCCCGGGTATAGCGAATATTCAGGTCTTTTATTTTTTTCCCCACCAGCTGCCTGTTGGTCAGCACAAACCGTCCCAATTCAAGGCTCCCGACCGGGATTTCCACCTGGCTGACCTTTCCAAGCAGAAGAACGGCCCGGTCAATATTCTCCTTTGACCCCACTACCCGGACAATATCGCCCTGTTGAAGCCTGGATGCCCCATTAGGGACCAGGGTGTCCCCGGCCCTCAAAAGCCGGGAAACAATACAGCCGGTCAGATCCCTGAAATTCAGTTCTTTGATGCTTTTGCCATACACATTGGAATTGGAAATTTTAACCTGTCGGGAAATCACCCGTACAGCCCGGGTCTCTTTTTTTTCCCTTTCCCTTGCCTCTTCGGTTTTGAGGCCTCTGCCGATCAGCTGCGGTAAAAATCGAACGAACAGGATCACGGCGATAACCCCGACCGGATAAGCAATTCCATAGCCGATTGAGGTCAGTCGCGAACCCGTGGCCTCGTAAGCGGAGACCAGGCCCGGCGTACTGGTCAGGGCACCGGTAAAAAGCCCGATTCCGATTTCCTTCCCCACGCCCAGCAAAAGGTTGCCGGCCAGGGTGAGCAATGCGCCGCTGGTTATGATCAGAACCGCCATCAGGTTCAGCACCATGCCTTCTTTCTTGAACAGGATGCGAACCTTTGGGCCGGCCTGGAGCCCGATGGCGTAGATAAACAAAACCAGGCCGAAACTTTTAAAAAGGCCAGGAATGACAAATCCCAGGTGACCGGCAATCAGGGCAACAAACAGTATGGCGGAACTCTCCAGTGAAAAACCACGGATCCTGATTTGCCCGAAAATATAGCCGGCTGAAATCACCAGCATGATCAGCAGTACCGGATTTTCGTTTAAAAAAGATACCAATTGTCTGATTCCTTTCTAATATAGAGATTTTTATTTTACCGATTTGAACGCAGATGTCAATATGCCCGGATAATCGGCATTTTATTGCTCGCCAAATCGAAACGGGTAAACATTTACATGATGAAAAAATTTTTCAGGAAAAAAGCGAGTCGGAAATTTCAACGGATGCCGATGAAAATCCGGAAATCAATCAGAAATATTCGGGTCCTTTAATAATTTCTTCGCACAATCAGGGCAATAACTGTGGGTGAAGTCCGCATCGCTGTGATCTCGGATGTAGGTTTCGATCTGCTTCCAATATCCATCATCTTCCCGCACCTTTTTGCATGAGGAACAGATAGGAAGCATTCCGCCGAGCGTTTTCACCCGGGATAGAGCGATCTTCAGCTCGCCAATAACCCGTTCCTTTTCCTCTTCCGCCCGGGTTTTTTCATCCTGTATACGGCTGTTTTGCAGGGCAATGGCTGCCAGTTCGCTGAAACCGGACGCAATCCGGACATCATTTTGGTTGAAATCTGTCTCTTTGTTTGCCAATCCCATAACACCCACCGCCTTCCCGTCTATGATGAGGGGGGCAAACAAAACATTTTTCAACAAGACATGGCCGGGAGGCATGAATTTGACCCATTCACCGTGCATAAAATCATTGTCATAAACCGCTTTCCGCTTATGGTAGGCAATGCTTCTCAATCCGCGGATGGGCATGGGCAGTTCCGGATCCACATCGCAGGGCAGTCCACCGGCTTCCAGAAATAGCACTTCATTTTCAGCGCCGGATTCACTCAGCAATGCCACATAACCGGAGGCGGCATTGATCAAATTCCGGCACAGATTAAAAATGGAACGTGCGGTATCAATGAAACCGGACTGGGTGAGCACCACCCTGGCGGCCTTCCTGAATTCGGTCAATTCCTGATTCCTGAATTTTGCTTCTTCAATGGATTCTGCCAATTTTATTTCCAGAGCGGATATTCGCTCCACCTGTTCCTCGAGCATCCTGACCTTTCGGATGAGTTGATCGGCTGACAATTTCTCCGGATCCATTTTTATATAAATTATATTATATGAAATCGATGGATTCAACCCCCGGCCAAATTTCAAATCCGGTTAGGATAACCGGATTCATCACTTCGAATCGGGTGATTTGTTTTTTATGCGGATGGCTGAAAGCTGCTTTTTCAGCTCGAGCCATTCGGCAAGTTCCGAGAGTGTTTTTGACAACTGAAACCTCCCGTCTTCAAATACCCCGTAATCGCCCCCGCCGCTCATGGCCGAAGCGAATCGGATGGTATTGGCAATCATCAGCCAGGTATCAACCCATTTTTTTTCCACCGCTTCGTCAAACGGACTGGCGTGAACTGACAGGGACCGGGCAAATCTTTGCCGCCAGATATCATCCATGATCCGGGTTCCGGTCAGGATATCGCTATTGGTAGTATGGATGGTGTTTTCAAAACGGCTCCAGTGTTCCTGAACCCAGGATGTCCCATGGCAATTCAAACAGATTTTCTGTATGGCTTGGCGACGATTTTCCATTTCCGGGCGGGTGATTAAAAATTCATTGGCCATGCCGCCGTCGAAATCGGTTGGCAATGAAATTCCATCCCGGTTTCGAATGCCGGATGTATCCGGGTTTTTCGGATGGGGATGGGCATAAATCAAGCCGAATATTCGCCAGGGCAAACGGTCATTCATCCGATGTGTCCGATTCGAAACCACATCGCCATCGGCATTGACCACCAGGCTGATGTGACAACCGGCACAGGTCGGTGCCTTGAAATCCTCCCCGATCTTCCAGGGAACAGCGTCAAAATTCCAGGACCGGTTCATGGTTGAAAAAATATTCCCGTGCTTGCTTGACGCATATACCTTATAAGCCGGCACATCCGGTCCCATATGGCATTCCCGGCAGGTGAACGGTTTTCTGGCCATTTCTATGGAAAAGCAATGGCGCGTATGGCAGGCCGAACACGAACCGCGGCTTCCGTCCGGGTTAATCCGCCCGACACCCTGGTTCGGCCAGCCCTCAATAACCGGGAATGCCATTTCTCCCTGGTCGGTTTCCCGGGATGCGGAGCCCCTGACTTCCAGGCGGGTCCCGTGGCAGTAGAGGCAGGATTCGGCTTCAGTCCGGGAATTTGCCGTTTGTCCGGTTAATCCTCCATTTTGATAACCGGCAGTCTGGTTGATGGAACTCATCAACAGCTGGTATACACCGTTGTTGACCAAATTCCCATAAGCATGCGACATCAGGTTGCCTGAAAACTGAACCTGCTCGTCTGCATGGCATACAGCGCAATCATCCGGCGTCACCACCAGGTGAATTTTGGTCCCGTTGTGTTCGAATGTATCTTTATGGTCATTCGGCCTCAGCGTATGACATTCGGCGCACCCCACTGCCGTGCCTCTCAGATTTTCCGGGACTGTTCGGGCCGAAAACCGGCTGGCCAGGCCTTTAACGGCCAAACCTTGGGCCGGCGTTACCCGGGCATGACGGCTCATCCTCCAGCTGCCGACGATACCGGGGTCAAGGCTTTGATGGCAGTCGAGGCAAGTTTCGGTATCCTGGCTGACAGAAACCTTTACCGGCTGTGGTCCCAAACCGAAAACAAACGAGAAAATCAGGACAAATCCAAACAGGTGTTGTTTCATGATATTCTCCTGTGATTCATGAGACCAATCCCGACCGGTCTGGTTATTGAACCCAAAACATCCGGGATTCACCGATCAAAAATGGTTTCCTCAAAAATAACAGAAAATCTGGAAATTTTCAACATCATATCCGAGTGACCGGCGAGAAATCTCGTTCCATCGGGAACCCAATCGATTGTTCTGAATCCACCGATTAATCTTTCCGGATGGTGATGTCCTGGCTGGTTTTAATAAAAATTTCCGTTTTACCCGCTTCGGGTTTAACCGGAACTGCTTTTAGAAAAACCGGAAAGTCGGAAATAACCTGGCCATAGGTGGTGTAGGCGGTGATCAGTACGTTCGAATCAGCGGGCAAATTCAGTTCAATCGGTTTGTAAGTGGTTGTGAGCTCGATCTTGCCGTCGACCGGGAGATGATCGATATTCTTGATTTCAATCGGGCTGCTGTTGCCGTTCACCTTAATGGACGATGAGGTATGTTTCAGGGAAACAAATTTGTATGAATTAGAGATATCGACGGTTCCTTTTACTCTATTGGCCATTACGGCACTTGATTCGCCATCGACCTCCAGGTCACCGCCTATCTGATTCAGGATCACGGGCTTGTACTTGGACTGAACCTTTACCGAACCTTTGATATCGGTCATGGTAACATCACTCGAAGAGGAACGAACCTTGACCGATCCACCGATTCGTTCCAGCTTGATCGGTTTGTACGATGATGCCAGATCCACACTTCCAACTACCTCAGTCGCGGTAACCGGACAGGACTGACTCCTGATTTCCAAATTGCCTTTGACATTGTCTACCTGAATTCCCTTGTATGAGGATTGGATCATAACGTCCATAGAGGCACGCCTTACCGTCACCGGCGATGATTGCCCGATGATGACCAATTTTCCGGTAACCTGAACCACCTCAACGCTCTTATAACTGTTTTCGATTTTTCCACTTCCTTCAAGGTCCTCAACCCTGACCTTGCAGCTCTGCCCATCGATTTCAAGATTTCCGGATATTTTTATCAGATCAATTTCCTTGTAAGAAGATTTAATGCGGCAATTACCGCCCACTGTTTTCGCCGATATCGATGCGCTCTGGGACTGGATGATCAGCGATCCCCGGATATTGTCGACCTGAACGGGCTTGTAGCTGTTTCTGATAAAAACATCTTTGGTAATGCCGGAAAGCGTAACCGGGGAACTGCTGCCGTCAATCTCCACCCGACCTTTAAAATCATTCACATCAATATCGGCATAATTGTTGACAACCCCCAATTCTCCCTGGCAATGCCGAACCCGGATCTCACCCGAGGTGTTGCGGATGTTGAGCTTCCCAGAAACCGCTTCGACACTGATATCGCCATATCGGTTATCCATGTCCAGGGACTGGTTCGACGGTATCTCCAGTCGGATTTTGGCATAGATCGAAAAACCAAAACGATCGGTTGAAATAGATTTGGAATTGCCCTTGATAATGATTCTCTGTCTTCCCCGCTTTGATCGAAAATCCACATCCGGAATATCGAGTTTTAAGCGGTAGCCTCCCGGACAGGCTTCCAGACTGACCTGGGTTTTCTCGATCTGCTTCCTGGCATAGTCGTCCTCAGAACTCCATATTTCCAGGAAGCCCTCGGCCGAGATCCGATTGGTTCTGGTGCCGGTAACCTTTAGATCCGCAAACTCGGTTTCCACAAAGAGGGTATTTCCCGGAGATGAGTTGACGGCAAGATTGATTTCCCTACGAACTTTGCCGGGTTCATTAGCTGCCGCCAATCCGTTATTGATCAAGATAATCATCGATAATACAATCAGTAAGGTATGAAGAATTTTGTTAAACATGTTGACCTCCCATTGCGTCCGGCATGAAAAGGCTTGAGCCGTTTCTCCGGTTTCCTTTCTTTTTATCACACATTTCCATCCTTCCCTGCTCAGGTTTGATCCGTTTTAAAAGATATAATTTCCCTGAGGGTTTGCTTTTTATCCTGAAACGCCGCCAGCAAATACCGCCTGACCTGGGTATTGGCCGGATTTGTCTGCAGCGTATCCCGGCAATGCCGGATCTGTTCGTCAATGGCTTTCAACTGGTCCCGGTAAAGTAGCGCCAGCTCGATATCCATGACGGCCAGTTTGGCACCAGTCTTCTTTTCCATTTCATCGATGGCAGCCACATAAGCTCGCTCGGTCTGCTCAACCTTCTCCAATGCCCGCTGGGAGAGTAATCCGGTCGATGAATTTTCGGATGGCATCATCACCAATACATAAACAAGAATTAACGCTATCATCAAAGTGGCTGCCAATGCCAGCGATTTCATATTCAAAAACCTTTTCGACAGTTGGTTCATTTTCCGATTCCGCCGTTCTTGCTCGACTTCCTGAAGCAGCCGGGATTCAACCTTCAACCAGAGCGATTCGGTGTCAACCTTAATTTTTAACTGTCGCGCAGCCGAAAGAAGTTCTTCATCCTGCTTTTTCAGCGCTGCGCATACCGGGCAGATACTCAAGTGGTTCAGGAATGTCTCTTCATCCAGCCGCCCAAGTTGATAGGCCTCGTATTGATCACAGTTCATGATACATCCCCCTTTGCTTTTGTTTGCAACAATTCCCGCAAATGCTCCTTGGCACGGAAGATATTCGTCTTGACCGTCCCGATATTGATGTCCATTATCCGGGCGATCTCTTCCTGCTTGAATCCCTCAACCGCAAATAAAACAAAGCACGCTTTCATGCGGCTGGGAAGTGTTTCCATGGCTGAAGCCAACTCCATGGCAAGCCCTGGTACCGAATAATCGCGCAGAATCACATTCTCCAAATCCAACTGATGCTTCGGTTTTTTTCTCAATGTATCGTAACAATTGTTGATCAGAATACGATAGAGGTAGGTGCTGAATTTTGATTTGAATTTGAAGTTTTTTATGCCCCTGAACAGTTTGACGAACGTGGTCTGAACAGCATCTTCTGCATCCTGCAGGTTGCCAAGTAGGCGGAGGGCGATCCGCAACATTGATTGCCCGTAATTCTTGAAAATCATTTCATAAGCTCTCATATCATTTTGCTGGCATCTTTCGACTATGGCTCTATCGTTCATTACGTTCCTTAAACCTGATGCTCATATTGTTCAGACCCGAAATGGATGTAAAAGGTTTATTCGGCATTGGAGGTTTCGATTTTTTTTTAAACCCATATTATCCTGATTCCACCTTCCCGAACAAAACCGGCAATCATTATCTTGGAAACAAAACCTCCTGTCAACAACCAGCAGAGTTGCTTTGTCATGCGATTTCGAATATAATACCCACTTTTATACCTGTGGCTGATTTGAAAAAACATCTCCACTCTGCATAGGGTGGAGATTTTTTTCATCGACATGATTATTATTTTTATCATCGGGTATGGAGCAAGGCAATGAAACAAAAATCGAATAATGTTCTTCTGGACGGGTCATTGTTAATCATGGAATCACTGGCCCGGGCCGGGGCCGATGTTTTCATCGGTTATCCCATCACCCCGGCGAATTTACTCTATCTTTACGGATCAAAACGGCTTCCAGTCGCCCTCGCCGCTCCGGATGAAATCACCACCCTGCAGTGGATGGCAGGATATGCCGCATCCGGGAAAATTCCGGTTACAGCAACGTCTTTCCCGGGTTTTGCCCTGATGGTCGAATCCATCAACATGGCATACATGATGGAACTTCCCATGGTCATTATCCTGGCCCAGCGGCTGGGTCCGGCTACCGGAACCGCTACCGGCGGCGCCCAGGGAGATTTGCTGCTCCTGAACGGAACCATATCCGGAGGATATCCGCTTCCGACCCTGTGTGTTTCAAGCATTCAAGACTGCTGGACCCTGGCAGCCCAGTCCCTTTACTGGGCAATCGAGATGAGAAGTCCGGTGATTTTATTGACATCCAAGGAAGATGTCATGACCCTGAGGGACCTCGATGTGGAATCGTTGCCAGATATCGAGCCGGTAGCCCGGAAATTTTATCAAGGCAAGGATCCTTATCAGACCTACCTCCCGCAAAGCAACGGAGTTCCGGAATTCCTGCCGGTGGGGAATCCTCTGCACCAGGTCCGGTTTAACGCCTCAACCCATGACCGGTCGGGAATCATTCAGAACAATATCCCCGAAGCTCTGGATAATACCAGACGGCTGCAGATGAAACTGGAGAAGAATATTTCCCGTTATACCTTTTTCGAACTTGATGAACAGGAAAATGCGGATACCATCATCTTCACATACGGAATAACCAGTCAGGCTGCCTGGGAATCGGTCAAAGAACTCAGAAAACAGGGACATCAGGTCTCGATTTTAGTCGCCAAAACCATTTTCCCCATTCCTGACACCTACCTGGATATTCTGGGAAAATACCAGTACGTGGTTCTGGCTGAAGAAAACCTGAACGGACAGCTCATGCAAGTCCTGTACGGACATACAAAACCCGCCGGCATCAGCGGTGTGAACGCCATCGGCAGGATGATCACACCAGAGGAGATCACACAGGAGGTATTGAAATATGAATCCGATATTTCTGGACACCGATAATTTACCCTACTGCAAGGGATGCAGCCATCACCTCATTGCCCGGAACACCGAAAGAGCATTGCAGAAAATAAAAATAAATCCCCTGGATGTCATCCTGGTGACCGATATCGGCTGCCACGGGATTATTGACAGCAAATTCAATACCCATACCGTGCATGGATTGCACGGCCGTTCCGTTGCCCTGGGTGCAGGAATTTCCGCCGCCCTTTCCGATTCGTCCAAGAAAGTGATTGTGTTCATCGGGGACGGGGGCATTTCGATCGGACTTCACCACCTCATCGGGGCTGCCCACCGAAATTTCAACATGACAGTGGTGGTACACAACAACATGCTATACGGAATGACCGGAGGGCAGCAGAGTGATCTCACCCCGGACGGATTTATCACCCGCAGCCTGATAACCGGATTGGCTGCCGATGGTTTGAATCTTTTCGGCATTATAAAAAACGTCGGGGCCGCCTACCTGAGCCGGATCGTGGCCAAGGGAGATTTTTCTGATTCGCTGGCCGAAGCGTTTCGAACCGAAGGATTCTCCCTGGTCGAAGTCATCGAAGTCTGTACCAGCTACGGGTTGAAATACAACCCTAACCTCAACCTGAACTCTATCGAAAAACAGTTTGATATTCCCCTGCCGGTCCATAGAAATGTGAAAGCCAAGCCCCTCTCAGTCTCCCGTAAAGAAAACCGCCCAACCCTGTTTGAGGACCTCGAGAAGATTCCGGTGCGATTCGACCACCGGTTGGATAAAAATATGTCCCTCATCATCGGAGGATCTGCCGGAGAAGGCGTACAACTGGCCAGCGACATATTTGCCAGGGCAGCCATGAGCTGCGGTTTGAAAGTCACCAAAAAAGGAAGTTACCCGGTAACGGTGGGTATTGGCTATTCGGTTTCTGAAATCATTTTGTCTACCGGGGACATTTTATTCACCGGCATCCGGAAGGTTGACTGTGCGGCAATCGCTTCCGACCACGGAATGGCCTACTTCAGG
>CAZOWT010000021.1:0-24012 GCA_964583345.1 uncultured Clostridia bacterium
TGACAATCATGTTCCAGGCTCCATAATCTCCATTTTTACACCGCTGAACGACCTCTATGATGTTCATAATCATTAACGATATCTCCTGAATAAAAGTTCCCCGATTTCAGAGATCATACTCGATAATACAGATTATCAGCTCCATGAAATTTCATACTTTTTTTTCTATAACAATATAGCACATTTTATTCAATTTGAATTGAGAAAACCGGCTTTTTTTCCATAAAAAAAATACAGTCACTTCCTTGTATTTTAAATTTTATATTGAATTTCTTTTTTGAATATAATATATATAAAATAAGATAAAAGAGGAGATATTTCATGAAAATTGAAAAGCGAATAAAAAAAGGGGTGGTGATTCTGGATTTAAAAGGTAAAATTCTAATCGGAGATGACATAACGGTTTTAAGAAGTTCCATAAACGAGTTGGTAAAAGAAAAAAAACTAAAGCTATTGATTAATTTCGAACAGGTGCCTTATCTGGATTCAACCGGACTCGGTGAAATTGTCAGAACCTATACCACACTGAAGAAAAATGGCGGTGAAACAAAAATCCTGAACCTGGGTGCCAAAGTTAAAGATCTGATGACCATTACAAAACTGATTACTGTTTTTGAAGCCTTCGATGATGAGGATCGTGCTATCGAAAGTTTTTGTTAAGTCCTCCCTAACATAGAAAAATTGATGCCTTAAGGGACTCCAGTCCCGAAATCAACCAGAGAGGAGTTTCTTCACCATCAATTTTCACGATCTCTTTTTATAATGATAAGCGTGATGTCATCCATCTGGTGAGAATTACAGGCATGTGACCGAACAACCCATGAAAGAGAGCATGATAAAAACCGATTTCCAGACAAGGGACGAGGCCTTGGCTTCATTTTGAATCAAAGCGGAAAACCAAAAATCGGACATGAAGAAGTTAATCGTAAGGTAGACATGGGAAGCCGACGAGATCAGGTTTTTATATTGATGATCAGCGCCACAGATACGGCACCGAAAAGCAGCATAGGTGCGAAAGCAGATAAAAACGGTGGAAGGATCGCGCTGGCCCCCAGGGCGCTGAAAATTCCGATTGCCCCCCAGAATATCATCGAAATCCCGACAGCTATGCCAATGCCATACAAGGTGCCCTTGTTTCCCATTATGAAAGAAAAGGGGATAGCGATAAGCACCATCACCAAACTTGAAAAGGGAAATGCATATTTGTAGTACAACTTGGCTTCATATTTGACCGGATCTGATTTATTCCTAATCAGATAGTTAATATATGATTTAAGCTCAGCAATATTCATAAACTCCGAATATGAAATCTTTTTGGTAAAAATCGATTTTCCCTCTTTTACCTCTATTTTTTTGGATTTAAACTCCCTGAAATCAGCGGGTAAATCATCCTTGTAAAATCGAATAAAGCCATTTTTCAGCAACAGGGTTTTATCTCCTTTCCATTCAGCCGTTCTGGCAATAATTCGATTTTTAATTTCAAAACGATTATTAAACCGAAAAACATTGAATTGCATATATTTGTTGTTTCTCTGATTGAAAAACCGATAATGGAAAAACACCTGGTCCTCTGAATTTATCCAGTTTTTGATTAATTCAATATCTGATTTACGGCTGATATTCCGGATGACATTCAAGGTTTCCAGGGCATTTTTATTGGTAATAGGCGTAATATTTTCCTGAACAAAAAACGATAGGAGCGAGACAATAATACCCAAAAAAAATGCCGGCAAGGTCAACCGATGCAGCCCGATTCCACTTACCTGTACGGCAATAATTTCATTATTCTTGCTCATGAGAGAAAACGTCAAGAGGACTGCCGTCAGAATGGAAACCGGAAAAATAAAACTGCTGAATTCCGGAATATTATAGAATACATAATCCAGTAAAAAATGAAATTCAACTTTGTTTTTAATGATTTCATCAATTAAATCAACGATGGTGATAATAGAAAAAATGAAGAGCAGAGACAGAAAAATAAGAATAAAAACCAGAATCAATCTTCGTATGACATAGATATCCAAAATTTTAAATATCTTGAATTTGATTTTGTGAATTTTGATGATAAAGAGAACTTTCCGTTGCCTGATAATTCGATTTTCTTTTAATTTGGAGAAAATGGAAAGAAAACCTTCCCAGTCGATTGCTTTTTCTCTGGATGTAAAAAAGTATAATATGAATCCTACAAAAAGTAAAAAGAAATTCGGGAACCACATCCCCCAAAAAGGCGATACAATCCTCTTCAAAATCATATTTCTGGCGGTGGTAATGATGGTATAATATATAAAAATAATACCCAGAGAAATAATAAATCCGCTTATCTTCCCTCCCTTTTTTGTTGAAATTCCCATCGATAGGGCCAGGAAACCAAATGCGATACAGGTAAAGGGCAATGCAAACTTGTTGTGAAATTCGATTTGAACACTTAAATCATCCGGTTCGGATTTCAAAGTTTCGATAAGATGGGGTAATGTTTGCTGGGTGCTTCTACGCGTTTGTTTAATGTTGATGAGTTCAGGGATATATTCTCTCAGAAATTTATAACTTTGCGAATAACTGTTTTCCGGTTCGGCTTTTTTAAATCCCTGAATCACGGCATTGCTCAATGCAATATGGCTTTCACGCATATCGTTTTTTTGAACAAATTTACCCTTTTGCGCTATAATAAACTGATCATCGTTGGCAGCCTTCATCGAATAAAGAAAAACACCATCCCATTCACCGCTTTGATTGTTTATTTCATTGAAATAGAGAACATAGAAAGGAAAGCCGGTATAAAATGTTTTCGGTTTTATGTTTGAGATGGCTTTTGACAGAACCACCTGATTGTACAACTTGGAAAAACGATAATTTGATTCCGGAGCCACGAACATGATTAACCAGGAGGAAAACAGCCAGGTTATTGCGGAAAAAATAAGAACCGGTTTTAAAATTCTGAAATTATTAATCCCCATGGTGCGAAAAGCGACAATTTCATAATCTGTACTCATTCTGCTCAAGCCAGCTAATACGCCCATCAAGGTCGACATGGGAATGGTAAATGCTAAAAAATCCGGGAGCAGATAAAACAAAATACGCAATATCGTCACCGTTGTGGCGCCTCTGGATATGAGGACATTAGATAAAACCAGTATTTGGTTGATCAATAAGGTAAAGGTATATACCAGAAGGCCGATGCTGAAGGGAGAAATAATCTCTTTGAGAACATACCGGTCAAACGATTTGAGCATTTTTCAATGATATCATATTCCACAGTTCAAACCAATATTTGGGCTTTTTCAGCCATTGTTGTGTTCGGCTTTTTTAAACGTTATAATAAAATTGGAGGAACCATGACATATTTAAAGAAGATCATATTAATTATTGTAAGCATAAGCAGTTTCGTAATTAACATCCAGTTACCTGCAAACAGCCGGGATGAAATAACCATCATCATGTGTGGCCCTACATCCAAGCAAATTGAAAACATAAACCAACTCTATGAACGGAATTTACTGGCTTTGGACCATATTAAGCTTATCTGTGTTTACCATCAGGATGAACGCATTTACCATAAACCCTCTTTTGAGCAAGAAATCATTACCGATTACCAGACGGCAATCGACTACGCAAATGAAAACAATTTGGACTGGGTTAGTTTCGAATCGATAAAAGGTTCGGTCGAACTTAAAAACCTTTTCAAAAATAATATCTGGACTCCCCAGTTCAAAAAACTTTTTGAAAAAAGCCAGGGTATCATTTTCACCGGCGGATATGATATCCCCCCATCGATTTACGGGGAAGAAAATTGCCTCTTGACTGATGCCGATACGCCTATTCGTTCAGTCTACGAATGTTCATTCCTGTTTCATTTGTTGGGCGGAAGCCAGAATCCTAATTTTACTGCCTGGCTTGAGTCGAAAAAAAATTATGTGATCCTGGGTATATGTCTGGGTGCACAGACATTAAATGTGGCAACTGGAGGTTCCCTCTACCAAGACATTCCCTGGCAAATATACGGATTGCATTCCATTGAACAGGTATTGAAACTCTCTCCCGATAAAATTCACAGCTCTTTTTATGTCTCAAAACTGTATCCCCTCGAAAAAGACCTGGCACCGGCATTTCATCAAATTAAATTCATACCCGACAGTATATGGATACGAAAAATGGGGCTGAGGGAATTCGATCATCCTTATGTTTTATCATCCCATCACCAGGCCATAAAAAAAACCGGGAAAAACATTCAAATAATTGCAACCTCACTGGATGGGAAAATCATAGAAGCCATCACCCATTCCCGGTTTAAGAATGTTCTGGGTATACAATTTCATCCGGAATATTATCCAATTTACCAGAAGAGCGCCCGTTTTAAGATATTACCGGGGAAACTACCGACATTCAATATTCGTTCTTTTTTAGTCGAGCATCCTCCTTCAATGGCATTTCACCGGAAATTATGGAAATGGTTTTCTGAAGCCCTTTTGGAGATGTGATATATATTTGCATTTTCCGGTAAAATTTTCTATAATGGCAAGTAATACAAATGAGGACATTTAATGACAGAAGATTTGTTGAAGAGCATAAAACAGATGAGCAAAGAACGCGGAATTTCTGCCGACATATTTTATTCTGCCATTAAAGAAGCCCTACTTACCGTTTCCAAAAAATATTTTGAAGAAGGTACGGATATCCAGGTTGAAATTAATCAGGATAAAGGGTTAATCCAGGTTTACACAACCAAACTTATTGTAAAAAATGTCAAAGATCCTGCATTTGAAATAGACTGGAAAGAGGCCATCAAGATCAATCCCATGGTGAAGGAAGGGGATGAAATCAAAATATTTCTCCCCGGAGAAACCATGGGGAGGATTGCTGCCCAGACCGCCAAGCATATCATCATGAATAAAGTATTGAAGGCCGAACAAAAAAAAATATATGACAAATATTTTCCACTGACCGGTTCGCTTATCAGTGGCGAAATCAGAAGAAAGGAAAAAGACAATCTTATTATCGGACTCGAAATCGGGGAGGCCATATTGCCATCAAAAGAATTGTCTCCAAAAGATTCATTTAAAAGAGGCGAAATGGTCAAATTTTTAATTAAAAGGGTCTTTCCGGAAGGTAAGGGCCCTCTGATCTTGGGTACCCGTTACATGAACACTTTTGTGGTCGAACTCATTAAAATGGAAGTTCCGGAAGTGGCCGATGGAATTGTAAAGATCTATTCGGTATCACGTGAACCTGGCACAAAAACAAAAGTTGCCGTATATTCAACCGAGAAAACCGTGGATCCGGTTGGTGCCATTGTGGGGATGAATGGAAACAGGGTCCTTTCTATCACCAAAGAGCTCCGGGGAGAAAGAATCGATGTTATCGCCTGGAATAATTCGCCGGAAAGGTTTATTGCTTCATCTCTCACACCGGCAGAGGTCATAAAAGTAAAAATCATCGATAAAGAGAATTGCAAGGCAGAGGTTACTGTAACCAGCGAATCCCTCTCATCAGCTATCGGGAAAAAAGGAATAAACATCAAGCTGGCATCAAAACTGACAAAATGGAACATTCAACTGTCAAACGAAATGGAAAATCGTAACGAATTAATTCAAAAAAAATTGTAGGAGTGAATGAATGCAAAATATAAAATTACATGAAGCCACCAAACAATTTAAAATATCAAATAAACTGGCCATGTTCTTTCTCGAAAAGAAAAACGTCCCGGTCAAATCACATTCGTCTGTCATTTCCATGGAACAATTGGAATTGTTGCGTGAATTTTCTCAAAACCAGGATAAATATCAGAAATTAATTAACGAATTTAACCAACCACCCAAAGCGGCATCAAAAAAAGCCAAGGCTTCCCCGATACCGAAAAAAGAAACCGAACCGGAAGTAAAACCTGAAGTTTCCAAAAAGAAAAAACCGGAAAAAAAGCAGGAGGAAACACAAGTCAAGCAACCAATCGTGTCTCCGCCGGAAAAAACACAAAAAAAGGAAGAAAAGAAATTCCAAAGACCACCGGTTCCTCCATCCCAGCCTAAAATAAAAAGTGACATTTCTCCAAAAAAAATTCCAAAAATCGAAAGGCCAACTCATCCCAGAATCGAAATCAAGAAAGTTCAAGAAAAAATCATCAAGCCGGAACCCCGGAAAGAAACCGTGAAAACCGTAATTCCAAAGAAAAAAACCGAAACGGTTATCCTACCCGAATTGATTCAAATATCAGATTTCATTTCATTTAAGGAATTGTGCGAAAAATTGAACCTGAAAATGAAAGATGTAGAGGAAAAATTGAAACATCTTAAACAGGAATATCAAACAAACCAGTTGTTATCAGCGGAAGATGTAAAAAGCATATGTGCTGAATTTAAAGTTGAATTCGATGTGCTTTCTTATGAAGATTATGTCTTTTATGAATACATTGGCAAACATAACATCAAAATGATACCCAGAGCTCCGGTTGTTACGGTAATGGGACATGTCGATCATGGTAAAACTACCCTTTTGGATAATTTGAGAAAGACCCATGTGGCTGAAAATGAAGCCGGAGGCATTACCCAAAAAATCGGCGCCACCATACTAAAAGTTAATAAGAATAATATCGTTTTCATTGATACACCGGGTCATGAGGCTTTTACAAATCTGAGAGCCCGCGGAGCAAAAGTAACCGATATTATCATTCTGGTGGTCGCAGCCAATGATGGCGTCAAACCGCAGACAATCGAAGCCATTAACCATGCCAGAGCTGCGGAAGTTCCGATTATAGTCGCCATAAACAAAATCGATTTGAAAGGGGCAGATCCGGAAAAAGTTAAAAAAGAGTTGAGTCAGCATAACATCATCGTTGAAGATTGGGGAGGCGATGTGGTTTCGGTCGAGATATCAGCGAAAACGGGAGACAACATCGGCAATCTGCTTGAAATGATAACCCTGGTTGCCGAAATGCAAGAACTCAATGCCTATCAAGACATTCCTGCCCGGGGCACTATTATTGAATCCAGGCTGGATTCAAAATTGGGACCGCTGGGAACTCTGTTAATTCAGCATGGCCGACTTGAAAGGGGGGACTATTTTATATGCGGAAACTTACTGGGAAAAATCAAATCTATTTTCAATGAGAGGGGAGAACCGATCGATAATGCGGAAGTTCCTATGCCGGTTGAAATTATGGGATTTGATGATGTTCCGAATTCCGGCGATAAATTTCAGGTCATCGATGATATTGAAAAAGCCAGAAAAATTATTGAAATAAGGAAATTCAGGGATAAAGAGACCAAGAAAGATGAAATTGTCGCAGAAAAAAAATTAAGTCTGCAGAACCTTTTCAAAAAGATTGAAGAAAGCAAAACAAAAACAATTTCCACTATCATCAAAACCGATAATTTTGGTTCCGGTGAAGTTATCGAAAAATTTTTCCAACAGAGAAATTCCGAAAATCTAAAAATTGACATCATCCATAAAGGAATCGGGAATATTACGGAAGGAGATGTTCTGCTGGCCTCGGCTGCCGATGCATTCATCGTCGGATTCAATGTGAAATCTCCTCAAAAGGTACTGGCACTGGCAAAACGGGAAAATGTTGATATCAAATTATACAATGTCATTTATCACCTGATCGAGGATATCGACAAAGCCATAAAAGGAGAGATCAAACCGGAATATATGACGTCATTAATCGGAAAAATTGAAGTTCTTCAAAAATTTAAAATATCGAAAGTCGGAACCATTGCCGGATGTATTGTTAAGGAAGGAAAGGTTTCCAATAAATCAAAACTAAAAGTTTTACGGGGAAACGATTTGGTATTCGAAGGGGATATCGAAACCTTGAAGCGGGTAAAAGATGAAGTTTCCGAAGTAAGGGCCGGTACAGAGTGCGGGATAAGAATCAAGAATTTCAATTCAATCGAAGTGGGTGACATAATTGAAGCTTATGAATTAACGCTTAAAAAATGACAATCGGAATCATGGTCATGGATTTGCATTCTGAAAATTCCCACAGCTTGAAGCAAAAAAGACAGATTGTGATGAGCCTGAAGGAAAAATTACGACATAAATTCAATGTTTCTTTAATCGAGAGTAATTATCAAAGCCTGTGGCAGAAAATTCAGATAACGGTTGTCATGGCAGCCAATAAAAAAATGCTGGCAGAAAAGGTTTTCAAACAAATCGAAGATATTGTTTTTTCCCAATACAATGTTCGTATCCTTCATATAGATAAAGATTTCATTTAGAGGAAGGAAATGTCATATCGAATCGAAAGATTTGCCAGTACCCTGAAACACAGTCTGGGAGATATTCTGTTAAATGAATTAAGCAATCCTGAATTTCATTTCATATCTATTTCCGATATCGTGGTCACCAAGGACCTCCGCAGAGCAAAGATATTCGTATCGACACCACAGGAAAACCGGAAGGATATCATTATTAAGTTAAACCGGGCCAAGGGTTATATCAAAAAGTTGCTGCCCAAAAAAATGAACCTGAAGTATATTCCCGAATTGGATTTCCTGGAAGACCCAGGTTTCGAACTCGACCAAAAATTTTCCGAATTCAAACAATTCTAGATGAAAAGAAAAATCGCCAGAATCATTAAAAAATCTCAAAAAATTGCACTAAGTTCTCATGTACGTCCCGATGCGGATTCAATTGGAAGCGGGCTGGCCCTCTTTCTGATGTTAAAACAGCTGGGTAAAAACGTCCAATTTATAAATACCGACAGGGCACCTTACCCATTATCCATGCTTCCTCACCATGATGTAATCCAGTATGATCAAATATATCCACAACCTTTTGATTTATTGATTCTGGTCGAAGGTGCCACGGAATCCAGAACCGGCCAAAAAAATATCGATAAATATTTCAGCATCCAGATCGATCATCACGCAACCAGTTCGCTCGATGCCAATTTAAACTGGGTGGTTCCGGAAGCCGCTGCCGTCGGGGAATTGGTTTATGAACTGGGTTCGGAATTAAATATCAGATTCAACACAGATATAGGATTCAACCTATATGCGGCAATTATTTCGGATACCGGTTCATTTAAATATTCAAACACGACCTTCAAATCGCTGGGTATCGCTTCAGAATTGGTGAAAACCTGCAAATTCAAACCGGATGCCGTAAGCAATTTGCTTTTTAACTCCAATAAATACGAAAAGATAAAAATGATTCCCAAAATATTATCCACCCTGAAACTAGAGCTGAATGACCGGGTATCAACAATAGAATTCAGAAAAAATTTCCTCCAGGGCCTGAATTTAAAAGATATTGAGACAGAAGATATCATTTCCATTGCCAGGTCAATTGACGGCGTCCAGGTTACCCTGTTTTTTAAAGAAATCAAAAATGACCTGTTCCGGGTATCAATTCGATCGAAAGGAAATTTCAGCTCTCAAAATGTGGCAAAAATATTTAACGGAGGTGGGCATGATCACGCGGCCGGTTTTTTTTATGAAGGAAATATCAAATCGGCAAAAAAGCAAATTTTGGAAATTATCCGACAAAACCTGAGATAAATCAAATTTAATGATATCGGGACTGCTGGTTATCAATAAAGAAAAGAACATTACATCGCATGACGTCGTGGCAAAGATCAGGTCAATCATTAAAACCGAAAAAGTCGGCCATTTTGGAACCCTGGACCCTATGGCAGAGGGAATTCTACTGATTGGTATCGGCCGGGTCACAAAATTTTTTGATTTCTATATCCAAAAAAAAAAATTATATACAGGAAAAATCAAATTCGGTTTTGCCACCGAAACCTATGATCGCGAAGGCAAACCAATTTCTGAAAAAAAGGAAGTTGATCTGAACCGGATAAATCTTCCCTCTCTGTTATCCGATTTCAGGGGAACCATCACCCAGGTCCCCCCCTCATTCTCAGCCAAAAAATATAAGGGAAAACCCCTTTATGTCTATGCCAGAGCTCAAAAAAAAATCGTGTTGAATCCCGTTAAAATAACCATTTACGAATTGAAGGCAGAAATACTTGAAAAGGATACCCTATGGTTTGAGGCGCTTACTTCAGCCGGCACCTATATCCGATCCCTGGCTCATGACATGGGCCAAAAACTAGGCGTGGGAGCTCACCTGGAAGAATTGTTCCGAGAAAAAATCGGAGAATTTGACAAGTCGCTGGCCATCTCGAGTAAAGATTTGAATGACCGCATGAATATTCAGAAATTTAAAGAATGCATCATCCCCATCGAATCTTTGCTCCCTGAGTTTTCGAAAATTATTGTCAATCAGGCAGGCAGACGGTCGATTTTAAACGGTCTTCCCTTGCAGGCAAAAAATGTTATCAAAATTTTTTCATCCGGGAGCAGCACCCATTTTCGATTATTTGATCAGGAGGGCCGGCTCTTGAGTATTGCGCAAAAAGATAAAAAGATCAGACAATTCAATCCGGTTATGGTTTTCCCTGATTTATAAAAAATTGAATTTTAAAACCTAATCCAAATTTCATTGATTATAAGATTTATATTGAAAATCGAAGTCAATAATAGATGATAACCTTAAATGATCCGGAATTATCGTCAAATTTAGAATCATTTATTCCGATATACAACCGATCATTACGGGTCATATGAAAGGGTGCTTTATCATCTCCGACATAAAAAGGTTCGCCTTTTTCACCGACTTTGGATATGAAGGCGCCAGTGGGGTGACTGGGTAATGGTTTATTATTGTTTAAAGTCAGGTTGAGTTCACCATTCTGAAAAACTTTGGTATTCTCATTAATGTTGATGCTGCCACTGACAGAAAATAAAATTTCCTGACCGATTTTCACATTGATTCCAGTATCAATCCAATCCTGGTTTCCTTTGATTTCCACGGTTCTCGTTCTCTTCCCTTTCCTGAATTTTGTATAACTGGATTCAATTTCAAATGGTGACAGCAAACCTTCATTTTCACGCTTATTGAATTCCATCTTCCAGACTTCCGATAGTGGGAATCTCATTAACCTGAAAAATTTTCCAAATTTATAAACATTGAAAAAAATAACATTATATTTAAAGGCAACCATTTTGCCTTCATATACCTTTCCATCAACCGTATATAAAAAATCTCCCATCAAACAGGTTTTGAGAAAAAATAGGAATAGCGCCAGAAAAAACCAATATTTTTTGTTGCCCATCATGGATTGTAGATTCCTTTATAAACTATTTCACTAAAATTTTCAACCCGTACCGTTTCATCCCCGGATATTTTAATGGGTCGAAAAGGATTTTCAATTTCAAGCGTGTTTTGAATTTTTTTCAACCGCTGTAAAACAGAGAATACGGCAGCACTACCGGTTGAAGATGAACCGGTTTCCCCGACTCCTCTTTCGTAAAAAAAAACCATGAATTTCTCATCTTTCTGAGCCACCAGTTCAACATTTGTACCCAGAGGAAAAATAGGAGCGGTAGAGAGGCTTTTTCCTATGACTTGAAGCTGTTTCAGGGGATGTTCTTTGCCAAGGAGAACCACAGCGTGCGGATTGCCAACCGAAACCGGATAGAAGGATACTTTTTTGAATTTATATTCAATCTGTTTCTGAATTATAAAAGGAAAAAATTCCAGGTTGTGAAAGTCCGGGTTACCGATTTCAACATTCAAGAGAAATTCTTTTTTCGCTCTGTTCAACAAAAGGACTTCCCTTTTCCCCACCCGGGTTTCCAGCACCACCCGTTTTTTAAAAAAATTCAGGTCAAAGAGTATCGCTGACAGCCCGGCCATCCCGTTTCCGGAAAGTTCAGCTTCCTGGCCATTCTGATTAAAAATCCGAAAAAACACACCATGTTTCAGGATATGATAGAAAACAATACCATCTGCTCCGACTCCGGATTTTCGGTCACAGATTTGCCGGGCAAAGCTACTCTTAAAGTGATTGTCTTTGACCAATTTTCCTTTAATTTCAACATGAATAAAATCATTCCCGGCTGAAACGGTCTTATAAAATATCATTCGGGCAATCTGAACTTCATAAAGAATTCCTGACCAAACCGATTGACATAGAAGAATACCGAAGACCCCGGTTCTTTGCGAGAGATCATATTCCTGAAATCCTCAAGCCTGTTGACCTCGGTTCGATTAACAGCAACAATGACATCTCCCTGTCTGATTCCGTTTTCATATGCCACTCCATTTCTATCCACCTCTTTTATCAACAGCCCTTTTGATGTTTTGAGTTCATATTCCCTGGCCAAAGCCGGTGAATTCTCAACCAGTATCATCCCCAAGTCAAGGCTCCGGCTATCTTCTTCAGAACGAAATTTAACCGTATCCGGAGCTTCCCCCACTTTAATCTTTATATTTCTCTTCTCATTGCCCCGGTAAACAGTCAATTCAATTATATCTCCGGGACTCAGATTTGCTATTTTCAATTTTAATTCTTCGGCGGTTTTTATGTTTTTCCCATTAACCGCCACAACCAAATCATACTTCTTCAATCCTGCTTTTTGTGCCGGAGAAGCATCTTCAACCTTGACAATCACGACCCCACCTGTCTTCAAGTCCAAATCTTTTGCATCCCCCTCACTGATGGTTTGAATATTTACTCCCAGAAAACCACGAACCACCCTGCCCTTTGATTTCAAATCCTGAACGACCTTTTTGGCCAGATTTGAGGGAATAGCAAACCCAATTCCGACATTTCCGCCTGTGGGTGCGATTATTGCCGAATTAATCCCAATCACCATACCTTCCATATTGATCAGCGGACCGCCCGAATTTCCCCGGTTTATCGCCGCATCGGTTTGCAGGAAATCTTCTATGTCCGCCGCACCCAATTGCCGGCCTTTTGCAGAAATGATTCCAGCCGTAACACTCAGGTCCTGATAGAATGGATTCCCTATCGCCAAAACCCATTCGCCGACTTCAACATTATTCGAATCCCCCAGCTCAATATAAGGAAGATTACTTGCTTTGATTTTCAATAGTGCCAAATCGGTTTTGGGATCAACCCCAATTTTTTTGGCTTTAAACTCTTTGTTTTCAATATCAAAAATAGAAATTTTAACCGCGTTTTTCACCACATGGTAATTGGTAAGTATGAATCCATCCGAAGAAATAAAAAAACCGGAACCGACTCCGGACACTTTTTCTCTTCTTTTCGGTATACTGAAAAATCTATCAAAAAAATCATCACCGAAGACAGAACCACCCCGGTCCACGATTGATTCTGAAATAACTTTAACCACGGCCGGCCTGACTCTTTTTACCAATGGCGCGAAATTAAGTCCATCCACTTTTATGGTTTCAGCTCTGGCAATGTTAGGCGCCAGCACCGGTCTATTTGATTCTGATTTCTGCAAGTATCCGAAAGTCAGGGCAAAAAATAAGGCTCCAGCAAGAAAACTGAACCCCACGATAAAACCGATCTTTTTCATGATAATCCTCCTCTTTTTTATGATCTGCACGATGGCCGCTTCTGATAATTAATTCAAAATATTTTCAGTATGACGGTTGTTTTGATCAAAAGGTTTCAATTTTTTCCCAAACTTTTAATATATGATATTATACCATAGTACAGACCATTTGCAATATGATCCCGGTATGTTGAGGTCTTCAGCCTTAGGGCTTCCTGGGTATTGCTCAAAAAAGACGTTTCCACCAAGGCTGACGGCATTCTGGCACCTACGAGCACATAGAAGGGGGCTTTTTTTACTCCCAGGTTTTGAATTTTATCATATTTTTTTTGAAGCTGCTGGACCAGTTGAACCTGAATACACTGGGAAAGAATTTTTGATTCTGATATCTTGGCATTTTTGACAATCTGTTCGACAATTAATTTCATTTCCCCGATTGATTTTTGACCGATAGCATTTTCCTGGGCAGCCACACTCATGGACCAGGGATCACTGGAAAAACTCAGAAAAAAGGTTTCAATACCGGAGGTATCTTTTTTGGGAGCCGAATTGACGTGAATGGAAATAAACAGGTCGCTCTTTTTTGAGTTGGCAATTGCGGTTCTTTCTTCCAGAGAAATATAACGGTCATCTTCTCGGGTAAGAATAATTTCATAATCTGAATTTTGCTTGAATATATGCTTCAATCGACGGGCGATATCCAGGGTAATTATTTTTTCAAAAAGACCAAGTTTCGCATTGAAGGTTCCGGGATCTTTGCCGCCATGTCCGGGATCAATCATAATTTTGTGAACCCCCAATCCGAGTTGCCTGACAACCGAATACTGGTCTTCTCCTTTGATCTCCGGAGGCGGTGGGACGACATCCGGACCGGCGCTGGAAACTGCCGCTTCACCGTTCGAATCCTCCTGGAAAATGTCAAATACGACCCGGAATGGCGAAGTCAGATAAAACATATCGTACTTGCCGATTTTATCGAAATCAAAAACGATTCGGACCGTATTTTTATCCCTCTTCCCCAGTCTGATTTTTTTCAAATTTCCGGATTTCAGGCCAATTTCTTTCTTTTTCTCCAGGGGATATTCCGAAGAAAAGTCACAATCGGATAAGTCAAAATAAAGCCGGGAAAGCTCCCGACCCGGTAATATTTTTTCTTTGATCTTTATGGAAGAAGACAGATCCAGAACCACCCGGGTATAATCCGGATATGAATAATAACGGATATTATCCAGCCTTACAATCCTTCTGGCCGGGAGAAGGATAAGGGAAAAAATAACCGGAAATAGTAATATCAGGGTTTTTTTCATCAGGTTTTAATTTACTAGAAAACACCCTTGAAATCAAGCTTGAAAGCAAAGGTGTTTTAATTATTCCCCGGATTTCCAGCGAGGTGTTTGCTTACCTCAGAAAAAACTTTAAAAAGAGGTTTCAGGGCATCAATAAAAAACAGATCCTCCCCGAAAACTATTCTTTTTATTTAAAAAAACCATCAATTGTCTGTGCCAACCTGAATAGAAAATCTTAAAAGCCTCCCATGAAACGAGCCGCACCTCCAAATGCAACCACTTGAACCAGATAACCCACGATGAAGAAAACAACGATGGCTACAATGATGGATACCACGAAATAAGCCACTTTCTTATCGGCGGGCGGTTCCTTGACATGGTCCATTCCCAGATACAACAGGAAGAGACTGTAAAGGCTTAAAAGAGAAGCAATAATTGCCAGAGAAGGGATAATATATAAAACGCCAGCAATCCAGGCAGCCGTATATGCGTACACGACAACTTTAACGGAACTGACCAGATCTTTCTTGGCACCGAACGAAGGCGCCAGCGAATCTATAATAAAGGCCAATAGAAAAACCCCTGCCAGCGACAGTACATACTGAAGAATTAACCAGATCAGACCTCTGCCAATCGGAATTCGGAACGTACCGAATCCATAAGAGACTCCAATTAAGCAATAACCGATAAATCCGGCAATGGCAGGAATAGCAGCCAAAATCATTGCATACTTGGTAAACATATCTGCAATGGATAAACTTTCACCTTTAATGACCTTCCACTCGTCATTTGGCTTGGTTAAAATCGCGATTGCTCTTTTAATAATGGCATTAAAGTCCATAAAAACCTCCTCTCAACGCTTTCAAAACCCGCAGTGCAGGTTTTGACATCAAAAACCGAGTATAAACTCTCGTGATGTTAAAAAAAATATAACAAATAAAAAATAATAAGTCAATTTAAAAATTTTTTTTGGGATTGAATATTGTACACAAATATATTATAATTATATTATAATAGTAGTATCAGGAGGTCATATGAAATGCAGGTTTCTTTTTTTGATGACATTGATTTTAACCATGTTCAGTCTATTGGTAAGGGCTGATATTAAATTTTCAGGTTATGTTCAGCCCTGGTTGTATTATGCCCAGGGAAATTTAACATCCAATGACAGCTTCGGGTTCACCCTGAGGCGTATTCGATTCAATCCCAGCGGCTCATTCTCAAAAAACATTCAGTGGGCGCTCAGTTTCGGATGGGACAAACAGGTAGCCAAAATACTGGATGCTTATATCGATTTCCGGATATCAGAGCCATTTCAGATCAGAATCGGACAATACACCGTTCCCGGTACCATATCCAGTTCACTGACCAGTTCTACGAAACTGGATACGCTCGAAAGACCTGAAATAACAGAAAAATGGAGCGAAAACAGCGGTCTTTCAAGCTTCAGATCCATCGGGATTCAGGTTTTCGGAAATTTTCTGGATTCCAAACTCTATTACGCCATCATGATTGCCAACCCAAAGACCTATACTATTTTTACACCGAGTATTGCAAATACCGAATACATTAACGAAAATAATGGAATCACCTTCTGGGGAAGAATCGAAGCCAATTTGGTAAAGGGATTGAAACTCGGGGCTTTCTATGGAAATGGCCAGGAAAGCGATAATACCATCAAAAGAAGTTCAACCGGTGCCCATCTGTTTTATATCAACAATCCCCTGAATATTAAAGCAGAATACATTGCCGGGAAAATCGAAACTGAAGGCGTAGAAACTCGATATGACGGGATGTATGTGTTGGTCGGCTATACCATAAAAAAAGTCGAGCCCATATTTAGATTTGGAACCTACCGGCCAAATGACGGGATTCCTGACGAATTCGGTGTTAAAACCTATAAAAATTATACGATTGGTCTCAATTACTATCAGAGTAAAAATATCAAAATTCAGGCCAATTATATTTTTAGGGAAGAGTCTATGGCTGAAGCATCCGCAGAAAAAATCAGGAATAATATTTATTATATGAACTTTCAATTTTCATTTTAATCACACGAAATCCGTAATTACCCATTTCGTCATTGCCTGACCGGCCAAACCGGCTTTCTTTTTTTAAAAACATTGAAAAACAATGAATATCAGGATAAATAGTCAGCCACTTTTTTAATTAATTTCTGATAGTGACTTCCCTTCCAGTACACCTTGCGGCATGAATCGCAAACGGTATACTCCCGACACCAGAGCCGGACCTTTTCCGGTATCTTGACTTTTACATAATTAAAAATCGCAGTTCCCGGTTCTGCCGGATTCAAGATTCCATTGCAGGCCAAACATCGGTTGAAAGGATGGCACTTATCCTTCAGATCCAGCCGATTAATGATTTCCGATACTTGACTGGCCGTATTGACATTCCGAATATAGAGTCCCTTTTTTATATTTTTTCGCATGAGCAGGTGGCGATCGCGGGTCAGGATGAACCGGTCTTCCTCATCCGATTTGATCGCGAGTTCACAATCCGTCCATTGCCGGTTATAGGCCACGTCAAATCCCAGAAGTCTCAAATCCCGGGCCATGGCCCCCAGATGAACATCACACAAGAAACGAAACTCACCCTCATGATAAAACCCTGGTTGCCGAAAACCGGATATCCGGAATGGAAACACTTCGATTCGAGATTTACCCTCAACGACAAACAAATGGTTTGCCGGTTTCCCATTTACCACAATTTTTCCCAACTCAGTATGGGGAATACCCAAAGACTCTATCAAATCCTTAATTGAACGGCGTTCACAGTTGAGAATCCTTGGTGATTTTTCCGATATTTTTTGAGAGAAAAAATCATTCAATTCATCATGGATAACAATTTCCACTTCAAACATTTTCCTGGTATGACGTTGCTTGACCTGTTTAATTTAATTCAAAAAGATCTCCCGGATTTTTTTTTGGTATGGATAACCGCTTTCCATAAAGCAAATCATCAAAAAATAAAGCGATTTTTTGATTGATCGGATTTCGGGAAACATAAAAACGCACCAGGCGGTGAAAAAAGGAATCCGGCTTGGTAAAGGGACACACCCGGATACAGAACCCACAGTCGGTTCCGGCTTTCTTCCAAAAGGCAAAACATTTCTCCTGTTTGATCGACCAATGAAAAAATCCCCTCTCAAACGGTTCTTCTCCATCAGGGATGGATTTGGTGGGACAATTCCGGGAGCATTTTTTACAGATTCTGCAGAAAGATGCCATTCCCATTTCTTTTGCTTTGCCGGGAACCAACTCGATATCGGTCGTAATCACCGACAATCTTACACAGGGACCATAGCGCCGATGCATTAGTATACCCAGTCTGCCGAGTTCTCCCAGGCCCGACTCGATAGCCATTGGGACACAAAGGGTTTCATAATTGCCATCGGTATGGGCAGTGGCATCATATCCCAGTAACCTGATATACTCGGCAATGATAAAAGCGATTTTCGCAGCCTCCACATATTGATGGGATGACTCCAGAATCACCGGAAGCGAGGGAGCCTGACGTATCATTTTTTCATTCATGGCCACCACAATCACCACTGCATACCGATGACGATGTGTTACCGTTTTTCCCCAATTCTCGGCATGCCTCCCGGAATGGCTGTACAGGTGGCGGGGCTGAATCCGGGTAATGCCGACATCAACCGCACCGTATTGAAAGGCTAATTTTTTAATTATCCTGCTAATATTTGCCGGGTCAACGGATATTTGTTCGCCAGCCGTTTGGCCTCTGGAAAAGGGCCTTATTTTATTCAGGAAGCTGAAGGCAGCATCAAAAATCGGTGACCCCAATTGGTCATAATATATCTGGGAAGAATCACCCAGCTCAGGCTTCCGGTGAATCTTCCGGTCTTCATCCTCTTTTTGCGGATGCCGACGATAATATTTTTTAAACAAATCTTCGTGAAATTTCAGGTTGTTCCGGGAAAACATATGGTCCCGTTCGTCAAAGGGGATAACATTTTCAAACGAGCGGTTCGGCCGAACCGGGAAAAAGCGGAAACCGGAAATCAAGATGATGAGAACAACAAACCCGATAATCGCCCGGTTAAAATAGCCGATCCAGAGCGGTTCGGCAAAGCATAAAAAAATCATCCAAACCGCCATATTGAAACAAAACCCCAGGGAAAGAACTAAAACAGCCCTGGATTCGTGTTCCCTGATGGCAGAAACCAAAATGAGCATAAAAAACAACGATGAAATCAGTAAAAAAGCAAGATTAATGTAAAAAATCATATTTTCCAGAACTCCTTATTCACAATAAATTGAGCCGTTTTTTTTCCGCTTATCAACAAAACCGGAAATACAAACAGAGCAATTTCCAGGGAAATGGTGGCCAGATTATGCCAGGAAAATAATTCCCTGAAATTTCCTCTCAGGAAATTGGGGAAAAATCCAAAATTAAACAATTTATTCGAGGCAGGGAAAAAAATCCGCAGGCCAACCGGAGATACCCGATCAATGATGATGACATCCAGAATCAAATGAGAAAGGGAAACCAGAAAAATAACCAATCGCTCCTTGCTGGTTTTAAAAACAAAAAAAAACAACAGGGTAACAAATGCGATAAAAAAAATATTATGGGTATAAGCCTGGTGGAGCTTCATTTGTCCTTTCCCGTAAAAGATAAGCAGAAGAAAATCAATATCCGGGATATTTGAAAGCAGAATAAAACAGAACAGGGTTTTAACATTTTTTTCAGAAGCGGATTTTTGCCAGCCTAAAAGCCCAATGGCTGAATGTGCGATGGGTGTCATCCTGGTATTCCGTTCGGGAATCATTATAACACATGATATGTTGCCCGGCACCCGCTTATTTGCTATGATTCAATCGTGATTGAACTTCCCATTGAAGCCTACCGAGAAACTATTGAAAAATGCACGAATGAAAATCCGGTCACCATTATCACGGCCGAGACCGGGGCCGGGAAATCAACCCGGGTTCCGTACTGGTTCTGGGAAAAGAACAAAAAGATTCACGTCACCCAGCCCCGGCGAATTGCCGCCCGTTCGCTATCGTATTACCTGTCCCAATTCACATCAACCCGTTGGGGCCAACAGGTCGGATATCAAACCGGATTCGACCGGAAATTCTCAAGCCGGACCACCCTGCTTTATCTTACCGACGGAGTACAGATGATAAAGCAAATAAAGGGAGAGGACGAATACGACATATTGATTCTGGATGAGATCCATGAATGGAATCTGAACCAGGAAGTCCTGATTGGACTGATCAAAAAAGGCCTGGAAAAAAACACCTTTCTGAAAAAGGGGAAACGGGTGATTGTCATGAGCGCCACACTGCACGCACAGAAGCTGTCATCATTTTTGAACCAATCACCGGTTATTTCAGTCCCCGGAAGAGGTTTCCCGGTAACCATGACCCATAATCACCGCGATTTTCTCCTTTCGGATTCAGTACAGATGATCGAAATGGGAAAAAACATCCTGGTATTCCAGCCGGGGAAAAGTGAAATCGATGCGTTTATCCACTTGCTTTCCCAAACCCTGGAAGAGGATAAACTTCAGGCCAAAATTTTCCCCCTGCATTCCGAGTTGCCCATAAAAGACCAGGCCCGGGTTTTTACGCATTACCCGGTTCCCAAGGTAATTGTCGCCACCGATATCGCCCAGACCAGCCTGACAATCGATGATATAGATGCGGTAATCGATAGCGGCGTTAAAAAGGAAATTCGGGTTATAAAAGGGATTGAAGGCCTTTATCCCGTGGACATTTCACATTCAGAATGCTTGCAACGAGCCGGTCGCGCCGGCAGGGTAAAAAACGGGCAATATATATTGTGCGCGGATTTCGCTATCATTGACCGCCCCCTGTATCCGGAACCAGAAATTCGGCGTCTGAACCTTGAATCAGTGGTATTGCGCCTTATAAAATGGGGACTTAGCCCTCTGGAATTTCCTTTTTTTCATTCCCCCAAAAAAAATTTGATATTCAAGGCAATAAAACAACTGAAAATATTCGGTGCCATTTCGGCCGACAAAAAGATAACCGCTGACGGTGAAAAAATGGCCGAACTTCCGGTTTCCATCAGAGGCTCAAGACTACTGCTCGAAGCAAGCAAATCTTCCCCTGAAGTTTTCGACAGTGCACTAAAACTGATTGCCATTTTGGAAAGCAAGGGAATACTTAAAAGAGACGAAGGGGGAACGAGATATTATTCAGACGGTATCAGGTCGGATCTGCTCAATCAGCTCTTTGCCTGGGACAACGCCGGACTGAACAAAAAGGCCATCAGTTTCAAGAAACTGGCATTGGCCAGGGATGTCTACCGGGAATTAAAAAAAAGAATGGGTGTCAAGAAAGGCAGCACCCGTATTTCTCCGGAATCGCTTCAATTGTTGACCCGCTGCGTTCTTTCAGCCTTTGTGGACCATGCCTATTTGAAAACCGGGCATTTATATATCCGGGAAGGAGAGGAGCGTTCCCTGGACCGGAATTCGGTTCTTTTGCCGGATTTACCCGATGCAGTAGTGGGAATGCCTTTTGATCTGGTCATTGAACGTGAAAATCGGAATTCCGGAGAAAAGGAACAAATGATACTTCCGCTGATTACCTTTGCCACAGAGCTCTCCATTAAAATCCTAGAAAACCTGCGCCCTTTCGGTTATCAGGGAAAACAGGAAATTACTTTAAAAAAAAATCAACTGATTGTAGAAAAAACCATAGCTTTCGGAGAAATTATTCTTTTCCAATACGCCAGTCCTCCGGATTGGAATGATGAAATCCAGAAAAAAATTCTTCTGGATTCAGTCACCGGATGGTGTGAACGGAACAAACTGAGCCTAAAGTTTTATATAAAACTGGAAGAAACAAAGCGGTATTTCAACCAGATAAAACTTTTTCTTGCTTCCAGCGGCTGTCAAATGCCTGCCAAATTGTCTTCGTTTAATTTTTACTGGAGAACATACCTTTTCCGAGAACTTAAGCTCCATTTGAAAACCGAGGATCTCAAACTCTTCTTTGACATTCATCCGGGATTCATGAACCTTAATCTAAACGCAATTCTCCCCCAACCATTTATCCAGGTATTAAAAAAAATGAAATGGCCACGGGTAATCACGATTTCAGGCATGGGAAAAACGATTATCAGAATCAAAAACAGACCTTTTATTAAATTGACCTCACAACAGTTCGAAAAAGTAAAAAAAGAGGACCTGATTCTCCCTACCGGTGAAGAGTTGAGCATCATTCTAAACAACCGCAAATTCTTCGACTGGGATGTGACCGTTTACCATTTCAACCGCTGGAAAAAACAGCATATCTTCGAAAAAAAATGGAAAAAAAACAGGAAGAAAATCCGGATTCAGGATGTGGTTGATATTCCTTTCCCAATCAGTTTTCATTCCGGTCAGAGCAAAGAGAATACCCCTTTTGAATTCTTTTCCGCCCCCCGAATTGAGGGCAAAGAAATCTACCTTATCCATTTTTACGACAAGCAGAAAGCCGTTGATTACTTCGAATCGATTAAAAACGAGTGGAAACTAATACTTCTCCAACACAAAAAACAGGAAATCGATTCCATTTTCAGGGAGAAGGGATGGAAGATCAGATGAGGTTCAAAAATGTCACTTTATTTTTCACCGCTTTCACTTCAATAAAAAAATCACCTGGCAAAAATAAAACTCAGGAACTTGTAAATCAGTTTGGCAGCCAGAAAATCCGGAGCTTTGTTGCCGGACGGAGATAGCTCAACCACATCAAATCCTACAACCTGGAAGCCAGACGATACCCGGCGGAGTAGATCAATCACCTGATTCCAGTCCAGACCCCCCGGTTCCGGAGTTCCGGTGGAGGGCATAACAGCCGAATCAAACACATCTAGATCAATGGTAACATAAACGTTTTTTTTCAATCCTGAAGTAACCCGGTCAACCCATTTTCCATCAGGTTTGATATCATCCGCAAAAACGGTCAGAATATTCCGGGTATTCTTGATTTCAGACACATCCATGCTTCGGATACCTACCGATACAATTTCCTCGATCTCTTCTTTCACCCGGGCGATCACGCAGGCATGGTTGTACCGATTGTCTTCATACGAATCCCGGGCATCGGCGTGGGCATCCAGGTGAAGCACACTCAATTCAGGGTAATAACCTCGATATGCGCCAATGGCTCCAATTGAAACCGAGTGTTCTCCTCCCAAGACGATCACGAATTTTTTTTCCGATAAAAACCGGCCGACCGAGCGAAAAACCTTTTTTACCAGGTTTGCAGAATTCATTGACCTGATGCTTTTGGCAGTATGAATTCCTTTTTTATAAACCTCGCTACCGGTTTCGATATCATAGAGTTCCATGAAACGCGAGGCATTGATTATGGCCCGGGGACCATGACGCGATCCCCGCATCCAGGAACTGGTTTTGTCAAATGCTACCGGAAGAATGACAATTTGTGAATTTTCCAGGTTGCTGTATTCGGGAGAAAGCCCGGCAAAATTATGTGGGACAGCAGCTGTCACAATTCATCCATGATAAAAACCGCAGCAGATAAGACTGTGGTCCAAAAACCATTTTTATTGCCTTCAGCAGACTGACAGATGTGACGGGTTTTGATAATACGACCGCTGGCGCGGTAAACATTTTTTCTCTCGTCCCAATTCTGATCAGGATCAAAAGGAATTCCAAAGGTTGAGGCCAACATGGTTGCCGCCAGATCTTCGGCATATTCCCCGGCGATTCTTGCCGTTTCTCCGAAAGAATGGTGCTCGGAAAGATACCCGTAATTCTCTTCATTGGCTGGCTTGGCAATACCAATTGAGCAAGCAATCAGCCGGTTTGGTTCATTGGTTTCATTCCGGGCGAGTACACAATAGGTTATCATGCCCGGACGGAGTAATTTTAATCCTGCGGCATTCGAAATAATCTTGCATTTGGGAGGAAGAATACTGGACACATTGACCAGGTTGCATTTCTCTATACCGGCACTCCGTAATGCCAACTCAAATGATGACAATTTCTCTTTATGTATTCCAATTCCCTTGGTCAGGAAAACCCTGTGTGGTACCAAATCCATCATTTTCTAGCTCCTTAAAAATTGATTGTAATTTTTTTCCTTTCTGTTTATCCAGAGCTTGCTGTGGTAGGCGTAACTGGCAATCAAAGGAAAGGCAATGGTGGCTTCACAAAAAACCATCTTTTCGTTACCCTCATCCACTTTGCCCCAGGAATGGGCCTCTTTCAACGTCGATCCGGAAAGCGCACCATCGCGCTCATCGGCAACTGTAATTTGGATGGCATATTTGTGCATGCTCACATCAGCTCCCAGAACTTCTGCCGCCACCGGTGTATCCTGGGCAAAATTTTTCGGGACCCCGCCGCCAAGCATGAAGAGCCCGGTATC
>CAZOWT010000022.1:0-23214 GCA_964583345.1 uncultured Clostridia bacterium
CGATCCCAAAGAATTATAATAACATTTGTAACAAAGAGCCTCAGAGTTAGTGTTGGTGTTTGTGAATCTTCCCCTCACGCCTTACGGATCCCAGAAGTTAAGAAGATAAGAAGTTGAGAAGTTGAGAAACAGTAAGTAGTAATTAGTAAAAAAATTCCTTAACTCTCACCAATCACCAGTCATTGGCTACTGAATTACCATGGAATTACGCAAACGGAGTTTGCGAGTTACTATTGAATTACAAGTTGTTCAACGTAGAACATAGAACTCCACTTGCTACTCACGACTTACGTTTTATACCTTAAACCACCCAACACCCAACCGCCCAACTATCCAACTATCAACTACCCAACTACCAACTACGCAACTACCGAACTACTAACTTCACACTCTCCGAGTGGCTGTTGAACTCCGGGGCGTACATGCATTCGATATGGGCCATTCCGTTCTGGAAAACGCCTCGGTGGACTACCCGGAGAGAATACTCGAACACATAGGTGCCTTTGGGCAGGTAGTCGATGAAGAAATGGGTGGCCGCATCCCCGGTGGCTTCGTAATATACCAGTCCATCCTGATACTTGTACTGAGAAAGAACATTTTCCGGTTCCAGGCCGCTGGCCCGGTGGTCCTTCATATGCACATACTCCATATCCCTGTCCACCCGCAATTCGATGCGGACCCTGATCAGGTCGCCCGTTTCCAGTTTCCCGGACAGTGGTTCGATAACCGGGCCATCGGCGGTAAGTCGGCGGACAAACAGCCTTTTCTTCAGGGTCAGAGGGTTCCCGGCATGGGGAGTAATCTTTGAAATATCCTCCAGGTAGTGCCAGTGTACCCCTCCCCAGGCAATGCCCCGGTCTTTTTTCACCACATCGACCTTTCCCATTTCCGGTGTGATCTCAGCCGGGCCGAAACGTTTTTCATAAAACCCGGTGCCGGCCTCGACCTTTTCAGGTTCGACCGTGGTTCCGCCCAGGCTGACTTTCACCAGTTCATCAGACGCCAGCAGCTCGACCCCCCTCAGCACCAGGGCATAAACGGCATCGGCAGTGGCCTTGGTGGTCTTCCAATCCTGGGTCTGTTTCTGCTTCAGCAGCCAGATTTTACATTCTTCCACTGCCCGGGCATCATGCGTCACCTCGTCAAAGGCCTCGATCATGACCGCCTGGGTCTCGATCGGAGCCCGGAACCACCACCATGAGAATTCCAGCTCGCTCCAGTAGCGGCCCAGCTCTTGGTCAAACCGGCTCCTTTCCTTCAGGGAACGCATGATTTTTTCAGCCGGTTCTGCCATGCTGAATCGTGAAAAGGCCAGGGCCAGGTGGCCCTGGGACTGGCGGTATCCCAGTTTCAGCCAGAAGCGGGCGGCATTCTTCAGGAAATAATCCACGGCCACCCGGTTCTGATCGGGGACCGGAACGTCTTTTAAATAAAAACTGCGGGCATACAGGTACAGGGCGATGGTGGAATCGATATTGTTGAGATTCAGGCGATTTTTCCGGGCCAGTTCCTGGTAGATCTCCAGAATCCAGCCATCGGTATAGCGGATGGCTTTTTCAGCCAGATCCCGGGGAATCCCCTCCACGCCCAGATGCCGCAGCCGGCCGAAACCGGTCAGGATATACAGGGTAATATATGAATTTCCGGGCCCTCCCGGAAACCAGGGCCAGGAACCGTCATTCAGTTGCATGTTTTTCAATTTGTTATAGGCCTGTTTCAGTTCCCGGTCCAGGCGGTTGTCATCGAAAAGCAGGGCCACCTGGCGCTTGGCCTGGGTCTCATTCTTGGCCTGGCTCACCCAGGGGCTCTCCTGGAGCAACACGCTCTTCAATTCCTGGTTCTTTTCCAGGTTGGACACCAGGGCCGGCGTGTTTTTCCACAGATCAAAAATGCGGCGGATCCGGGGGCTGGAATTGACAATCTTTTGCCCCAGGGCATTGGCGTACAGCCGGTTGAATACCTGTTCTGAACACTCATAAGGAAACTCCATCAAAACCGGCAGCGCCTGCACGGCATACCAGGCAGGATTTGAGGCCATCTGGACGGTCAGGCTCTGGTGGAGCAGGGTTTGGGAACCTGATGATTCCAGCAGTTTTTTAAAGGTAAACCGCTTTTCTCCCTTTCCGCTGATCCACAGGGGAATGGATTCCTGCACCAGAATCCTCCGGCTCAGTACCGGCAGCACGCCTTCTTCACCGTCCGAAAATTCGGCTGTAGCACCGACCGCGCGGTAGGATACCAGATCCAGCCGGTCAGGCACGGTTATCGGGAATGACAGGGTTTTTGACTGTTTGGCGGGAATGGAAAACGCCTGTTCGGAAAGCCGGTTTTTGAGTTCTTTATCAAGATGCGCTTCAGTAGCCGGGTCAAAGAAAGACAGCCTCAATTTCCCGTCCGCAGGTTGTTCGGTCATATTGGAGACCTTAACCGTAAATTCCATGATATCACCCTGTCGGAAAAACCGGGGCGGGTTGGGCTGAACCATCAGTTCTTTCTGGGTGACGGTACGCCCTTCAAGCATTCCGGATTCCAGGTCCCGGGTGTGGGCGAAACCGATAAACCGCCATTCGGTCAGGGCTTCGGGAATTTTGAATTCGATTGTGACCACCCCGTTCTCGTCGGTCATCAGGTGTGGATAGAAGAAGGCGGTTTCATTCAGGTTTTTCCGGGCCTGAACCTTGGACAGGTCTATGTTTGCCGATCGGTCCGCTTCATGCCCGCTCTTTTTCCCCTCATCCTGAACACCTCCGCTTACGCCCATAACCATATTCTTGGCAGCGGCCTGGGGGAGCGCGAGACCTTCTTCCCGGGCGGAACCGCTCTCGGCTTCCTTTGTCATCCGGCCCTTTGGCGCATAGCGAACGCCATAGTCAAAACCGAATAAATTCTGCAGAACCTCATCCGGAAACCGGTGATAAGTTTCAGAAGAAAAGGCCGGAACCGGATTCAGCCGGTCGAAAAACGAGTGAAATCCCAGGCCGATGTTGGAAAATAAGGACTGAATATATGTCCGGTCAATCCGGAAAATTCCATTAAATCCGGGAAAATAGTGGCCGGCATACTGGTCCAGGGAATCATCATAGAGGGTGGCAACCATTTCCGCCGCCCGGATTTCAGCCTCAGGGCCGCGGATCTTCAGCGCCCAGGTTTCCGACTGGCCGGGCTGCAGTTTCGAACGGAAAGTCTGCCAGCGCAACTGCAGGTTCTTGTTCGACCAGGGAACGGTTACGCGCATGTTTTTTTCATAGTGCCGGTTTTCCCGGAAAAAACTGGCCACCACCGTAAATCCCCCTCTCATGGTCTCGTCGACCGGAATCCGGATCTGTCCCTGGGTTTTCTTCTCAGGTGTCCAGGTGCGGCTCAGCAACTGATTGTCCCGGAAAACTTCAATCAGCACCGGGCCCTTGGGGTAGCCGGTCCCCCACAGCGCCTCAAATGTCTCGCCCACCTCAATCCCGATTTTCTTTTCAAATATATGAAAGGGCAGCGGAATTTTAAACCGGTCTCCGTCAGGCCGGTGGACCAGGACATGTTCATAGGCTTCCACCGGGTTTCCGAATGAATCGCCGGTGATGAGTTTAATCCGGTAGAGACCCATCTTCAATTTGAAACATTCCGTACATGGGGTTGCGGAATCCGGCCGGGTCTCGAATTTTCTCCGGAATACCATTTTGCCCGTTGGCCACTTCTTCCAGTCCGGACTGTCGGGAAATCCCCGGTCAATGGAGGCACCTTCTGCGGGAGACTCATTGATCGTGGTTTCGCCTATCATGTCTGCCGGGATGGGAGTCTCCGGTTCCTGCAGGCGAAATATTTCCACCCGTCCACGGGCTGCCGCATTCTGCCCGTTCAGGGTGGTGGTGCTGATATTCAGGCAAAGGGGACTGCCCTCCTCCTGCCAGTTGGCAAACCACATCCGGGCTTGGATGGCCGCATACCCCAGGCGCACATGGGTTTCCGCACCCCGGGTTTCTCCGGAATTGTCAGTCACCTCGGCCTGGACCTTATAGGAAAACACGGGGTTTGACGACGGAGAAATTTTCAGATCGGGAATCGCCTTGAAAACAATGCGAAACCGCCCGGATTCATCGGTTTCCAGGGTTCCATGGGCAATTTCCCGGGTTTCATTCCGGCTGGACCCGCCGAACCAGTATAACCACCAGCCGGGATACCGGACTTCCCGCACCACCCGGAAACTGACTTTTGCCAGGTCAATGGGAGCCCCGGTATAGGCAAGCGCTTCACCGGTTAGTTCCACCCGGTCATTCAGCCGGTATTCCTTTTCGGGCATCTGAAGGGACACCTGAAATTTAGGACGTTTGTATTCTTCCACCCTGACCGTGGCATAGCCACTGGGATGCAGGGCCACCAGGCTCATGCTGCCGGTCAAGCGATCCGAAGGCGCGACAAACGTTCCGCTGAATGAACCAAAATCATTGGTGACCAGCTCCAGGCTGGAGACCTCCTGGTTGTTGACATCCCGGAGGGCCACCCCCACCTTTTCCCGGGGCAGCAACCGGTAGGTATTTTGTTCCTGGTCCACATCCAGGCAAATACCCTTGAAATGGATCATCTGTCCGGGACGGTAAAGCGCACGGTCGGTAAACAGGATGGTCCGTTGGCCCCGGATTTCGGCAGGGGTTTGCAGGTAAGGCATCCGGTTTTCTATGTATAACCCCAGGCGGGGATCCCGGACGCAAACCAAGCTGCTGTAATTCCGGTAATCATTCATGGATCCCAGGGAAAAATAGCCCGCCCGATCGGTCCTGGCCTGTTGGCGGACCTGATATTTTTTAGCGTTGTAATCGTATTGGTAATAGGTTACCAGGGCATTTTCAATGACCCTGGAATTCTCTCCCTCAAGCGCAAAGCCCTCCAGAATCCCTCCCCGGCCCCGGGTAAGAAGAGCGATGCGGCTGACCCAGAGTGGGCAATGCTGAATTTTATTGGCCGGCTGGGAAAAGTCTTCCCGGAAGCTGGCAAGGATACGGTAGTATCCCGGTTTCAAAGCGGGAACGGCGATTTCGGTTTTCCGGCTCTTGTAGTCGATTGTCGGCTTCAGGGAAATCGACCACCGGGCCACCGTTTCCTGGCTGAGCATTTCCTGTATGACCGTGCCCGACAGTTGCTGAAAATTCCGTCCGGTTCCACCGGCCAGGTGAGCTTCGGGATCGTCCCGGATTACCCGGAAAAAGAGGGTATCGATATTCTTATATTCCAGGACCAGGCGGGAAGGCCGGTCCGGCAGGACCACCTTTTCGGTCTTCAGGTCAAATTCCTTTCTTTCGATGACCATGATCAGGGCCAGGCAATTGACCCCGCCCCTCGAGCCGGGAAATTCCCTGTGGCCCTGGCGGGCGATCTCAACAGCCCGAACCAGCTCGCCCCGGGTTCTCATTTCCATTGCCCAATAATACCTTGCCAGGCTGGAAAGCGGGGAATCCGGATGATCGGCTATAATTTCCTTTAACCGCTCGATAAAACGGGAAACAACACCATCGCCGGTGGCGACATTGCGGACATACCGCAGCCGGTGGATATCGGCATCGATGAACGGATCGGAATTCTTGTCTTCCTGGTGGAAACGGAGGACATCCTGGAACAGCCTCAAAGCCAGGAAACGGGGGGAATCACTGTCAGCGGTATCCGGGTTCCAATTCAGAAAATCAGCGGCCGGGGCCAGGGCGTCACTGTCGGCCGAAACCTCGAAGGCATCTTCGGGCATGGCGGCAACCTGTTCTCCCGAGGTATAAAATTGCAGGGCCTCGAAGGCGACAAAATCATAGAGCGTGGGCCTCAATGCGGCAGGCAGGTTCCCCTTTTCCAGAAAATCATCAAAGTCTGAAAGGGGAATGGATTTCAATTTTTTATCATCCTTCAAAATATCCCGGTACAAAACTGATATTGACCGGAACAGTTTGGGCAGGTCCCAGGTGGTAAAATCCTTATCATCAAGCCCCCGGGTCTGGCTGCGTTTAAGAAAACGCCAGCGGTTGCGGCTGTAGTAATGCCAGTACCACTGGGCCAGGACCACCTTCAACATGGTTCTGATCTCCGGCGGGGAAGCCTCCAATTTGCCCTGGAGCCGGTTCACCTTATCCTCGGGTTTGTTGCCCTTTATCACCGATTCCAGCACGATTTGCCGAATCATTGCCCGCAGGGCTTCCCCGTTATTTTTTTGCGAAACCGAGATTTCGTAAATTTGCTTCAGATAGGTAATGGCAGTCCGGGGCAGGCCGTTGTTTTCCGCCTCCCTGACCTTCTTCCACAAGGCTCCGGTATCCGGTTGGCCGGCCCGGCCCATGGCCAGGGCAAACACAAACAGCCCGGCTAAAAGAATCAGTACGAACAAACGACTTTTTTCCATGTTGACCTCCTCTGTATTGTGTTCGGTCGGACAACCTCCCGCCTTTTCCCCGGAAAAAATAGGTCGATTTTTGGCGCTGGGTCCTACAGCGCCGTCAGGCAGACGATGGTCAGGTCGTCATGCTGCTGGGCCGGGGCCGAAAAATCCATTACCGTTTCTTTCAGCCGCATCACCATCTCCCGGGAACTCAATTTTTCCCGGCCCAGGGAAAGAAACAGTTTCTCCAGGCGCTGATTCCCGTACATTTCCTGGTTGATATTCATGGCTTCGCTCAACCCGTCGGTACAGAGCAGCAGCCGGTCCCCGGGCTGCAGCTGTTCGGAAGCGGATTGGTAACCGGGCAGTTCCCTGACACCCAGCGGAAAACGGGTGCCCTGGCTCTTTAATTCCGAAACCCGGTCCTGGTGGAATAGAAGCGGCCGGGATTGGCCGGCATTCACGTACTCGATTTCCCCGGATCGGACATCCAGGGCCAGCATGAGCGCCGACACGAAACGGTTTTTGTCCTGCCGGGAGTAGAGGCCGGAATTCAGATTCTCGGCAATGGAAACCACATCCCGTTCGTGCTGAATCTCGGAAATGAATGCCCCGCTGGTATAAACCGCGGTCATGGCCGCGTCCATCCCCTTGCCGGAAACATCCACCACCACCACGCAGAACTTTTTCTTCTCCTTCCCGAACCAGGCATAATCGAACAGATCCCCGCCCACATCCAGCGCCGGTATGCAGATGCCGGAAATGTCATAGCCCCGGACCTTCGGGTCCTGTTTTGGCATCAGGCTGAGCTGCATCTGCCGGGCGGTTTCCAGCTCGATCTGCATCCGGTTTTTCTCCTCGCGTTCGCTGGCCACCGCCCAGACCAGCAGGTTAACGGCGGCCATTATCAGCACCGCAACCAGCAGCATGGTCAGCAGGTTGCCGAACTGGAGATAGGCCACGCCCAGGGCAATGGCGATGAGGATAAAGGCGTTCTGGACCAGAGGCTTCCGGTCTTCGGGAATGCGCCGGTAGATTTCCCGGCTCCAGGTCAGAGAAAACATGGCCGCGTCCTTCAACCCCACATCTTTGCGGTCTTCCAGCCGTTGCAGGTAGGCCTCCCGGCCGTGGCGGATGACTTCCCAGGACCGGTAGGCGATAAACACGATAATCAGGAAAGAAATGATCTTACCGATCAGGCCCTGCCATTCGCCGGTTTTCAGCACGATGACGATGCTCTCGGTCAGGTTCAGGATATAGATGAGGAGGATGACGATTACCAGCAGCTGAAAGGTGGGAATATTTTTTCTTCCGGCCATTTTGATTTTATGCTACCTGTTTCCAAATCCGAAGTCAATAGTGGAGTTCAAGGTTCAACGTTCAACGTACTCAGTGAGAAAGTGAGAAGGGAAGAAAGTAAGAAAGAAAAAGATTCACTAACACTAAACACAAACACTAACACTTTTAACGGCGTTAGCGAAGGAGATATTCCCGGAAGCGACCACAAAACGGGCTTGCGCAAACAGTCTCCTCCACTTTACCCGAAAATGCGCTCATTTTCGGGAGCGGTCCGGCATTTTTCGACATTCGAAAAGATACAATTTTAACGCATTCGCGTTTACCCAAATTTCACCCCTTTTTTTGGGTGAAATTCCCAAGCCGTTCCGGAGATTGTTTGCTCCGCCCGTCAATATGATTCTCATTCACTTCATGACTTAATTTAATAGGGTCGCGCGAGGGGATTTCTCCGGAGCGTGCCCCGGAGCAAACATGGAATGTCCATGTGAGTGAGGACCGGAGGCGGAAATTGAGCACAATTTCTGACGTTAGCGAAGGAGATATCCCCGGAAGCAACCGGGAAACGGCCTTGATTTTGTTTAGGGAAAAGTTTATAATTTCTCCTTCAACCGGGAGAAATTGGGTCAAAGCAGGCCGGAAAAGATTCTTGATTCCTGATAAAAAATGAGAATATTGATTGCCGAAGACGACAAAAAGGTGGCCGGGTTTCTGAAAAAGGGACTCCGTGAAGAACATTATGCGGTCGATGTCTGCCACAACGGCGATGAAGCGCTCTTTCAGGTCCAGGTCAATGAGTACGACCTGATTATCCTGGATGTGATGCTGCCCGGAAAAGACGGCTTCCAGGTCTGCCGGGACATCAGAGGCAACGCGGTGCTGACCCCGATCCTGATGCTCACGGCAAAAGACCAGCTGGAAGACAAGATCAGGGGATTGAACGAAGGCGCAGACGATTACCTGACCAAACCTTTCTCCTTCGACGAACTGCTGGCCCGCATCCGGGCCCTGCTGAGAAGGACCCAGGACTACAAAACCAAAATACTCACGGTCGGCGACCTCGAACTCGACCCGGTGGCGCGCACGGTTATCCGGGCCGGGAAGGATATTTCCCTGACCGGCAAGGAATATGCGCTGCTGGAATACCTGATGCGCAACAAGGGCCGCACCATTACCCAGACCATGATTATCGAGCATGTCTGGGACCAGGACTACGAGGGCCTGAGCAACGTGGTCAACGTCTATATCAACCACCTGCGCGACAAGGTGGACCGGGGTTTCGAGCAAAAGGTCATTCACACCATCCGGGGCGTGGGATATAAAATCGAAGAAAGCAATGCTGTTTAGGTCGCTGCGGTTCAAACTGGTCGTCTGGTATATCCTGATCCTGGCCCTGGTCATCGGAATTTCCGACCTGTTTCTCTACCGGATCTTCGAGAAAAGCCTTATCGATAACATCGACAACACCCTGTACACCGCAGCCGAAGAGGTTCAGCATGCCATCCTGCTGTCACCCAATACCCGCTGGCAGCAGAATGTGGAGAACGTTGAAAAAGCCTTTATCGTCAACCGGGTATTCATCAACCTCTACCGCATCTCCGGAGTGGAAAAAAGCATAAAACTGGCCGCTAAATCCAGAATCCTGCTCAAAAGCATTTCCTCGGAATATATCCAGAATTTTCTGGACACCCGGAATCCGGTGGCACCTCTCTGCCTGAGTATAAACGAGAAATCACACGCCATGCACCCCTTCCGGCTCATCCTGTTTCCGGTGGTCAAGAACAATACCCTTGTCCATATCATCCAGGTAGGCACATCGCTCAAAAAAGTATTCAGCACCATGAACCAGTTTCGGCTGATTCTCTTCCTGTTTGCCCCGATTATCCTGATTATCACCTCGCTGGGGGGATATTTCATCCTGAGCAAAGCCCTGAGCCCGGTTAAGAATGCCGTGCGCACCGCCCAGACCATCACCACCGAAGACCTTTCGCTGCGCATTGATTCCCGGGGTCGCAAAGACGAAATAGGCGATCTGATCAGGACCTTCAACGACATGATCGGCCGGCTGGAGAAATCGGTGGAGCAGATCAAGCATTTTTCCACGGAGGTTTCCCATGAGCTGAAAACCCCGTTGACCATCATCCGCGGCGAAATCGAAATCACCCTGCGGAAGGAGCGGAAAAAAGCGGAATACAAAAAAATCCTGAAAAGCGTCTTCGACGAAGCGCTCAAACTCCAGAAGATGGTCAATTCCCTGCTGTTCCTCTCCCATATCATTACCCAGGAGGAGCAGTTTACCTTTGGCAAAGTCCCCCTGGACGAGATCGTTCTCAAGGCCTTTGAACATTGCGAAGCCCTGGCCCGGCAGAAAAACATCAAGCTGACCATCAATCGAATCGATGCGGTATCGGTGTTCGGGGAAGAAACCCTGCTGAACCGGATGATCATCAATATCCTGGAAAATTCCCTCAAATATTCCCGGGAAAACGGGAGGGTTGAAATCTCGCTGGAAAACCGGAAAAACCAGACCGTGCTGACCATCAGGGACAACGGCATCGGGATTCCCCGGAAAGACCTCCCCAATATATTCGAGCGGTTTTTCACCGTGGACAAGCACAACCAGAAAAAACAGGGCGGCCTGGGACTGGGACTGGCGATAGTCAAGCGAATCGCCGATATGCACCGGGCAACCATCAGGCTCCAGAGTACACTGGCCAAGGGAACCACCTTCAGGATCATTTTCCCCCAAAACAAAAAAAATCACCTGCCCGAACCCGGGCCTGCCGGAAATATTAAAAAATTTTAATCCTGTTTTAATGCTCATTTAAGTTTCCGGTGGTATAACCAGTACGGAAAAATCTTGATGAGAAGAATCCTGCCCCTGTTTTTGTTTTTATTACCGCTGGTTGTCAGTGCAAACGCTGTCATTCTTTCCCGGCATTTTACCCGTGATATCTTTGATAATGCCAAGATTACCCAGAAACACATCCAGAACGGCACGGTTATCGTCATCACCGCCAAGGACCCCCTCATCGTTCAGAAAGTCAAAAAAATCATCATCGAGAACATCAGGCTACCCCATTACTCCCGGATCAGACCGGACCAGATCCTGGAACTGCTGCGGATTAAGGAAATTTCCAAATCGGTCATATTCCTGAACAACGGCATTAAACTGGGATTAACCTCCGATATCCCGGAATGGATCGGGCGGATACACCAGTTAAAGATGGAAGGAGCCAGAAAACCGATATGACCGTCTCCGGAATAACCTTGTCTGACCCAAAAAAGGATAATTCATGAAAAAAAGAATGCCTTCAAGCCAGGTTCTGGCATTAAAACCCAGGGGAAAACCGAGCTGGGATTTTCTGGAACCCGCCTTCCGGTTCCTGATTCTAATGGTCGGAGTGCTCATCCTTATATTCGCCATCCAGAAAGAACTCCTGTTCAATTCGACGTTCAACACCGTTCGGTTGGAAAACGGTTCCATACTTCGCTACCTGCTGTTTTTCAGCGCCATTATTTTCATATTTTCCCTGGTGTTCCGCACCTTTCTCTGGTTTCGCTACCGGCCCTACAATTCCGCAAAGGTTACCGACTGGCCTGAAATCACGGTGCTGGTTCCGGCCTACAACGAAGGGGAAACCATTTTTAAAACCATTTGCTCGATCGCCGAAAGTGATTACCCTGCCGGCCGGATGAAAATCATCGCCATTGACGATGGTTCCCGGGACGACACCTATTCTTTTTTTGAGAAAGCGAAGGAAAGGTACCCGCAACTGCTAAAAACCATCCGCTTCAAGAAAAACCAGGGAAAGCGAAAAGCCCTTTATACCGGATTTATTCAGAGTAACACACCCTATGTGATTACCATTGATTCGGATACGGTGCTGCTCCCCGATTCCCTGAAAGAGATCCTGACCCCGTTGCTGGCGAACCCGACCATCGGGGCGGTTGTCGGACGCATCAAGGTGTGGAACAGCAACAAAAATATCCTCACCAAGATGCTGAACGCCCATTTTGCCATGGCCTTTGATTTTTCCCGGGCCGTTCAATCCACCTTCTTCAATGTCTTCTGCCTGGCCGGCGCCTTTGCCGCCTACCGTAAAAGCATTCTCGACAATGTCAAGGAGAGCTGGCTGAAGCAAAAATTCCTGGGCCGCACCTGTACCTACGGCGAGGACCGAAGCCTGACCAATCACATCCTGAAATCCGGATACGGCACTTTTTTTCAGCGCCAGGCCATTGCCCTGACCGTGGTGCCGACATCACTCAGCAAAATATTGAAGATGCTCACCCGCTGGGCCCGGAGCAATATCCGGGAAAGCATTGTCTTTTCCAAAATACTATTTCAGCCCGTCATGAAGGGGAAACGGGTTCTTCCCTTTATCGAATTTTTCACCACCTATTCCCTGATGGCGCTGCACCTGGTCTGCTTTTACATGTACATGCTGAAGGGGTTGATAGACAGCAACTTTATTCTCCGGTTCCTGGCCTACTCCATCCTCTTCGGATTTTTTTATACGCTTTACTACGTCAGGATCGAGGGGAAAAAGGATTTCCCCTACCTGATCGCATTCTCGGTTTTCTGCAGTGTTTTCATGGTTTTGATATTTACCGTGGCCGGCTTCAGCCTGACCAAGAAGAGCTGGGCCACCAGGTGAAGTCCCATGACCACTCCACAATTACGCCCGAAAAAGGCAGTGTTGGTGGCAGGATTGCTGCTGGCGGTTGCCCTTCATTTTTTTTCCTGCGGTAAAGAAAGCAAAACCTATAACCTGATTTATATCAGCCTGGATACCACCCGCTACGATTTTGTCAACACCGGCAGGGGGGCCCGGGCCAACACCCCGGAACTGAAACGCTTCGCCAGCCAGGCGGTGGTGATGGACAACGCCTATGCCACCATTCCCCAGACCCTCCCCAGCCACCTCTCCAACTTTACGTCCCGTTTTCCCCATGAACTGGGCGTTTTGGCCAATGAAAACGAATATGACGGACGGTTTCGGATGATTCAGGAAGTGCTGAAAGACCGGGATTATTATACCGCCGGCGTCATCTCTCTGGGTTCGGTTTCCGGCAAGACCGGAATCAGCCGGGGATTTGACGAGTATAACGAAGACCTGTTTAGCACCAGTTCCTTTTATGTGGATGGCCGGGAGATCAGCCGGGCCGCCCGGAATCTGCTCAAAAAGGCCGGGGGAAAACCGTTTTACCTGTTTGTCCACTACTCGGATCCCCACAGCCCTTACTCCCCCCCGGACAAGAAATCCGATTTCGATATCCGGCTGGACGGGGAACCCGTGGCCAGCTTCAACGCCTACCAGGGCATGATACTCCGTTTGAAAATCCCGCTGAAAAACGGATGGCATAACCTGACATTTTCAAACCAAAAATCCTTTGACGATTTCAGGATGTTTGTCATCCGGTATTTGAAATTCAGTAAAAACTGTGCCGTTACCCTCAATAACCTGGAATATTCGAAGGACCATTACAACGGCGCCCACCTGCTCAGAGGCCCCCAAGGATCGGTCAGGATTCATTCCCGGGGACAGGGATTCATTAATATATTCCAGGTGATTCCCATCCTGAATAAGGATGCCGCGGTAACCTGTTACACCCGTGAGGTGGAGTACCTGGATACCCAGGTAGGCAAATTCCTCAATGCCCTGGAAAATGACGGATTGGCCGGCAATACCATCGTGGCTATATTTGCCGACCACGGTGAAGGCCTGGGCGAACGGGACAGCTACTTCGGCCATATACGCTACCTGAACCAGCAGTTCATCCATGTCCCCCTGATGATTCGCATCCCCGGCATTCATCCCAAGCATGTCCGCAACCCGGTATCCATGATCGGCCTCACCCCCACCATCTTGAATTTCATGGGCATCCGGACCCATGACATCCGGCAGACCGAAGACTGGACGCCCTTGATCGTTCAACGCCACCCGAAATGGAACCGGCCGGTGGTCAGTTATGCTTTCCAACCATCAGCGGTGACCGACAAATTATCGGTAATCAAGTGGCCTTTCCAGGCTATCTTCAATCCGCCTTCCTATATAAAACCGGTGAAGGAATTCTACAACCTGAACATATCCCAGTCTTTCAGCCGGTTTGACCAGATCGACAGAAACGTGATGATATCCAGCTCAAACCGCCACTACCGTTATCTGGTCGATGAAATCAAAACCAAAAAAAATGTCTTTTTCAAGAAATACCCCCTGGTGATGGTGAACGCCAATCACATCGAAAAATTGAAGATGCTGGGGTATATCAATTAGGGATGTAATCCATCCTGAAGATGCATTTATCCTGTAAAAAAAAATATTTGGTGATATAATGGAGGAAAGAGAACACCATGAACGGGAATAATCATTCACCTACAGCAAACGAAAGTAACAACAAGACCGACCCCATGGATATGCTGGATGGCGCGTCGGGTGAAATTTCGCAGATTTCATCCAAGACCTTCTCCCAGCGTGAAATCATCCTGAACAAAGACCTCGCCCTGGAAGACCGCCTGGAAGCGTTTGAAGACATATTCGATTCCGAGGTGGGCGATACCCTGCTGGTCAGGGCCCGCAACATCGAAAGGGAGGTCGGGCTCAGGCAGATTTTTCTGAAATTCGAGGGCGGGAATCCCAGCGGAACCCAGAAAGACCGGATTGCCTTTTCCCAGGCCATGGACGCCATGCGCCGGGGTTTCGAGGGCATTACCGTGGCCACCTGCGGCAATTACGGCGTGGCTGTGGCGCTGGCCGCTTCCATGGCCGGGCTGCGCTGTGTAATTTATATTCCCGAAAACTACCATACCAAACGCATTACGGAAATGACCACCCTGGGCGCGGAAATCAGGCGGGTAACCGGAGATTACGAATGCGCGGTGGATGTATCCAGCAATGTGGCGGAAAAAGAAGAACTGTATGATGCCAATCCCGGGGGCAGCAATACCCCCACCCAGCTTAAAAGTTACGGGGAAATCGCCAATGAAATATACGATGAGTTGCGCGATGCGCCCTATGCGGTTGCCTGCCCGGTATCCAACGGCACTACCCTGGCCGGCATATACCGGGGATTTCTGAGCCTCTACCGCCGGGGAAAAACTTCCCGCATGCCCCATCTTATTGCCGGTTCATCCTTTGGGAAAAACCCCATCGTTTTTGCCTACCTCAACAAATTGCCGACCTGCACCGATCTCCAGCCCGAGAAAATCCGGGAAACCCGGATCAATGAACCCCTGATCAACTGGCATTCGATCGACGGGGATTATGCCCTGGAAGCCATACAAAAAACCAACGGCTGGGCCGGGAATGCTTCGGATAAAAAAATGATTGATTTCGCCCGGCTCATCCGCGACCGGGAAGGTTTGAACGTGGTCCCGGCCTCTACCGCCGGCCTCATCGCTCTGATCGAAAAAAACACCGAGTCTCCCCTGCCGGGCGACCGCTACGTGGTTATTCTTACCGGGAGGAAATAAATTGAACGGTCCTGAAGGAAACGCCATCGTCTATTGCCAGGGGGCATTCAATACACCCAACGGAAAAACCGCCCATGGACTGGTTCGCTTTACCCGGCGGTACCGGGTTCTGGCAGTGGTGGATGATTGCTATGGGGGAAAAGACGCCGGCATGGTTCTGGACGGCAGGCCGGCAAACATTCCGGTTTTCAACAGCATAAAAGACGCTTTCTCGGCATTCCGGCAGACCGATACCACCCCCAGCCACCTGGTGGTGGGATTGGCTCCAGACGGAGGCCGGCTGAGCCCGAAAGCCCGGGAAGACATAAAAGAAGCCATCGAGCTTGGCCTCAATGTGGTTTCCGGCCTTCACGATTTCTTGAGTGAAGACCCGGATATGGTAAAACTCGCCGCCCGTTGCCTGGTCAGCCTGCAGGACATCCGCAAACCACCGGACCGAAAAGATCTTCACTTTTTCTCCAGTAAAATCGAGGAGGTGAAATCCCTTAAAATCGCGGTTCTGGGAACCGATTCCGCTATCGGCAAACGCACGACAGCCTGGCTGCTGGTTCAGGGCCTGGAACATAACGGCTATTGTTCGGAACTCATCGGGACCGGGCAGACCGCCTGGATGCAGGGAGCCCGGTATTCCATCATCCTGGATTCGTTGATCAATGATTTTGTCTCCGGGGAAATCGAACACGCAGTCTGGTCAGCCTGGAAGGAACGGAACCCCCATGCCATCGTTATCGAAGGACAGGGCAGCCTGATGAATCCCGCCTACCCGGGAGGATTTGAAATCCTGGCCGCCGGACGGCCGGACATCATCATCCTCCAGCATGCCCCGGCCCGTCGGGATTATGACGGCTTTCCCGGCTATCCCATCCAGCCCCTCCCCCGGCAAATCCAGGCCCTAGAAATCATTTCCGAAAAACCGGTGGCAGCCATTACCATTAACCATGAAAACATCAACCCGGGACAGATTGCCTCCACCTGCAGCCGTCTGGAAGAAGAAATCAAGCTTCCGGTCCTGGATGTCCTTCAGGATGGCCCGGGTCGCCTGGTGAGTGTTCTGGAGCCTTTCCTCCGGAGCATTGTCCCCGGCCAGGGACAGCCGGGAGAATAAAATAAAATTTTACGGTGATTGCCATGGATGAAAACCCTCTGCAAGTTTTAACCGTTTTTGATCAACTGGAAGTGGGCCCCACGGTGGTGGAAAAACAGCGTTTGCGCACGCCCTATAAGCTGACCGTCAAGGGAACCAGCCACGAAATCGAGCTGATTTACCGGTACGAAGAAGACGTGTTCGACCCCGGAGATCCGGCAAGCATCAACCTGGCCTCGATGATCGGCGCCCAGGTGGCGATTAATTACGGGCTTTTCTGCCAGTCTATCGTATTCCGGGGAAATTACGACGAGATCGACCGCCGTTTCATCCAGAATATGACCGAAAACACCTCCCGGGAAATTTTCGTGAAAAAATTTCTGGAGCCCAATCTATTCCTGTCCGGACCGGTTTCCCAGCTGCCGGCCCTGAAATATCCGAAATATACCCAAGCCAAAATCGAATTCCCCGACCAGGTCACCAGCGAAAAGAAAGCCCACTGGAAACTGTGGAATGTCGACCGGCAGGTTCATGCTATCCTATCCAGCGGCGGCAAGGACAGCCTGCTAAGTTTCGGATTGATCCAGGAACTGGGCTATGAGATTCACCCCATATACATCAATGAATCCGGCCGTCACTGGCTGACCGCCTATAATGCCTTTCATTATTTTAAAAAAAATATTTCCAACACCACCCGGGTGTGGACAAACTCGGACCAGCTTTTCAACTGGTTTGTCCGCCACATGCCTTTTATCCGGCCGGATTTTCAGTCCATCCGTTTCGATGAATATCCCATCCGCCTGTGGACCGTGGCGGTCTTTCTTTTCGGGGCACTGCCCCTGGTCCGGAAACGGGGTATCGGCCGGGTACTGATCGGCGACGAATACGACACCAGTACCCGCGTTTCCACCAGGGGAATACCCCATTACAACGGCCTGTTCGACCAGAGCCGTTATTTCGATAATACCCTCTCGCGGTATTATCTGCAGAAGGGCTGGTCCATTACCCAGCTCTCTATCCTACGCCCCCTGTCCGAGCTGCTGATTCAGAAAATCCTGACCGAACTATTCCCCGACCTGCAAAAACACCAGATTTCCTGCCATGCCGCCCACAAAGAGGAAGACCGGGTCAAACCCTGCGGCAAATGCGAAAAATGCCGCCGCATCGTCAGTATGCTGATGGCCATAGACGCTGACCCCGGGAATTGCGGTTATACCGAAGAGCAGATCAAAAGGTGCCTGAAAGAATTTCAGGAAAAGGGAGCGGCCCAGGAATCGGCCGGAGTAAAGCAACTGTACTGGATGTTGTTGAAAAAGGGATTGCTCCCGGAACCGGCTGACAAATCGAAAATGCCTACCGAACAATCGGAAATATTGAAAGTGCGATTCGACCCGGAACGCTCCCCGGTTCACGGTCTGCCAATGGATCTGAGAATGCCATTGATCAGGCTGTATATGGAACATGCCAACGGCGCGGTACAGCGGGTTGGCCGGATTTGGAAAGAAATCGACCCGCTTTCGGATCTGGAAATCACCCGGCCCTACCCGTTTGAACTGGGAGGAATCCAGCTCAAGGAAAGCCGCAAGGGAGATGACGACATCACCCGGAGGTATATCTGGGGCGAGCTTACCTGGGTGGAAGCCCAGAAACAATTGCAGGAAGTGGACATTGCCCTGCTTCCGGTCGGTTCAATCGAGCAGCACGGCCCCCACCTTCCACTGGACACCGATGCCTATGACGCCGAATACCTGGCCCACCAGGTGGCCCAGGCCTGCAGCCACCCAAAGCCCCTGGTCCTTCCGGGAATATCTTACGGAGTTTCCTACGAACACAACCAATTCAGCGGCACCATGAGCATCAGCAATGACACCCTGACCCGGCTGGTATATGAAATCGGCATGAGTGCTTACCGGAACAGCATAAAAAAACTGGTGATCATCAACGGCCACGGCGGCAACACCCCGGCCCTTAATCATGCGGCCCAGATGATCAACCGGGATGCCAAAATTTTTGTCTGTGTTGACAGCGGAGAGACCAGCGATGTGGATATTTACTCCCTGATACAAACGCCTAACGATGTGCATGCCGGCGAGATCGAGACCAGCACCAGCCTGGCCGTACGGCCACAGCTGGTCAGAATGAACCTGGCCAAGAAATCAATCCCGGAATTTTCCAGCCGTTACCTCAACTTCACTTCCAAGCGAAAGGTATCCTGGTACGCCTATACCAAAAATGTTTCGGAATCCGGGGTGCTGGGCGATCCCACCCAAGCATCGGCCGAAAAAGGGAAAAAAATCTGGCAGATCATGACGGCCCATCTGGTGTCACTGGTCGAAGATCTGAAAAACATGACCCTGGATGAAATCCACAACCGGAAATACTGAATCCCGGAATTGACAAATAACCCCGGTTCGTGTACATATGATGGGGGGTTGGACCCGACATGAAAATAAAAACCATAGAAGCCTGGGTGCATCCGATGAAATTGTCCCAGCCTTATACCATTGCCTATGAAACCATCGATTCCACCGTGAATATCTTTCTCAGGCTGGAAACCAACACCGGGATATCCGGGTACGGATGTGCCGCCCCCGACCTGGTGGTAACCGGTGAAACGCCGGAAAGTGTGCTCAACAAGACAGAAACCATTATAAAACCATTGCTGAAAGGGGTGGATCCCCTGCGCATTTCCTACCTGCTGGATAAACTCATGCCCCACCTTTCCACCTCCCCATCCGCCATGGCCATGCTGGACATGGCGCTTTACGATATCCTGGGAAAAACCGCCGCCCTGCCGGTCTATCAACTGCTGGGAGGATTCCGCCACTATATCAAGACCAGCATCACCATCGGCATCCTGCCCCTGGATGAAACCGTGAGCAAGGCCCGGGAGTATTTGCAGCAGGATTTCAAATCGCTAAAAATAAAGGGCGGGAAGGATGTGGAAAGCGATATCGAACGTATCCTGAAGGTCCGGGAGGCCGTGGGCCCGAAGATGGAATTGAGATTCGACGCCAATCAGGGCTATTCACTGGAAAAATCCCTGCAATTCTTCAAGGCCACGCGCAAAGCCAGGGTAGAAATTATCGAACAGCCCACGCCCAAAGGCGAGCCCGACCTTCTCGGTAGGGTCAGCGAAAACCTTCCCATCCCGGTGATGGCCGACGAAAGCCTGATGACCCTGAGAGACGCTTTCCGGCTGGCCAAGAGAAATCTGGCCGACATGGTGAATGTAAAGCTGATGAAGGTCGGCGGAATTTTCGAAGCCCTGCAGATCAATGCGGTCGCCAAAGCGGCCAACCTGGAAGTCATGGTCGGCTGTATGGATGAGGCGGCACTGGGCATAGCGGCCGGCCTGCATTTTGCCCTTTCCCGGTCCAATGTGGTGTATGCGGATCTCGATGGCCATCTCGACCTGATCGATGACCCCACCGACGGTGCCGTCATTTTAAAAAAAGGAATCCTATATCCCACCGGCAAGCCCGGTCTGGGATTCACCTCCACCCCGGCATTCGCTTGACCGGCTAGTTTTTACATCGATTTAAAAAATATTTTTTCTAAAATAATGCCAAAACATGAACCGGAAGGATTGCGTATAAAAAAAATGAGAAGGCAAACTTTAATCATATTTATGGCTCTGGCCCTGGGATTTTCAGTCCTGGTTTACGGAAAAACCAATCCGGAAAACCGGCCGAATGGCCCGGTCGTCCGGGGAGTGGTTCAGGATATCCATCACCGCACCCTGGAAGGGATTAAGGTGTCGGTTAAAAACCAGAATATCATATCCTTTACCTCAAGTCGGGGGGAATTCGTCTTGCAGATTCCCTCGGGAATTTCAACCATCACATTGATTTTCGAACACGCGCGGTTCCATACCAATTCATTAAAGGTTAAGATTCCCCGTGTCGGAAAATCCCTGTCGGTGATGTTGATACCCAAGGAATATATTCAGGAAGAAATTTCGGTGACCGCACTCAACCGGGAAGAGCGCACCGTGGATGTGCCGGCTGCCGAAAGCATGGTATCCGAACTGGAAATCCAGGAAAAAATTCCGGAAAATATCGTGGACACCCTGCTGAATACCCCGGGCATTTATTTTATAGGCAGCGGCGGATTTTCCATTACTCCCAGCATACGGGGAGTAGCCAGGCGGCGGGTGTTGATGCTGGTCGACGGCATGCGCATAACCGGCGACCGCCGGGCCGGGGTGTCGGCCGAATTGATTGCCCCGGAACTGGTTGAGAAAATCGAAACCGTCCGCTCCGCCTCATCGGTCCTGTACGGATCAGATGCCATGGGCGGAGTCATCCAGCTCCTGACCGCCAATCCCGAACCTGGCCGGTCATTCCGCAACAACCTGAATTTTTCCGTGAATGCCAATGATGAACGGTTGAATGGCGGACTGGCAGTCGAGCAAAAAATCGGAGGTTTTGATTTAAACACCGCATTTCAGGTCACCAAGGCAGGCAACTATTCCACGCCGGACGAAGAGATTTATCATTCCGGTTACACCTATTATTCCGGGATACTGGGACTATCCCGGGAAAACGATAAAAGGCGCTTCATTCTGAGTTACATCGGCGGAATCGGAAACGATATCGGAAAGCCCAACCGTGAAAATTTACCGGATACATTCACACGCGTCAGCGATGAAGGCGAGCATTACATTCGCTTTCAATACACCGAAAAGCAAATCGCCCGAAAGAGCAGCCTCGATCTGCTGGTATACCTCAATCCCAGTCTCTACGCCCTGGAAAAATTTAACGCTGAATCCCTGGTAACCGAATTTTCCCGAACCCAGGGGCTCAACCTGGGAGGAAAAGCCACTTTTAAAACCGAATTGAACAAAAACCTGTCATTTCAAACCGGATTGGAATGGTTTGGCCGGAGGGGCTTTGATTTTGAAAATACGGTGGAAGAAGACGGCGTCCGGGATACCACTTTTCCCCTGCGTGACGGGCGGCGGGACGACCTGGGTCTTTTTCTGACCGCCGATTATTGTGGAATCCGGACGGTTGACATCATGGGCGGCATTCGCTACACCTGGTTTTCCATAAAAGCCCTGGTGGACGAGGAATCAAAAGAACGGAATGCCGATGCCCCTTCTTACTTTCTGGGGCTAACCAAAAAATTCGGCGAAAAGGTTTCCTGGTTTTTTACCCTGGGCAAAGCCTACCGGCTCCCTGGCATGAGCGAGCTGTTCTACACCGGCCTGACCGGCAGAAAATACGTGATCGGCAATCCGGACCTGATACCCGAAAGCAGTTTCAACCTGGATACCGGCATAAAACTTTATTCAAAAAAATTCTTTCTGGGCGCCTACTTCTTTTCATACCGCATCGATGACATGATCGAGCGCTATAAAAATGACGAAGGAATCTATACCTATGACAACATCAGCCGGGGAAACATAACCGGCGGAGAAGTCGAATTCCAATTTTTCCCCACCCGGAATCTGGAACTGTTCGGGCATTACACCCGCTATCACGGACGCAGTGCCGGAACAGATGAACCGCTGAACGACATTCCCTCGGCGCAACTCTTTCTGGGAGGAAAGCTGCTGGCGGACCGCTTCTGGCTGGAAATCAATTATATCCATTCATATAAAAAGGGCGATCCGGGACCGGCGGAAGTGGAGAACGAAGCTTATAAGCTATTGAACCTTAAAGCCGGTTATTATTTTTCCAGCCGGTTCACCCTGAACCTGAAAATTGCCAATTTTTTAAACGAACCGTACACTCCCAATCCGGACCCGGACATTCCCCGGGCCAAGGGGCTGGATTTATCTTTAGGGCTGCATTATTATTTCTAGGCAGTTCTAGGTTCTAAGTTATATGTTCACCGTTCAAGATTGAACAACCTGTAATTCAATTGTAATTCACTCGTTGCACTCGTGTAATTCATGGTCATTCAGTTGCAATTAGTGATTAGTAATTAGTGATTGGTAATTGGTAAAAAAAACTTTCGTGAAGCGTAAAGTGTGAGGGCGTAAAGAGTAAGAGATTTGCCAGTCTCTTCACTCCTCACGCCTTACGACTCACGACTTACGATTTACGAATTACAATTTTAACCAGTGAGAGAGTGAGAGAGGCACCAATCACGACCCTCAAGTCACTAACCACGAGTCACCAGCCAATGAAAAAGGAACACCGAATAACGAATTTCGAACACCGAAGTTAGAAGGTAATTTGAGACTTAAACTTCGATATTCGACATTAGATATTCATGATTCGATATTCGACTCTACCAACCCCTAAATCCAAAATCCTGAATCCCAACATTGAACCTAGAACTTAGAACATTGAACGTTACTCCATCCCCAGCAGGTCTTCTTTGAAACCCTCTCCCGGCCCGGGTTTGGGCCCGATCCAGCAGGCAAAGAGGGCATCGGCAAAAGCCTTGCCTTCGAGCTGGCCTTTCAATTTATTTTTGACCTCGACCCGGGTGCCTTTTTCCGGGATATAGGTGAAGACGATGCGGTCGCCGTCCTTGACATCCTCCATCCAGGAGCAGAGTTTCTCAAACTGTTTCTTCAATTCCGGGGATGCTTTCGGGGTATTGGCTTCCAGGCCGTCCATCCAGCCATCATTGAGCTTGTCGGCTCCCACACTGCGCACGAAATGCATCACGGTCTGGCGCAAGCCGTCGGCTTTGAGAATTTTTCCCGCGCTCTTTTCCTTTTTAGGCAGGTAAAGCCCGGCCACATACACCTTGAAAATAATTTTCTTCCTCAGCGCCATACCGTTGAGAACCAGGTCGGTTCCCTCGATGTTTACCTTGTCGGCCATGGTAACACCCTTGAATGTGCCTGAAACCAGCGGCAGGCAAAATGACAACGCCATCATCACAACTAAAAATTTTCGGATCATTTTTCCTCCTCGATAGCAGGGACATTCGGATTTTGCCCCTGAAAGGGATTCGCAAAGCGGAAAGAATCAGATCACGCTTCCCCTGAATAGTATTACGCCCGGAAACGAATGTCAAGGTAAGGGAAAGATCAAGGTCCAAAGTTCA
>CAZOWT010000023.1:0-3267 GCA_964583345.1 uncultured Clostridia bacterium
GATGTCCAACGGCCACGCCAACCCGAACGTGAGCAAGCTCTACCAGAAGCACGGATGGAAGTGGGGGCCGTAATTGGTGCGGTTGCCCGGAGTCATGTCAAAAGGGAAGAACCGCAACCGGGGGATGCGATCATCCTGGTTGGCGGAAGAACGGGCCGGGATGGAATCGGCGGGGCAACCGGATCTTCTAAAAAACATACCCAAAAATCCATTTATACGGCTGGGGCTGAAGTTCAGAAGGGCAATCCTCCCGAAGAGCGTAAGTTGCAGCGGCTGTTCAGAAATCCGGAAATAACCGGAATGATAAAGAAATGCAATGATTTCGGTGCCGGAGGTGTTTCGGTGGCTATCGGTGAACTTGCAGCCGGCCTTGATATTAATCTTGATAAAATTCCAAAGAAATACGAAGGTCTCGATGGCACTGACCTGGCACTATCGGAGTCCCAGGAGCGGATGGCTGTTGTTTTATCCGAAAAGGATATTGAACGCTTTTTAAAATTTGCCGGGGATGAAAATCTCGAGGCTACTGAAATTGCCAGGGTTACGGCTACCGACCGGTTAAAAATTCATTGGGACGGGGAATATATCGTTGATATCGCTAGGGATTTTATTAATACCCATGGTATTCGCAAAAAAACAAATGTTTTTGTTCGGGCACCCAAAAAAAACAGTAATTATTTTAATGGAGACGGAAACAGAAAAAGTATCAAAGGGAAAAATCTGAAAAAAGATTGGATTGATATGCTGCAAACACTGAATAATTGTTGCCAGGCGGGATTGGTTGAAATGTTTGACAGTACCATCGGAGCAGGTTCGGTGTTGCTTCCGTTCGGTGGCCGCTATCAACTGACTCCGATTGAAGCTATGGTGGCCAAGATCCCCGTGCTGGACGCAAAAACCAGAAGCGGTACAGTTATGTCCTATGGATTCAATCCGGAAATATCCATGTGGAGTCCTTTTCATGCCGGTATTTATGCTGTGGTGGAAGCCGTAGCGAAAATTGTCTGCACCGGAGGAGAATTTTCCTCAATCCGATTTACGCTGCAGGAATATTTTGAAAAACTGGGAGAAAACAGCGAAAAGTGGGGAAAACCGTTTTCCGCCCTGCTGGGGGCCTATTATGCGTTATCCGAATTACAGTTGCCATCTATAGGAGGGAAGGACAGTATGTCGGGGTCATTCGAAAACCTGCATGTTCCTCCGACTTTGATTGCTTTTGCGGTTAATGTCATCGAGATTGATCAGGTTATTTCTCCCGAATTCAAGAGCATTGGAAACCCGGTGGTTTGTGTAATTCTCAAAAAGGATCAATATGAATGTCCGTTATTCGATGATTTAAAATTGAAATATTCAATAATTACGCGTAATATTATTGAGAAAAAAATCCTCTCGGCTCAATCCGTCCGGGAAGGTGGCCTCGCCTTTGCGGTTAGCAAGATGTGTTTCGGAAATAAAATTGGATTTAAATTTTCGGATTCGATAGCTGTGAATAAACTGTTTTTTCCTGAGTACGGTTCAATAATTCTGGAACTCGACGACAAAGTTGATATAAAAAAAATGTTTGAGGGTATTGAGTATAAAATTCTGGGTTCTACCCAGAGAGAAGCGGTTATTACGGTAAACGATGCCCGGTTGCCCATCAATGACCTTATTTTGCATTGGATGGAACCTCTTAAAAATGTATTCCCGTATGACCTGGAAGAAAAAGCGGGAAAGCCCGTTTCAATTCTTTTTCCAGAGCGCAACAATCTTAAACCTCGGGGAAAAATAGCCAAACCCAGGGTTTTGATCACTGTATTTCCCGGCACCAATTGTGAATACGATACAGAAGTTGCTTTTAAAAATGCCGGCGGCAAGGTGGACTCCCTGGTTTTTAAAAATCTCTTGCCCGCGGACATCAATCAATCACTGAAGTTGTTGAAATCTAAAATTTCAAATTCTCAAATTATTGTTATTCCAGGAGGTTTCAGTTCCGGAGATGAACCGGATGGGTCGGGGAAATTTATTGCTGCGGTATTCAGAAATCCTGAAATTAAAGACGCAGTAATGGAATTTCTTACCATTCGGGATGGATTAATGCTGGGTATTTGCAATGGATTCCAGGCATTGATTAAATTGGGCCTGGTGGTTTACGGTGATATCCGGGAGATGGATGAAATGAGCCCTACTTTAACCTTCAACCAGATTGGCCGTCATGTTTCCCGGATGATTAATACAAAAGTTGTATCTGTGTTATCACCCTGGTTTTTCCATAGCCGCCCCGGGGAAGTTCACGCCATTCCCGTTTCTCATGGGGAGGGAAGATTTGTGGCTGAAAAGGAGCTATTTGAGAAAATGCTTTCGGCGGGACAGATTGCCACCCAGTATGTCGATTTGAACGGAAATCCCTCCAATGATTTTCCTTATAATCCGAATGGTTCCATGAATGCTGTTGAAGGCATTACCAGCCCCGATGGCAGGGTTCTGGGTAAGATGGCCCACTCGGAAAGAAAGGGATTGCAGGTTGCCAAAAATATTCCCGGCAATAAGGACCAAAAATTGTTTGAATCCGGGATTGACTATTTTAGTTGAGCAAAAAATTATTGTCTATGAAAAACATTTTTCCTCTGGCTGAGAAACTTCGTCCCCTGAGCCTCGATGATTGTGAAGGCCAGAAACATCTGACCGCAAAAGGTAAAATCTTACATGCTTTCATCGAAAGCAATAGGTTGAGTTCCATTATATTCTGGGGTCCTCCGGGAACCGGGAAAACAACATTATCCAGATTGCTGGTAAAAGCACTGGATTTTCACTCAATAGAATTTTCTGCCACGATTTCTCGAATTGAAGAGATCCGGGAAGTCATGAAGAAAGCTGATGAAATAAAAAAAAAATCCGGATTGCCGCTGGTTGTATTTGTTGATGAAATCCATCATTTTAATAAACATTCTCAGGATGCCTTCCTCCCCTTTATAGAGAGGGGGGATATCATTCTTATCGGGACCACCATTGAAAACCCGGCTTATAAAATAAACCGGGCTCTGCTTTCCAGAATAAAGATTTTAGAGTTGTATCCCCTTGAACACATCGATTTGTTGAATATTCTTCACCGGTCCCTTCATTTTATTAAAAAAGAAACCGGGAAAGAAATTGTTCTTCCTGATGGTGTTAAAAATATTATAATCAATTACAGTATCGGTGATGCCCGGCGTTTGTTGAATCTCATTGAAATTATTTTTCAGGTCATTAAAGAAGAAAAGGTCGTTGATGAACAATTTGTAATGGACA
>CAZOWT010000023.1:3277-23105 GCA_964583345.1 uncultured Clostridia bacterium
TGAAGGATTTGTACTGGTTGTTATTCAGAAAAAATTCGGCTCATATGACCGCAGTGGTGATGACCGTTATCAATTCATTTCGGCATTCCACAAGAGTGTCCGTAACTCTGATTGCGATGCCTCGCTGTTCTGGCTTTACCGGATGCTCGAAGGGGGAGAAGACCCCTTGTATATCATTCGAAGGATGATCAGAATCGCTGTTGAGGATGTGGGATTTGCCGATATCGAGGCATTGCGGATCTGCCTGAATGTCAAGGAAGCCTATGAATTTTTAGGATCACCTGAAGGTGATCTTTTCCTGACGATGGCGACCGTTTACCTGTCATCTGCGCCCAAAAGCAATTCTCTTTATATGGCTGGTGACAACCTGAAAAAAATTGTTGAAAAATACCGTCTCAGCCCAGTACCGCCGCATTTGGTCAATCCGGTTGATGTTGTTTCAATCCAAAAAGGCGCCGGAAAGGGGTATTTATATTCTCATAACTATAAAGAAAAAACCACGACCATGAGAACGCTTCCGGAAGAAATTCCGGAAGAGAATTTTTTTATTCCGGGAGAAATGGGTTTTGAAAAGAAAATAAAAGAAAGACTTGAATACTGGAAAAAAATAAAATCCAATTTGCAGAAGAAGAAACGTTAACCCGGAATATTGTCTTTGAGGATATTTGCCCGATTATGGTTTTTATATTATAATTTGCACCTCCAAATTTGAATAATGAAAATGGAAAAAATTCTTGACAATATTTTTATTGTGCTGGTTGAACCCAAAAATCCCGGCAATATTGGTGCGGTTGCCAGAGCAATGAAAAATATGGGTATTGGCAATTTGAGACTGGTGAACCCGGTTGGCTATAAGGACCATGAGGAGCAAAAAAAACTGGGATACCGATCCCAGGAAATAATTGAAAGAAGCCGAGAATTCGGAAGCCTTTCGGATGCGCTTGGGGACATTTCTCTGGTTTTTCTGGCAACCACCAGAAAAGGAAAATGGAAAAAAGATTTTATTTTACCGTCCAGAGCAGCGGAAATGATTATCGAAAGGAGCGGGAAAGAAAAGATTGCCGTTGTTTTCGGCAGGGAAGATTCCGGGGTCACCATTGATGAAAGCCAGATGGCGAATTACTTCATCCGGATTCCTTCGGCAGTTAATTATCCCTCACTCAACCTTGCCCAGGCCGTAATGCTCATGGTGTATGAAATTTATATCCACACTGGGGCCGCTGCCATGGACCTGGCTTTTCCCAAAAGAGCTGAAAAAAATAAATATGATCGCCTGGCTGAAAACATTTGGTCCTTGATGAAGTCCCTTGATTTCCGGGAAGAGGATCGGGGATTGTTTCACCGGTCATTAAGGAGGGCATTGAACCGCACGCACTGGACAAATGCCGATATCGCAGTTTTTGATAGGGCCTGCAAGCAGGTTCGCTGGTTTATTGAAAACAGAAATCAAAAAATACCGGAAGCAAAATAATGAGTTTAATCCTTTACAATACCCTGAATAAAAAACTTGAAGAATTTAAAGAAATAACAAAGGGAGAAATTCGTTTATATACCTGCGGGCCGACGGTTTATGACTATGCCCATATCGGAAACTTCAGGACATTTCTTTCCCAGGATCTGCTAAAAAGGTATTTCATATATCTTGGATATCGTGTTTTTCATGTGATGAATATTACCGATGTGGATGATCGAACCATAAAAAAATCCCAGGATTTAAAGGTGCCTCTGGATCAGGTTACCGATAAATATATACGAGCTTTTTTTCAGGATCTGGAAACACTGAATATACTGAAAGCGGATGTTTATCCCAGGGCAACGAAACATATAGATGAAATGGTCAAGATTATCGAGAAACTTGAAAAAAATGGATATGCCTATACAAAGGGCAATTCTGTTTACTTCAATATTGAGAAATTCAAGGAATATGGCAGGCTGGCAAATATTTCGAAGGAAAACCTGTTATTGGGAAAGAGCATCGATGCAGATAATTATGACAAAGATAATATACAGGATTTTGTTCTCTGGAAGGGAAAAAAAGAGGGTGAACCATTCTGGTCAACCAGGTATGGAGATGGAAGACCGGGATGGCATATTGAATGTTCGGTCATGAGCATGAAATACCTGGGCCCGCATTTTGATATTCATGGCGGAGGAATAGATCTTATATTTCCCCACCATGAAAATGAAATTGCCCAGTCAGAGTGTGCCACAGGAGAAAAATTTGTCAATTACTGGATTCACAGCCAGCATTTGGTTTTGAATACCGAAAAGATGTCAAAATCCCTGGGAAATGTTTTAAATTTAAGGGGTCTGCTTAAAGAAGGGTATGATCCCATGGTCATCAGGTTCAATCTTATATCCACCCATTATCGAAAACCATTGAAATTTTCATTTGAAGGCCTTGAAAGAGCGAAACAATCTCTGAAAAGAATTAATGATTTTATTTTTGAGCTTAAAGGACTCAGGCCAGTTGAAGGTCAGGCAGAAGACGTTTCGGAATTCATTAAGGAAAATGAGTCAAAGTTCAGGGAGAACATGAACAATGACCTGAATATTTCCGGGGCTCTGGGGATATTATTTGAATTCATCCATGGCATTAATTTAAAGAAAGACGGCCTGAAACAAGAAGATGTGAAAAATATCTTGGATTATGTTGATCGGATAAATTCTATCATCGGAGTCATCAAAAAACCTGAATCTGAAGTCATAGATGAAGAAATAAAAGAAAAAATAGATTTGCGTGAAAAAGCCAGGAATAATAAGGATTTTAAACTTGCGGATTCCATCAGGGATGATTTGAAATCCAGAGGAATTATCCTGCTGGATACACCGGAGGGAGTCCGCTGGAAAATGGAAAAAAAATAATAGCTTGGATTTTATTATCCTCATAAATCGGACGGGATTATTGAAATCGTCGGGTTGACCCATGAAGAACAAAGCGGGTATCTATATCCATGTTCCATTTTGCAAGAGACGGTGTTTTTATTGCCATTTCCTGACTTTGGCCTATGACGAGAAGTCTGTTGGTCCGTATGTCGATGCCTTGAAAAAAGAAATTCGCCTGAAGTCGAATCCGGGATTCATTGTCGATTCGATTTATTTTGGCGGAGGGTCGCCTTTACTGATCAGTGATAGGTATATTTTTTCTATTATGGAAACACTTCACGCTTGCTTCAGCATCGTTTCCCGGCCGGAAATAAATATTGAATGCAACCCGGAAGATTTGACGAAAAATAAATTGCGGGCTATCCAGGAAGCTGGTTTCAACCGTTTGAGTATCGGAGTCCAGTCATTCCAAAATGAGGATCTCGAATATTTGAGGAGAAACCATACGGTTTCCCAATCCCTGGATTCAATAAAGACAACTCAGGATATTGGTATCAACAACATCAATGTTGATTTTATAATCGGACTTCCCAGCCAGACGATAAAATCAATCTCCGGCAATTTTTCCTATTTATCAACATTTGATATTCCTCACGTATCCTGCTACTTGCTGGAACAGGTTCCCCGGGAAAATGTTTCTGAAGATATGGAACAGAAATTGTATGATTTTTCCCGCACCTGGTTGAAGGATCATGACTATTTGCACGTTGAGGTTTCCAATTTCTGCAAAACAGGATATGAATGCCGGCATAATCTGAAGTATTGGGAAAATCAGAATTATTTGGGATTTGGACTTTCAGCTTCGGGTTATGAAGATGGCGTTGATTACAAAAATGTCCGGTCAATGGACAGGTATATCCGATTGTTAAATATAAATAAACTTCCGATCGGGACGAAAAAGAAAATTAATCCGGCTACCCGTAAAATTGTCGTTGGATTACGGTTGTTGAAGGGGATTTCTTTATCAAGTTTTAATCATCGCGAAAATGAATTGGATATGCTGATATCCAATCATTTTCTGGTAAAAAAACGGAATAATATTGCTGTTAATCCGGAGAAAATTTTGCTGCTCAACGAAATACTTTCCTATTTTATTTGATGGGTTTCAATGATTTCATTTTCCTTTTTTTTTAAAAAACGGTTTGAATAAATATTGGATTTCTCTCAGGGATTCGTCAATTGCCTTGGGCAGGGTTTTTGTAAAAATATCCAATAAAACGATGGCGTTGACGGTCGAATCGGTTTCACCGGCTATCCGCAAACGGCTGGCAATGGCTGTATTGATGATATGCAACTGGTCGTACATATCCATTAGCTCAATTAGTGTAAAATCCGCCTTACCCTTTTCTTTTTTTTTAAAATATTGAGCCAATAGATACATTGAGGTTGCGCGGTAAATGGTTTCAACTTCGTCGGAAAAAGGAAGATGAAATCTGGCCATGGGTTTCAGGAAAACGGTATGCGGGCAGTCACTTGCTGCGATAATCAATCCCATCATGGATTGAAGCGCTCTTTGGACGGTTGTTTTTTTGGATATCAGACGATTTTTTGTCGATATTTCCACTTGAATTTCATCATAGGATAGCAGACGGTTGAATCGGGAAACAATACCGACCAGATGGCTGGCCAGCGGGCAATGTGAATATTTTTTACTTGACAGGGTGCAATTCGGGCACTGGTAAAATTCCAGATGGGTCCATTGTGGCAGGTTTTTCGGGATATTTCCAATCAGGGAAATGGTAACCGGGTGAATATTTAAATTAAAAACCTCATCGGAATTTTCAGGTATTTTGAATCGATAGGTTATTGAAATATTTTCCATAAAAACACAATTTATCTGTTGTTCTTTTTCAATATTTTAACCGAAGTCTTCTTATTTTTCAAGTTGATGGAATGATTGTCTCTCAATCTGGATACAATAAATTGTAATTCCGGTTATCCCTGGTTAAAATGGGCCCCAATTGACCAAAACCGGTGGGATCAACAACAGAAAACTCAAAATGACAAGTACCAGCATCATGGGAAGAAACCATTTGGCCCATTTCTCCCAGGGTATTTTGGCAACGCCCAAAACTCCCATAGTTACGGCTGATGTTGGCAATATAGGAAGAATAAATTCACATAGCTGAAAAGCAAATACAGTCGTCTGTCGGGTGATTCCCACCAGATCGCTCAAGGGAGACATGATGGGCATGGTCAATGCCGCCTGCGCTGTTCCGGAATGAATGAAAAAGTTAATAATTGATTGGGTAACAAACATCATCTGGGCGGCAATGATTTTGGGAAATAGGGCAATAAACTGTGAGGCGTAAAAAAGCAGACTATCCAGTATTTTCCCTTCCTGAGCGATGATCAGAATGGCCCGGGCACAGGAAATAATAAAAGCAACGTTCATCATATCCTTTGCCCCCAGCACAAAATTGCGGGCAATTTCGGACGGGGAAATCCTGGCAACCAAACCGGAGAAAATTCCAGTTGCCAAAAAAACAGCCGCAATTTCAATGATAAACCAGTGCTGAAAAAGAATACCGGCAATTAATATGACTATGCCTCCTGAAAAAACTTCCAAAACCGCGCGGTTTCTCCAATTCCATTTCGAGATATCTATATTGTCCTGGCCGGCCTCATGAAGGCGTTGACGGTCAATCTCAAAGACCGGACTCAATTTTGGATTCTTTTTTATCTTCTGGGCATACATCATGACCATGAAAATAACAACCGAAGTACTGATAAACCAGACAAAAAGACGGTAAGGCAATCCTGAATAGAGAGGGAGATCGGATAAGCCCTGGGCAATCCCGACCGTAAAAGGATTAAAAAAGGCGGCTGCAAAGCCGGCAGCAGCGCCCAGAAAGGGGATGGATATGCCGACAATGGAATCATATCCCAGAGATATGGCCAAAGGGATAAAAACCAGAACAAAGGGTATGGTTTCCTCTGACATTCCGAATATGGCTCCTCCCAGGGAAAACACCACCATCAGCACGGGAATGATAAATTTTTGATACCTGGGGTGCCGAGAAAAGGTATGGGTCATCTTTTTTATCGCCATGTCGATGGTGCCGGTCTTCTGAATGACTGCAAAAGCCCCGCCGATAACAAATAAAAATGCGATAATAAGGGCAGCTTCTTTGAATCCTTGAATGGGGGCGACCAGCAGGGAAGCCGGGTTAACATTCTTTTTTCCCACATAACGAAACGTACCCGGCTGGGTGACCAATCTGACATTGCCTTCAACCGATTTTTCAACCCTGTGGAATTCACCGGAGGGAATAATCCAGGTTAAAACATACATCAACAGCACCAGTACATAGATGATGACCAGTGTGTGCGGAAGTTTAAATGCTTTGGATTTATGTTTTTTTGACATTTTTTTATTTTTAATCATATTGGATTTGTGTCGTATTTGTCAATTGCATTTTCCGGAAATTGTGCGAAAAACCAGTAACAGGCATTCCCGTTCTTGCTTTTTATCAAAAAACCAGGGATTTTCAATTGACTTTTTTCCTGATGAATAATAGAATTTCAGATATTCGTTTCTTGAATTGAAGGAGGCTCCGCTCAATGCCAAAAGACCAGTATGCTCAGGCAGGTGTTGATATCAATAAAGGCAATCAGGCCGTTAAGAAGATCAAAGAGATGGTCAAGAAGTTGGGTGTCCAGGAAATTGGCAAATTTAGCGGATTTTTCCCGTTAAAAAAAATAACCAAAAAACCAATTCTGGTATCTTCGACTGACGGAGTGGGCACAAAGCTGAAAGTTGCCTTTCTAATGGGGGTTCACAACACGGTTGGAAAAGATCTGGTTAACCATTGCGTGAATGACATATTGGTTTATGGTGCCGAACCGTTGTTCTTTCTGGATTATATTTCGGTGGGGAAGCTGAACCCGGAGACCATATCTGAAATTGTGTCAGGTGTTTTGGACGGATGTGTTGATAATGATTTTGTGCTTCTTGGAGGGGAAACCGCCGAAATGCCCGGATTCTATCAGGAAAATGAATACGATATTGCAGGCTTTATTGTGGGACTGGTGGAAAAGGACAAAGTGATCGATGGAAAAAAGATAAATAAGGGAGACCTCCTGGTGGGCCTGCCTTCGTCCGGCCTTCATACCAATGGATATTCACTGGCCAGGCATATTGTTTTTGAAAAATTGGGATTAAAGGTGGGGAGCAAGGTCAGTGGGCTTTCAAAGACCATTGGAGAAGAATTGCTGGCCGTGCACCGCTCCTATCTCAACCCGACGAAGGCCCTTATTGAAGCCAATATCATCAAGGGAATGGCCCATATCACCGGAGGAGGTTTCATTGATAATATTCCCAGGATACTGCCTGATGGACTGGGAGCCCAGATTGAGAAAATCTGGCCGGTTCCGCCATTGTTTGAGTTTTTGGTTGAGGCCGGCAAGGTCAGCAAAAGCGAGCAATTCCGGGTTTTCAACATGGGAATCGGCATGGTGTTGGTTATCGATAAAAATAATTTGTCCAGGGCCGAAAAAATTTTAACCGCCCAAAAGGAAAAATATTATTTAATCGGACAGGTCACCGAGGTTTCCGGGAAAACCATTATCAATATTCGTTGATTCTTTCCCGGGTGCAGCCGGGCATGCGAAAGTGCATCGATGGCAACCAATTCAATTAATAGATATTGACCCAATATTTTATACTTAACCTTAAATTATTACTCCTCTCCATCAATATTTAAAAATTACTTTTTTTATTGAAGTTTCTTTTTTATTTTAATAATATTATATATTCTCATATTTATTATCGGTTATCCCGATTCATGGAAATGCCACTCATTTTTAAAATTTTGCTTTTAAACCATAAAGGAGGTGAAAGTGAGTAATCTGTTTTTAATTTTAGCAATTTTGTGTGGTCTATGGGGTGTGGTATCAATCATAGCTATAGCCTCTTATCTGTCCAAGCACAATATAAAAATTAATATTGTATTTTTTAGGGTTTTGGCCCTGAAATATCTTAGTCAATACCATGAAATAAACAGGAAAGAGAGTGGAAAAACCGGGCCGTGGTTCTATTCATACGTTGTTTCGATGAATCTTGCTTTTCTGTTGGCGATATTCGGTATCATTTTAAAATAATGAACCAAAAAACTGGAATTTAGTTGGCCCAACCATTTCCTCTGCAAGTCTGATGATTATTAATCGTGATGCCGGACCCAAGAAAATAAAGAAGCTGGTGCTGTCTTTTGCGGGCTGTCTGATGCTCGTTTCCCTGGCTACTGCGGGTAATCTCCGGATTCAATACCACCATGCCGGGTTGATGAAAATAGAAGTGAGCATAGAGAATCAACTTCGGTTCGAATGGCATACCGGCCGCCGGTCTTTTCAGGAAGGGGACTGTTTCCCCATGAAACAGAGCCTGGAGTCATACGACAGCCATATGGCATTGATCTGGCTTACCGGGATGGAAATGGGCAGTTTTGAGAATTGGATTGTTCGGAACGGCATTCTCGATCTTGATGCTTTGTATCCTGAGCCCGAAGAGAAGACATACGGTTCCGCCTTCTGTTCATCGCTTATAGTCGAACTTAACGGCAGGAAATATTCCCTGGAGTGGACCGGAGATACGAAAGTTCCGGAAACCCTGCACAGGGCAATCAATCAACTTATCAGGCTATGTCGCGAAATTAGACGGAACAGAGAGGATGGATGATTTATCTTTTTCCTGTTTCACCGTATTGTCGACAATTTTGATATCAGGGGATGTAAAACATCCGGAAATCCATGACATTGGTGTTGGTGGGGCCGGTTTTGACCAACCGGTTGATTCGGTTAAAGAATGCATAGGAATCGTTGTTTTTGAGATATTCGTTTATATCCAGGTTGTATTTTTTCGCATTTTTCATGGTTTTTTCATCGATCCAGGCGCCGGCGGCATCCGTGGGGCCGTCTATTCCATCGGTTCCCATACTAAGCACAAAAAACGGATTTGGGATATCTTTCAATTCTTTTAGCATCTGCAATACAAATTCCTGATTTCTTCCCCCTTTTCCTTTTCCCTTCAGGGTAACCGTCAGTTCTCCACCGCTCAAAATAAGCACTGGCGGTTTAAAAGGCTGCTTCTGATATACAATTTCTTCCATAATTGCGGCAAAGATTCTTGCCCCTTCCCGCGCTTCCCCGCGATCCCGGGATGTCAATATGATTGATTTTATTCCCAGGCTTTCTGCATATTGTCGGGCAGTTCTTAGAAAAATGGAATTATCCCCCAGCAAGAAATGAAGGTTGTTTTTGAATGCGCTGTTTCCGGGTGATGGGGTTTCCGGGATTTGATTTTTTCTGCCTTTTTTGAAATGATCGCGTAGTCCCGGACTCAACGGCCTCATCAATTTATATTTCTCAAGAATTGCATAAGCGTCATCGAATGTGGTTGAATCGCCTATGCTCGGCCCGGATCCGATATCTTCGAGCGGAGAACCGATGATATCCGACAGGATCAGGGTGATGATATGGGCCGGATAGACCCGTTCGGCGAGTCTCCCGCCCTTCAAACCGGACAAATGTTTTCGTATGCAATTGATTTCCCGGATACTGGCTCCCGAAGCTATTAGTTTTTTGTTTAATTGAATAATGTCGTTTGGCTCCAATCCGGGCCAGGGATAACACATCATTGATGAAGCCCCCCCGGTTATTAATACCAGAAGCAGATCATCCGGGCCGACCCGGGTGGATAGGTATTTAACGACTCTCCTGCCCGCATTAAAACTTTTTTTTCCTGGGACCGGATGATTACCGGCAAGAAATTCAACATTTTCATCCGGAACTTTACCGGTATTTGGAGAAATGATTATGCCCCCGTGTATTCTTGGGCCAAATTTTTTTTTAATTCCCAGGTATAAATTCGATACGGCTTTTCCGGCTCCGATCACATGAATTTTATCAACCCGATTCAAATCAAATTTTTTTTCTTTTATGATCAACTGATTTGATTTTATTCTAATCTGTGTCTGAACCAGATGCGCCGGTTCGACCGATTTTAGGGTTTGCCGAATGATCTGGTTCGCCTGGGTGATAAAATTACCGGATTTTGGAGGGGGTGATGTCTTTTTGATCATTGTATTTTCCCTTTAACTCTTTGTAAGAGAAAAGGGGAAGTGCATCGCTTTCAAAAAAAACTATCTGGGCAATTCCTTCCATTGGGTATAGAATTGCGGTTCGCCCGGATAAATTGGATATTGAAATGGTCAGATACCCGGACCATTCCGGTTCCAGGGGCGTAACATTGACCAGTATCCCGCTTCTGGCATAAGTGGATTTGCCCAGGGCAAGCCCGATCACTTTTCTGGGCATTCTGAAAAATTCCACGCTCCTGCCCAGGATGTAAGAACCTGGCTCAATAGCTATTTCCGTCTCGCAGAACGTTTCGTAATCACTTTCGCCGATATTGTGCGGATTGATTTTTTCGATACCCGGTTTGATTTTTTTATAAGTTTTATCAAGCCTGATATCGTATCCATAAGGTCCCAAACCATAAGATATAACGCCATTTCTTACTGAATGCGCCACAAAGGGTTCTAACATTTTGTTTTTTCTGGCTTGATATACAATCCATTTCGATGATTTCAACATTTGCATATGGAAAAATTGGATATTCTCAGATGCATATAAGTGGATAATTTCCGCAGGAATAAAATTTGGTTTTTCAGATCTTTGGAAAATTTGGTGAGATATTTGGCAAAATTGATTTCCTGGTTCAAGCGGAGTTTATTTTCAAATTCAATGGTAAATTCGCGCAATTCGGTCATGAGGTTTTGAAGATAGAGGATGTTGTCTGTTACCTCAATCAATTTTATGGTGGATATATCGCTGATTTTTGTTTCCGGGAAAAATTCAATTCGATCGATGGAATCCGATACCATTTCTTTAACCGAATAATCAATTTCATTCAAATAAGGTTTTTTGTAATCTTTATAATATCTGAGCTTTTGCTTCGCCCGGTCCTGAATTTTATGGTTCTGATCGATGAATGAAAGGTAAAACGATTTAAGTCCCAGATGTTTCCTCTCGAATGTTTCAAGGTTTATGAAATCTCTGCCAATGTAAATTTTATCATTGTACGAATTCTGTAATTCATCTTCGTAATGGGTATAGAATTTTACCTCGAATTCATTTTCCTTCCGGCATATCATTCTGGCCATCATAATACTCTGCGGATTTGAAATGTAATATGCGTTTTCTTCGATGATGGCACTGTAGATAAAAAGTGAATTGATGATGAAAGTTTTCAATGAATCGAAAAATTGGTTATTCTTAGATAAAAATTCCGTATAATCAGGCTGGGTTTCTCCTCGTAAAAAAGTGTAAATAGGTGAAAACAATTGTTTGTCGCTGTCGGTTATAAATTCGAAGTAGAAGTTATCCCATACTTTTTTATACAGATTTGAATATTTTATTTCCGGGAAATTCTTCAAAATTTTTCCGTCGTATGCTTTAAACATTCCTTGGAAATCCAATTTATCCTCCTTGGGAATTATAGGGTATTATTAAGTAAATGTAAACCTGTCCGAAGAGCAAATTCATGTTGAGGGCAAAACCTGAAATCCAGAAAATCAAGGGCGTAGAGGATATTTTTTGGCATAAATGAAGCTCAAAAACAGTAAATGTTTAAAAAAAACTTTACTTTATTCGGATTTTTTGTTAAACAAACTGTAGATGCAGAAATTAAAAGTCATATTCCCTCCCCCGGTGGTGGCTATTCTTGTCTATATGCTTATTGTTATTTTTATCATTCTGAGTTTGAAAAATTTTACGCTGCTGGCAGTGCCGGTTTTTTTCGCAGTGGTGATTGCCTACCTGTTTAATCCCTTTGTCAGTTTTCTGGATAGGAAAACATCGATATCCAGACCGGTGATTTCCGCTCTGCTCATGGTTTTCCTGGTTCTGGCATTTTCTTTTCTGGTAGGAATTCTATTGCCGGACTTCATCGAACGGATAAAAAATGCCGCCGTAAAACTTCCGCCGCTCTTAAAGCAATTTTCGGAAAGAATTGAAATTTTCAGCAATTATTTAACCAAGAATTTCTCTCAATATATCGGTGATATAGATATTATGGGAAGCATTGAGGTATCAATCGGAAATGTACTTAATAATTTTTCCGATCTGCTTATCAAAGGATTTTCCAGTTTATATGGTGTTTTTATGCTGCTGGCTTTTTTATTTTTAACTCCCTTGTTTTCGTATTATTTTTTGAGGGATTATCACAAGATAAAAAATATATTGTTTGGATTGGTACCCAAACGTTTTTCAGGAAGTTTTGCCCTGAAAATGGATAATCTTGACAAAATTTTATCCTCGTTTATCAGGGGGCAAGCCATTGTGGTAATAATTTTGGCAATACTTTATTCAATCGGATTAAGCTTGGTCGGGTTGCCTTTCCCGGTTTTAATCGGCGTTTTGTCCGGTCTCGGAGACATTATCCCCTATCTGGGCACCATTGTTGGCTTCATTATATCCATTATCATTGGAATTGCCTATTTTCAATCCATTGAAAAACTGCTGTTGATTATCCTGGTTTTTATTATCGTCAAAGGAAGTGAAAACTGGTTTTTTTATCCAAAAATCGTTGGCAAAGAAGTTGGCCTTCATTTTATCTGGGTGCTGGGATCGTTGATTATTTTCAGCAAATTATTCGGATTTTGGGGACTGCTAATCGCCATTCCGGCTTCAGCAGGTTTTAAAGTATTTATTACCGATCTGGTATCATATTACAAGCGTTCTGAGTTTTTCGGAAAAAAATGAAAGGATTTTGGTTTGTCTTGATTTTAGTCGGGCTTTTTTCTTCGACTCATTTTGCCCAAGACGAAAAAAGCAAAAATAATCCTGATTTTAAATCGGTGGTCGAAAGCAAAAATCTGGATAGCCATTCGAAATCAATTTATCAATTATATTCCCGGATCCTTCCGTTGGTAAATGAACTGAACCAGAAAGATATTTCCTCGGAATCCATCAAAAAAATTAAATCTGACATTTCTTCATTATTAAAGAAAGCCGCAAAAATTGAAGCGAATCCAAGCATAAAAGATTATATAATCACGTTATCCGAGGATATCGGTAGTGATGATTTCACTTCTAGTTATTCAAAATGGCTCGTGCTGGAAAAACAGAAAATTGATTTAATTTTCAGATTTCATAAAAAAAAGAAAAAATATGAAGTTTATGTGCTTTTTAATAATCCGAACTATTCAAGAGCAGCCAATAAATATTTGTCATTTGCCGAAAAAATGAAAACCAATACCATAACCAAGTTTTCAGCTTCCCCGGCACCGATTAAAATTCTCGACCAATTCATGATCGTTGATCTTTTGAATTCCGCCACGCCAGGCAATTTTGTGTTGCTTCACCCCCCGATGACTGATAACTCGAGTGGGGCGGAGAAAAAAATTATTATTTTCAGGAATATTGCCAGGAATTTATTTGACCGGATCGTGAAGCCTATATCCGTCAATGTTTTTGATGCGTCTTTAAACAAAAATGTTCATTTTAAACCCTATTTCACCCATCTGATATTGCATCAGATCGCCCATTATCTGGGACCATATTTTGTGCAAGCCAAATCCGAACAGCCGGCATTGGTCAGTAAAAAATTAAAAAACCTTTTTACCTGTATTGAAGAGGTAAAAGCTGATGCTGTCGCCATTTGCAGTGTGTCCGTATTAAAAGATGACAAATTGTCTTCACTACCCGGAGAGAAGAGAATCTATACAACGTATGTGGTCTATCTGATTGAAAAAATCAGATCTGAAGCGGATGACACCGGGAAAAATCCGTATTTGATTCAATTGAATTTTTTGTTCAAAAATGAAGGATTGATTTTTGATTTGAACGCTGATGTTATTTTAATTGATTATGAAAAGTTTAGGAAAGCGATGAGAAAAATGATGGGTATGGTGATTAACGTTGAACAGAGCGGCCGCCCCAGCAATGCGAAGCAATTTATTAAGGAGTATGCGGTATTAATACCAGAACTCAAGCGCATCATCAAAAAAAATGAAAATGTTCCCAAACCATTTGTCTTCCAGTTCCCGGCAGAGAAAAAATGAGCGGTTTTTTTTGGTTTTTTTGATCCTATTAATAATCTTTATTTTCATGGGAGTATGAGTCAAACATGTCTAAAAGTATTGATAGCAGTGTGAATCAAAGGTTTTCATCACGTTTGGGTTTGTTGTTGAGCGTACTGGGAATAGCGGTTGGAACAGGCAATATCTGGAGATTTCCCCGGATTGCGGCCCAGTATGGCGGGGATGAAGGCGCCGGGGCATTTTTAATTGCCTGGGTTTGCTTCTTGTTTTTATGGAGCATACCCTTGATTATTACCGAATATATTCTGGGGCGAAAATGCCGAACCGGCGTAATCGGTGTATTTAAAAAAATTGCCGGCACCAAATTTACCTGGATGGGAGCCTTTGTGGCGTTTGTCTCGGTAGCCATTACCTTCTTTTATACGGTTATTGTCGGATGGTGCATTTATTATTTTTTGCAGATGTTATTCAATCCCCTTCCCTTGAATATGGAAACCTCTATGGCCATCTGGAATAACTACCAGAATAGCGGATGGCCCTTTCTATTTCATGCCTTGGCAATGGGATTCGGGGCCTTGGCAATTTGGCGGGGAGTAAATTCTATCGAACGTGTAAACAAGATTCTGATCCCCACATTGTTAATTATTGTTGTTTTATCGGTGCTGAGGGCCTTGACACTGCCGGGAGCCTGGGATGGCGTGACCTATCTGTTTACTCCACAATGGCGTCAACTGCTGGAACCCGAAGTATGGCTCGCGGCCCTGACCCAAAATGCCTGGGATACTGGCGCGGGGTGGGGGCTTTTCCTGACTTATGCGGCGTATATGAAACAGGAACATGGTACGGTAAAAAATGCCTTTTTGACCGGTATCGGCAACAATACCGTATCAATGTTAGCCGCCTTGATGATTTTCGGAACGGTTTTCGCTGTTCTTCGTACCGAAATGGGGATGACAGACCCTCAGGTCCTGGAGATCATGCGGACCAGCGGACCGGCATCCACGGGTTTAACCTTTATCTGGCTCCCTCAACTTTTTGCCCGCATGGTCATGGGATCCCCGCTGGCGGTACTGTTTTTTTTGGGACTGACATTTGCCGGATTCTCTTCCTTGATTGCCATGCTGGAATTACCTACGCGTGTACTGATTGATTCCGGTTTCAATCGCAATCGTGCCATATTGGTGGTGGTGGCAGTCTGTTATTTGTTGGGTATTCCTTCGGCGAGAAATTTGAATTTTCTGAGCAATCAGGACTTTGTCTGGGGGGTTGCGTTGATGATTTCCGGATCTTTTATTGCCTTTGCCGCTATTCGTTATGGAATTTCACGTTTAAGATTGAGGGAAATTCAATTCAGTGAAAACGACTGGAAGTTGGGACGCTGGTGGGAGCTGATATTGAAATATTTTGTTCCTTTTGCTGCGGCGATTCTGCTGATTTGGTGGTTGTCGCTGTCGGCGACTGTTTATGCGCCCGATCAGTGGTATAATCCCTTCAATCCGTTCAGTGTGATGACCTGCTTGGTCCAATGGTTTTTGATGCTGGGATTGTTTATACTTTTCAATAAATGGATATCCGGGCATGTTTTACGACGTTGATTTGTTTGTTTGATAAGAACCTTTACGGTCTAATTGAAAATGTCTCTATTGTTTGGTTATCAGAATGGGTTTTTACATGAAGTGGATATATGATTTATCGTTTGATGAACTGGCGGATGATATTTTTCAGCTTCGTCTGACTCGATATGCGGTTGATCAAATTTTTTCCTGGTTATACCGTAAAATAAATCCGGATATTGATTTTTGGACCAATATTGCTAAAAAAAATCGTGAAATCTTGAAAAAAATGTATGATACCCGCTTGGATAAAATAATGGCGGTACGCACAGATGATCAGGGAACGAAAAAATTTTTACTCCGGCTGAGAGATGGGCAAGCCATCGAATCGGTATTGATGAAGGAAAAAGAACATTATACGTGCTGTCTTTCTTCTCAGGTGGGTTGCTCACTCAATTGTGCCTTCTGCGCGACCGGGAAAATGGGATTTATTCGCGACCTCAGTTCAGGTGAGATCCTGACCCAATTACTCCTGATGAAAAAATATCTGGGCAATTACAGGGGTAAACTTAATATAGTCTTTATGGGCATGGGGGAGCCATTGCTTAATTATGAAAATTTAAGCAAGGCATTGGGAATCATTACCTCCGAAACCGGAATGGGTATATCACCCAGGAATATTACCCTGTCAACCGCCGGCATTCTCGAAAAAATAAAACAGTTCGATCGGGATTTTCCCAGGATAAAATTCAGTTTCTCTCTAAATGCACCGGACGACGAAACCAGGAAAAAATTGATGCCGGTTTCCCGAAGAGAAAATTTGGATAAGATATTGGAATATTTCCGAAAAGCCCGCCGGAAATACCGGATGACGGTCGAATATGTTCTTATCCGGGGTTTGAATGATTCAAGGGAAAATGCGCTGTCGGTTGCCCGATTATTGAAAGGCATTCCCTGCAAAATTAATATTATTCCCTATAATTCTGTTGAAACCTGCAAATTTAACTCTCCTGATGAAAATATCGTAAATGAATTTGCCGATATTCTGTATTCAAAGGGATATACTGTTTTGGTCAGGTGGTCAAAGGGTAGGGACATCAAATCTGCATGCGGGCAACTTGCTGCAAAAAGGCCTGCAGGGAAAAATAAATGATCCACGAAATTTCCTATGACTTTGAGTTGGATAGTTTCCAGAAAAATGCAATTGAGGCCGTTGAAAAAGGTTGTTCGGTTATGGTTTCCGCTCCGACAGGATCCGGAAAAACCGTTATAGCCGAACATGTGATCAAGAAATGCCTGAATCGAAATGTGGGGGTGATTTATACCGCTCCGATAAAAGCACTTTCAAACCAGAAGTTCAGGGAATTCAATGGGTTGTTTCCCGATAAAGTCGGGATTCTGACCGGTGATGTCAATATGAATTCGTCTGCACCACTGTTAATCATGACCACCGAAATATTTCGAAATCGGATACTTGAAAATAAATCCGGTTTTTCCGGGTATTCATGGATTATTTTTGATGAAATTCATTATCTTGATGATATCGAAAGAGGAACGGTTTGGGAAGAGTCACTGATTTTCTTGCCTGAACACATGAAAATGGTTGGCCTTTCAGCCACAATCCCCAATATCCAAGAATTTTCATCATGGTTGGAAAAAATTCACCATCATGAGATTTGTGTTATCAGAGAAGAGTCGCGTCCTGTACCGCTGCATTTTTTTTTTCAGTATCAGGGAAAGATAATTAATGATTTGGACAAGCTAAAACATCTGGCTTATGGTAGAAGAAAGGCCATCTATGTGAAAAACAACCGGGGGAAAACCATTCCCCTGATGATTGGGCATTCTCTGGTTCCGAATAAACCGGAGTTGCTCATGAAACATCTGTTAAAATCCAATCGCATCCCCTGTATTTATTTCGCTTTTGGCCGGAAACGATGTGAATATCTGGCTGAAAAAGCATCCGCCTTTGAATTTGTCTCTCCCCTGGAGAGTCGGGAAATTCTAGATTTGTATGACAAATTATGTCTCCAGTTACATATTTCCGGAGCTGCCAGAACCCAAACCTTGCGGACATGCCTGGGCCGGGGGGTTGCATATCACCATGCCGGCATTCATCCCATGCTGAAAGAAATAGTAGAGCAACTTTTCTCTTTTCGAACCATTAAGATAATATTTACAACCGAAACATTTGCATTGGGAATCAATATGCCCGCCCGGACGGTTGTCCTTGATGAATTGAGAAAAAAATACGGCAAGTTCTTTCGCCGGTTAAAAACGCGGGATTTTTTCCAAATGGCCGGGAGGTCTGGCAGGAGAGGAATTGATAAAGAGGGCTTCGTATATAGTCGAATCAATCCGCATGAATTGAATTTTCTTGAGTTGAAACAGCTTTTAAATGGGAATCCCGAACCCATACGCAGTCGGTTTAATATATCCTATGCGACTTTACTGAATTTATATGAAATATACGGGGAAGAATTAACCGATATTTATCCGCTTTCTTTCCATTTCTTTCAGGAAAGGAATAAAAAGCATAGCTGGCAGTTGGAACAGATGAAACTGAGATTAAACATACTCAAAAACCTCAATTACATCCAGGGCTGGAAATTAACCGATAAGGGTCGGTTTGCAAAAAAGATGTATGGCTATGAGCTTCCACTGTCAGAATGCTATGCATCCGGAATTCTGGAAAAATTAAATTCCCGAATGCTGGGTGTACTCTGTCTGGCCGTGGTATATGAGCCAAGAGTCCGGTCACAGAAAGTGAAATTAAATCATGAATTAAAGTCGCTTTGTTCGAGCTCAAATCGAATCATTGGTTATATTCACCGCTCCGAAAAGAAATATCATATAAAACCATTGAGCAAGCGATTTTACTACGATCTCTCGTTTTCACTAATGGACTGGATGGATAACCAATCTTTCGAAAAGAATATTTTAAACACCAATCATGATGAAGGTGAAATTATCCGTTTTTACAGGATGGCTATTCAGGTGCTTCGAGAAATGAAGGACACACCCGTTTCGGTTGAACTGAAAGAACGAATTGATGACACGATTGCTATGATAAATAGAGATGTTATAGATGCTGAAAATCAATTAATGGAGGTTGCCGGGATTAATCTCAAATAGTAAAAAAATGGGTTTTAAGGTTGTATCTTGACAGGAAGGAGATTTTTCACTATTATTTTTTAGCCTCTTCATTTTCCGGAAAAAACAAAAAGGCAGACATGGCAGAGACCTTTAAAGAAAAACAAACAGATGTTGCCGGCAGGATTCTTTTTTTTAATGTCGATCAAAATTTCAAACCTATTTTAAAAAAAACATTTGATGATGCCGGGGTAATAGTTTTTGAATCCGGTGACCTGAAAGAAGCCGAAAAAATTATTGAAAATGAAAAAATAGGAATTGTGCTGTGTGATTGCGATACGGAATATAATGATTCTGTCCGTTTGCTTACCCATGTCAGGGAAAAAAATTCATCGATTTACCGGATTGCCATTTTAAAAACCGAAATGCATAAAAAAGCGGTTTTTCTGGTATTTAAAGGAATCGCCAATAGTACGCTTGAAAAACCCCATGGCCTGATCGATCTAATGTCCCATATCCTGCATATTTTCGAAATCAGAAAGATACTGGAAGATAAGCAATTGTTGGAATTATTGTCCCAGATTGAAAATTTAATTGCTTTGCCCCAAACGTATTATAAATTTGCGCAGGCCCTGGAAAAAAACAGGCCAATAAGTGAAATTGTTGACATTTTGGAAAATGACATTTCCATTTCCACAAAAATTTTGCAAATCGCAAATTCTGCTTTTTTCAGAGAAAAAAAGATTGCTTCACTCGAGAATGCGGTCAAATATCTGGGACAGCATAATGTTAAAAACATAGTTACCATTTTTTGTTATAACAGCACAGAAAAATTGGAGGCACCGCAAAATCAGGTCTTTAAAGCCATTATCAAGCATTCGGTGCGGGTCAATCGTGAACTCTTTTCTTCTTATGAACTGCGGACCGGTGAAAAGTTATCGTCGTCGTTTGCTACCGTCGGATTGACCCATGATATCGGGAAAATTATTCTGCTAAAATATTTACCCGATCGTTTCAATGAAATCATTCAATTTCAGGAAAATAATCCCAAAGAGGATTTTTTCGGCAGTGAAATCAACCTTGGCTATGGCGGATGTTCCCATGCAGAAATGGGCGCTTATTTTTTGGATCTGTGGAATTTGCCCAAAGAGAATGTCCAGACCAGTCTGTATCATCATGATTATTCCGAAGCCCTGGAATCCTATAAAAAAATGTTTGAAATTTTTAAAGATGTCAATTATGATATGGAAATAT
>CAZOWT010000024.1:0-10120 GCA_964583345.1 uncultured Clostridia bacterium
GCCCTGAAACCTGCCGATTCCCTGGCCGAGAATGTCGTTATCATGGACCACTGCCAAGATTCCCGGTGGGCCTGGTTTGTCTGTGAAACCGAAAAGGCGGCTGCCGCCTGGAAAGCGGCAGAAGCGTGCGGGATAAAGGAATACAGGCGATTCGACACCTTACAGCACTTCGGAAATTATCAGGAGTTGCACGATAAGGTCAAGGTCATGGGGAAAGAGAGCATCCGCCGAATCTCCAGGCTCAGGGATCAAACCAACATCACCATTCCCATGGCCTATCAAATTGGCTTAATAAGTTAAGTTCCCAGACAACAACCTTCGAATCTAAAATTCCCGGATCCAATTTTTTTATATTTTTGATAGTCCATGGAGTGGTACTTTTCGAAGACAGAAATTCAAAATACACATGATGGATGGATTTAGGGATTCAGATTGTAATTTAAAAAAATAAAAGTTTGAAAAAAAAACAATCGTATGGTATGAAAGTTTTTTATTACAGGAGGAGCAATGAAAAAAACCACTGTCAGTTTGATGCTTATTCTGATGTTGGCGTGGTCACACACCATCTGGTCTCAAGCCGATTCCCCAAAAAAAATTGAACCTGCCCGATATGGTCTTGGATTCCAGCGGATCACCTACAATTGCTGGGGATTGAGCCTCATGGTCAATCTTTCACCCCGAATTGCAGTGGAAGGACTTTACGGATTAATAGGAGATCGACAGGCATATGGCTTACGAAGTTTGTTTCGTTTCCTAAAATTTAATAATTTTAATGTTTATGGATACGGCCTGATTGGAGCTGAAAAAGTAGAAGAGTGGGGAGCCAGTGAAACCGGGCTTCTGGTCGGCGGCGGAATCGGAGTCGAATACAATTTCGAACGGATTCTGGCAGACCTGATTTCATTCGGACTTCATGCGGAAATGGGCGTGGAAAATCTCAGTGGATATGTGGTTATCGACGCTAGCTATACTTCATTTATCTATTCCGCCGGTTTTCACATCCGAATTTAATCACCTATTGGAGTCAGGTTTCATGTGTCCCATTTCTGCAGTTCGATAATATTGCCTTCGGGATCGGTCATATAGCGAAAGTGGATCCGGCCGGCTCCCTTAATTTCTGTGTCTACCAATTCACCAACCGATTTTCCTCCGGCATCCATGATTTTTTTGCAGGTGTCTTCAACATCATCCACTCGGAAAGCCAGGTGGGAAATTCCCTCCCGGTTAATGGCCTTGGCGGATGAGGCGACGGATTGACCGTATTGAAAAATTTCCAGCGTCGGCCCGCAATCATCACCGGGAAGACGCAGGTGAATACCATGAATCCGGGCTTCTGGAACACCAGTGGCCTTCTCCAGCCATTTCCCGGACAGATTCCTCTCCGGCGGAATCGGCACACACTCCAGCACCCGCTCATAAAACCGGGCCAGTTTTTGCCAATCCCGGGCCACAATATTCACATGTGCAAATTTCATTTTTTTCTCACCCAACAGATTTTATATGATTTCAACATTAAAATCCATTTCCCGAAAAACACAATTTTCCATCAGAGAGGTATCACATTGACCGTTATGAATATGCCGGGAACGTCACAATGAAGATCTGTATTTACACGGAATAGGCATGCCTGTTCCCTACATCTATGATCAATGCTATATTATTTATTAATGCAAAAGAATGGGCGATGGTGCCCAATCCCCTCCCTGAGGCAAGCTCATCCATGAACGGCTGTTATATATAAGAATGCGGGGAGATGGGATTCCCGCTCTCAACTTCTCAACTTCTTTTTTATTCACTCATCTTCTGCCAGGACCTGATGCCAGTCCGGGGGCAGTTCCACCCGGTAAAGTTCCAGGTTGTCATGCCCCATCCAGTTGGCTCCCCAGTAAATGTTATTGCCGTCCGGAGACATGCAGGCAAAGGCCTCGGTAAAATAATCTCCATTGTACTTGTTGGTGGTGGAAGCGATTCTCCAGATTCGCGGTTTGGGGACAGCGGCATGAGATTTTATTTCCAGCATGAATATCTGGTTGTTGGCCCAGCTGTCGTTTTCTTCCGAATAGGAAGACATCAGCAGCCAGCCCTTTTTCTCCGGATTGTAAATTCTGCCCATGTGCTGGTTGAAGGTCCAGCCGGTTTCGCTCATGTGCAGGATATCGATCCGCTCCCGGGTTTCCGGATTAAAGGCGCTGTACCAGTCGTTGGTGTTGTCCTGGAAAACGTATACCTCATTTCCGTTTTTATCGAAGGCCCAGCCGTCATGGCCGTGGCTGGCGCAGGGGAGTCTGACAAAATCCCCGGTGTTTCCCGCCGCCAACTGGCTGGTCCGGTAAAACCGGGTTTCCTCGGTTCCGCCGAATCCCTGGACATAGAGCCAGTCGCCTTCGGTGGACATATCACAGCCTCCCTCAGGTACGAACACCTTTCCGGGCAGGACCTGCCGGTTTCTCAGGTCCAGCACCTCTATCCGATTTTCGAACCTCACCGCCCGGTACCGGGCATGGCGGTCCTGGTCCATGTGGTCCTCGGACAATATCTCCCCGCCAAACCGGTAGATCAGTTCCCGGTAAGTATAACCCTTCAGCACATCCTGAGAATACACCTCCCGCTCCCCCCACAGGTGATAGTAAATGGTGGTTTCGGTACCTTCCCGGCCGGACAGGTCCCAGCGGGGATCGCAGGATTCCCCGATCGAATTTTCACCATCATAGGTCACCGCTCCCAGAGAGGTATGGTTGGCCAGGTCATAGAGAAGCAGGGCCTGGTCGGTCGAATAAGCCAGGGCATAGGTTTCATCGATATTGGAATTGGCGAACCGGGAATAGCCGTTGGTCAATCCCTGCGAGGGGTCGCCTTCCATATAGGCCAGGCCGGCATCATCGCTGATGCTGCTGATCCGGAGGATGTTGTGCCCGGTTTCCGGCTGGACAAAATACGCCCACTGGCCGGGTAGCGTTCCGGTGGGAACTGGAAACCAGTGTTTGTTAATGGTCTCTTCCAGCGGGAGATCTTCCACCCGGTCGATCACATACAGGGAATTCCTCTCCGGATTTTCTCCGGCATTTCCATCATCCGATCCGCCAGAACAACCGGCAATGCAAAATATTAAAATTAGAAAAAAAACCTTGTAGGAACGCATGGCTTTAATACCTGAAAAAAAATCTGCTGGATTTCAAGATTTTTTATCGCGATATCGAATAAACCTTTTATTTTTACTTACAGAATATTACTGTCTGTCCAGGTACCAGGTTCCTGATTCTCCGCCTCCATGTTCGGCCCAGTCACCGCTCATGTGATCGGGATTATCAATGGTTCCGGTAAAATCATTGGTATTCCAGCGAAAAACCAGGTAGAATTCGATCTGATTGCCGGTGACGGTATAAGGGCCCTGCCCGGTACCGGTCACGGTGTCAATCCTGGCATTAAAAACGGTCCCGGTGTAGAATCCACCACCGAAATGGGCGCTGAAACTGAAATTTTTACCCTGATATACACAATTTCCCTTCCAGGACCCGTTGAGATTCACCATGGCATCGGCGGTGACGTTCAGGGTATGATTCCGGTTCATGGTGATGGTCCCGGCATCTTCCACCGCATTCCCGTCCAGGGTCACGACCAGGTTATAATATCCGAATTGCAGGGAATAATTATAATTGACAACCGCGTTTTCTTCATAGTCGAAGGAACCGGCTGCCGGGGTACCTTCAACTCCCTCTTCCAGGGTTACGGTCAGCGTATAATTTTGAGCATCAGCGGTTTTGCAGCCGGGAAAGGTCATCAATCCCAGAAAAAAAAGTCCGACCAACAAGGTAAACCATTTATTCTTCATGTTTCTCTCCTGGCCATCATATTAAAAAAGCAAAACCGGAAAGTCAATCACTTTTTTTAATTTAAATTAAAAACCGGACAATATTTCCGGGGAATCCGGATATCACCGGGAACCGTGTTGATTTGCTCGTTCTCAGGGGAGCCGGATTTGAATCTCCCGGCCGCATTTACCGCAGCGCAGGGTGGTTCCCAGCAGAGCCGGCGACAACGGAATGTGATTACCGCAACTGCAACTGATGCTTTCCCAGCCATCGGTTTTCCGGGTATAGGTTAGTGGTCCGGCAGGTTTTCGGACGCCACCGGGCAGTTGGGCGTCGGATAACTTTTTTTCTCCAGCTTGGCCGGCCAGTACACCGGCAGCAGCCACTCCGGACAGAGCGGCGATTTCAGCGCGGGGTATGGCAATAGAACGCTTGCACCTCGGGCACTCGATGGTTGACTGCTTGAATCCGGGCGGCAGCTTCATCTTCAACCCGCAGGTACAGGTTAGGAACACAAATCCGTTCATCACCCGGATTAAATCCCCCAGTTCCCTTTTTTTATCAACCGGACTTTGCTTTCCCGCCGGTTCCTCGGCCGGTTTGCTGAAGGGCCGGTCCTGGGAATCCTTCAATCCGGAAGGCGGGACAATGCCTTTCCCTGTGACCAGGCGAAAAGCCGACTGGTAGTTTACATAATTGACTCCCCGGGACATGCTGCGCAATATCTTGATTCTCTGCTCGACCGGCGGATGGGTGCTGAAGAGGCCGGTCAGGGATTTTTTTCCGGCTTCGAGCGGATTGACAATATACATGGGAGCGGTGATGCTGTTGGCCCGCGAAAATTTCAAACCGGAACCGGAGATTTTTTCCAGCGCCGACGCCAATCCCTCGGGGTACCGGGTCAGACGGGCTCCCGAAGCATCGGCCAGGTATTCCCGCTTCCGGGAAATGGAAAAATAAAAAATCCGGCTCAATATGGGCGCCAGTATGGCCAGGACAATGGCAATGACCATGATGACCGCTCCGCTCCCCCGGTCGGAATTGCGGGAACGAAATCGCCGGCCGCTCCCTCCTGAAAACCAGAGACCCCGCAGAAATATTTCCGACATCATCACCACGGTCCCCAGCATGACTCCGGCAAAGGTCATAAACAGGATATCCCGGTTTAAGATATGGGACATTTCATGGGCAATGACTCCCTGGAGTTCGGTGCGGTTCAACCGGTTGAGCAAACCGGCCGTGACCACGATAACGCTTTTCTCCGGCTTTCTTCCGGTGGCAAAGGCATTCGGCGCCTCATCATCGATAATATAAATTTTCGGCATGGCCGGCAGGCTGGCGGCAATCTTCATTTCCTCAACCACATTGAAAAGTTGCGGGTGTATATGGGGGGTGACCTCTTTGGCCCGGCTGAGCGCCAGCAGCATGGCCCCTCCCTGGAAATAACCGATTACTGACCAGACCACCCATATGACCAATGCCATAAACAATCCGGTTTCACCGCCCCCTCCTCCGGGGATCAATGCCTCGCCCAGAATATAACCGGCCAGGAGAAGAATGGCTCCCATACAGACAAAGAGGATGATGGATTTCCTCTGGTTGGAACGGATCAGCTCCCACATGGAATCAAACTATGGCGTTCAGTTGAAATCCACCTTGGGTACTTCTCTATCCTTGATATCTTCCAGTTCAAAAAATTCTTCGGCCTTGAAGTTGAACATATTGGCGATAATGTTGGAAGGAAACATCTGTATTTTATTGTTGAAGGATAACACCTGGTCATTGTATCCCTGTCGGGCAAACGCGATCCGGTTTTCGGTGGTTGCCAGCTCTTCCTGAAGGGCCAGAAAATTCTGGTTGGCTTTCAGGTCGGGATAATTTTCAACCACCACGAAAAATTTTCCCATGGCTTCATTGAGTGAGCCTTCGGCCTTTATTTTATCCCCGATACTCTCGGCACTTACCGCCCGGCTTCGGGCTTCGGTAATATTCTGCAGGGTTTCCCTCTCATGCTTCATGTATCCCCTGGCGGTTTCTATCAGGTTGGGTATCAGGTCGTGCCGTCTTTTCAACTGGACATCGATCTGGGACCAGGCATTCTTAACCTGATTCCGAAGACGGATCAGGGCATTGTACATGCCGACAATCCAGAGAATAAAAACAATAACCATTACCAACACCACGAGTAAAAACATTCCCATTTTTTCCTCCTCAACTCATATTACTTATTGATCACGACTTTTATTCAACATTCCTTTCGGTAAATACCTGTTCCAGCAACCGGTAAATTTTATGATTTTCCGACAATCCGCCCCCTGCCAGTGCCTGTGACAGCTCGCCCCGGTCGAACCATATGCCATGATAGCGCGGGCATCCGTCAACAATGATTTTGGTTCTGGCATCCTGACCGGATATATCCACACTTTCTGAAGAACCGTTTCCCGGGCCGGCCAAAAATGATATTTTATCCATCTTCTTCCGGCATACCGGGCATCGTATTTTTTTTTCAGATATCCCCGTTTCAGGTGACAACGATTTCAAAAACCGGTTTTTTTGCCCGGCACTCTCCAGCAACATTTCCAATTCGCCTTCATCCAGCCATATCCCCCGGCAGAGCACGCAGTAATCGATTTCGACTTTTTCCAATTCCAGAACCATCATCAATTCATGACATACCGGACATTTCATCCTATTAACTCCGATTGCTTCACATCAATTCCATAGCGCTATTGCTGGTTGCCGTCCCTGAAAATACAGATACGGTTTTTTCCCAGTTGTTTTCCCCGGTAAAGCGCTTCATCAGCCCTTTTCAGAAGCAGTTCGGATTCGGCCGCATCCTGGGGAAAAGAAGATTGACCGATGGTTACGCTGAGTTTCCCGACCAGTTCACCATCCAGGGTCTTGAATTGATGCCTGTTTATGGCCAGCACGATCCGTTCTCCGACCATAAACGCTTCATTCTCGGTCGTTTCCGGCAGGATGACCGAAAATTCCTCCCCGCCGTAGCGGGACAGGTGATCGCAGGCGCGCACATTTTTTTTTAGAATTTCCGAGACCTGCTTGAGTACCTGGTCGCCCACCAGGTGGCCATGGGTGTCATTTACCTTCTTGAAATTGTCCACGTCAATCATGAGCAGGTTCATCGGGCGGTTATAGCGTGAATGTCTCTTAACTTCATTGCCTAGGACATGTTTGAAATATCGCTGGTTGTTGAGTGAGGTAAGGTCATCGGTGGTGGACAATTTTTTATAATATTCACTCTTTTCGGCCATTTTTTGCAGATTTCTGGTTTCCAGGACCTTCTTGATGATAAACAGGGTGTGATTAAATTTAAAAGGCTTGGTGACAAACTCGGCGGCTCCGGCCTTTATGGATTCAACGGCGTTTTCAATCGAGGCATAAGCGGTCATGATGACCACCGGAATATCATGCCCGGTTTCATGAATGGCCCGCGTCAGGGCTATTCCATCCATCCTGGGCATCAACAGGTCGGTCATGACCACATCGACCTTTTCCTTTTCCATAACTTCCAGGGCGTGCTGGCCATTACCGGCGGTAAACACTTCAAACTTGTTTTCCTCAAGGAAATCCTTCAGGCTGGCGCGGATTCCTTCCTCATCATCCACAATTAAAATGGTATGCAATCCCTTTTTATTGGCCATTATCCACTCTTTCCTGCCGGGCTCTCATTCCATACTCCACCATTATCCATGATTTAAAAAAAAAGATCAACCGGGAGAAACTCCGGGGCCGATTTTCCGCAACCAGTCCGATTCCCACTCCCATGCCGTTAGGCAATTTTCTCAATCTTCATACTTGAAAGACAGGCTGACCCGGGCCCGATAGGCGGTCACCATCCCATTTTCCACCTTCATGTCCAGGTTTTTCACCTCGGCAATCCTCAAATTGGTCAAACTCTTTCCCGCTGTTTCCACGGCTTTTTTGGCGGCATCCTCCCAGGATTTTTCACTGGTTCCCACCAGTTCGATAACCTTGTAAACACTGTCTGTCATTTTTTTCTCCTCCATTGTAAATTATTTTAATTTTAATGAATTTTACATAAAAAATCAATTTGATAATTTCTCAAGCCATGACTGTCCTTCAGCTTCTGCAGACGGTATAAAAAGTATGAATGAGGCAATCGGTTTTCCCCTGAGGAAAAACAAAATTCTTTCCATGAGAAATTTTTTCCAAAATAATATAAAATATTACCGTATGCAGGATGAAAGCAAAACCGACAGCCAGGCAACAGAGCAAGCCGAATACCTTTCCCTGCTGATCCCCGTAAAAAAAAAACTCTACAATTTTGTTTACAAATCGCTTAATTTCTCAAGTGATTCAGATGATATCTATCAGGAAACGCTTTTAAAAGGATTCAAATATTTTGCGTCATACGATCGGGAAAAAAATTTTAACACCTGGTTGTTCACCATTGCCAATAATCTAATTAAGGATTACTACCGTAGCAAAAAAGTGGTGATATCCATCGATGATTCCGGCATCGCCATTGCCAGTGACGACTCTGCCAGAGAACAAATCAGAGAAATCCATCACGCGGTGCAAAGGTTGAAACCAAATCACCGTCAGATTTTTTTCCTTTTTTACTACAACGAATTCAAAATATCCGAAATCGCCTCGATCACCGGGATGACGCAATCAAATATCAAGTTTATATTAAACCAATCCCGGAAACGCCTAAAACAATTTCTGGAGGTTAAAGAATGAAATCCATCGACGATAAAATAAAACACTTGGTTCAATCTGCCGAAAAAGAGATTCCCCGGGAAGTCGAAAAGGCTTTCCTGAAAAAGCTGAACCAAAAAACCGCCCGCCACCCTTTTCCCCAAAAAGGTTTTGGTTTATTTTACCGCCTGGCGCTGGCAACTGCTGCCTGTCTGCTCATCGCTTCATTTGTTTTCATCCCGCAATCTTCCCGATTTTCTTCGGGAAATCAAGCGGATGAAATCATGGTGCAATCCGCAAAGATTGAAGGCCAGAATGCCAGGGCCATTATTTTCAAGGAACAAAATCCGGAACTCACCATTGTCTGGGTTGAAAAATAAAAGGAATAAAAAATGAAAAAAAGAATAGGCATTGCATTGTTGATTAACCTATCGGTAATGGTTTTCAGCCTGTTGCTGCCGGCTGGTGAAATTGAATTCGAAGTCAGGCTTTATGAAGGTTTCCGGGAACCGGGCAGTATCCTCCCTGAAGTTATCAGTTCATACAGCCTGAATTCCACGGGCGAGACCGGGGATTTCCCCTATCAGGACATATCAAAAGAACGCCAGTCTCTCATCCGGATATTCAATCTGAAAGAGGTCAGGCTGATTACCCTGGGGAATCTCAGAATAGGTGACCTGGGCAGCCAAAAAAAATCCCAGCTGATTGTCATCAAACAGAAGAATATCATCATCCAGCTTGCCGTCATTTCAAAAAAAGAAAATCAATATCAAGTCGATGTTTTCGAGGATGAACCGGATTCCAAACCACTCCTGGAGACCAAGGTTATCATCCCCCCCCAAAAGACCGCCATCATTGGATTCAAAGACTCAAGCGAGCGGACATATTTCATCTCATTTATTCGGGATGTCAAGAAGGCTAGCCTGACAAAGCCGTCAGTTACCCTGCCCGTTACGCTGACAAAACCAAAACTGATCCACAAGGTGAATCCCCCATATCCTGAAAAAGCAAAAGAAGAAGGAATTCAGGGCATCGAAATCATTCAGGCCCTGATTGATCAAAAAGGCCAGATCAACCAGGTCAAAACCGTAAAAACATCCCACATGATTTTAAACCAGTCAGCTGTGGATGCCATTATCCAGTGGAAATACACACCATTTTATATAGGGAAAAGATCGATTGCCGTTCCGCTGACGGTTACCATTAATTTTGTTCTGGAACCGGACACCTATTATTCAAAGCAGGGGCAGGTTCATTTTTCAATCGACTCAACCCGTCTCCATTTCCTCAAGCGAATCCCGCCCATATATCCTGCCCGGGCCGTCAGGGAAAACATTCAGGGCACGGTGGTTCTCATGGCATTCGTGGATAAAAACGGATATCTCCCCCACATCCGGGTATTCAAAGGAAATCCGGTTCTGGCTGACGCCTGTGTGGAAGCCATGAAAAAATGGAGGTTCGAGCCCTACCTGATTAATGGATTTCGGCAATCCATGCTGTTTACCGTCACCTTTTCATTTACCCTGGATAAAAGTAAAGCCAATTAAAGCAAAATTAAAATGCCCCGATGCGATTCATTTCGACCTGAAACCGCAAAACCAACTCGACCGCCTGCAGAAAAAACTCGG
>CAZOWT010000024.1:10130-11142 GCA_964583345.1 uncultured Clostridia bacterium
AAGGAATAATCCGATCGGTCCTGATGGTTTTGCATTCGATTTGTCTGCTTTTTGTTCCGGCCATTTCAGCAAAGGATTCGATTCACATTAAATTGCCGGTCCGGGTACTGGTTCCGGAAGGATGCCCGTCCTATCAACCGGATAAATCCGATTTCAGGGTGATGATCAATGATAAACCTGTCCGTATCGATTCCCTTTCCAATCATTTCAGCACACTGTCCGAATCAAGGAATATGGGCCGGCATTTTTTTCTTTCATTTCATATCACGAAAATTGATTCTCAAATCGAGAGCACCCTTGCCCATTTTCTCACCGAGGTTCTCATTGAAAAAGATGACCTTCATTTATTTTCTCCCCTTAAAATTTACCGGATCAAGGTATCGACAAACAAGGGCGCTATGCTGAACAGTATTCTCGGTATCCTGAAATCCGATTGCACCCGCTTCAGAAACAGCATGGTTCTTTGTGAAAAATCAATTGAAAACGAGATCCTGAAAATTTCCCGGATTTTAAGTGACCTCCCCCTCACTCATTATCCTTTTTATAATTTTGACGAGTTTGAAAAATATTACAAGAAAAAAATCGGCGAGTACCAAAACGATTGTTTGAATGTTCATCTGAACCAATTTTTCAAAATAAAGGAATTGATACCTGACGATAATGCCGAACCATGGGTCATTCATTTTCAGGATCAAAAAATTTTTTCTTTTCTCGATAAAACCAGCCAGTTTTTTAAAACCTTCGGCAGAAACGGATACTTCCGATTCTTTTCCTCTCTGGTTCAGTTCAACCGGGAAATCATGGAGCCCGAACCCGGGGTTCTGGATTCGATTCAGCATATCATCCTGGATAAAAAAATACGATATGGAGTTCTGCTCTTCACGGAAGCCGAAAAAAATGATAATGGCGCCCTGGTGAATTTAGAAAAAATCTGCCGGGGAAACAGCGGATTTTTTTTGCCCGTTCGTTCTGCCGGCGATGCCATCCAGAACCTGAAAGACCACCGGGAACA
>CAZOWT010000024.1:11152-22906 GCA_964583345.1 uncultured Clostridia bacterium
CTGGAAATTTCATTCAGTCTGGCCGGGACTGACCAGGATGTGACCATTCACATCACCGCAGCACTGCCCGGCATTGAACTCATTTATCGGAATCATTACCAGATACAGGAACTGCTCAAATTAGACACCGGGACGATTCAGGGAAAAATTAGAATCACCGATACCTTGATCGAAAAGGACAGAATGTCGTTTACGGTTGATTCGTACAGAATGGATCAATCCGGAAAATTCGCCCTTTTCAAAATTGAAATTGACGGTTTCGATATCCATGAAAAACAAGTTTTTCATACCGAAAATATTTTGAGGGCAACCGAAAAACAGACTTCGCTGATTGTTCGCATTCCCTTTTACCAATTCGGATTCCAAAAACTCACCGTTACCGCCACCGACCTGATTGCCAACCAGTCCAGCCAATCCAAAAAAGAGATAACCCCGGGGAAAGACTTTCCCAATGGGATTGCTTCTCCGGATTCGAGCAAATGGCCAGTCCAGGAATAAAAATGTCCAAAATGATATAATAACAGCCCGGTTTCATGATGAATCCCCGCCAGATGAAATTCAAACTCACCTTAATATTGTTATTTCCGCTTATATGCGCCGGCACATGGCTCTTTCCGGATGAACCCGTTGCCAATAAAATCAAAAAGGGCCTGAAACAAATCGAAGATAGACTTCTGGCCCATATCAATTCCGCCAGGGAAAAGGACGGAATCCCGCCGGTATTCTCTCATGAAGAACTCGGGGAAATCGCCGAAAAACACAATGAGGAAATGAAAAAAACCGGACAATTGACCCATGGCGTTCCCGGTATCGACAGCCTGGGGGAAAGACTGTCTGCGGCTCAAATCCCCTTCATCAGCTCCGGAGAAAACCTGGCCCTTTGCAATGTTCTAATGGCTGCACTAATTCATGACCAATTCATGCAAAGCCCGGAACACCGAAAAAATATTTTAAATCCCAGGTTTACCCACTGCGGGATTAAAATCCAGCCGGAAAAAAAATCATTTTTCATCACCGAGACTTTTGCCCAGTTTCCCATCCCCCGGTCGGATGCCGAAGCTGAATTTCTATTGAAAGAATACCTTGAGTCATGGTTTGTCCGTCAGTTTAATTACCGGTTCCTGTTTCATCATCAATCGGAAGCGGTTGTGAGGATGCTGGCCGGGAACCGACCGGTCAGGGCATCCCTATCCGAATATCAGAGAAAGTGGGGTAAATTTCATACCCTGAAAATCGTTGATGCTGACCTGGAGAATATAAAGAGAAAACTGAAGCGGAATATCGAGAAGGTATCTTTAGAAGCCCTTTCTCTTGGTGTCAGCCTGGAAAAAACCAAGCGAGGGCACGGCACCTTCTATTCCACGGTGGCATTTTTGTTCGGAAACTATTTTAGCGATTTGACACCCGGGGAGCTGGAGAAAATTTTCCTGAATTCGCTTAACCGGTTGAGAGCCAAGACTGGGAATTCTCTGCTGAAACCAGAGACAGACCTCAGCCGCCGGGCATATGAACAATTGAAATCCTTCCCCGGAGAAGCCACCGGTGAAAGAATTTTCCCGGAACACACTCGGTTGACCTTCCAGCTGACCAATCCACTCCAGGTTCCCCCGGAAATTGAAAAAATCCTAGCTGCCCGGAGAATCATTGGGGATCGCATCGGTATCTCAATCCGGGTAATATCCAAAAACCATTTTCTGGCGAGTCAACTCCTGGTTTGCCTGATTTTTCCCGGCTGACGTAATGCCGGACGGGAAAATTCGCTTTCCTGTTTAACCTTTTTTTAACATTACCCTCAATTTTCCCCTCAGCTGAACGTATAGAAAAGCAAATAAGATTCCAATGATTTCATCTATTAATCTTAAATCAATGGCACCCGCAAACAGATTGGCATGTCTCAAGGAAAATAGTAAGAATGTGACCAGCAGTACGGGGACCAAAAGGGTATAATCATTTTTTACTTTTTCATATGCCAGAATGAAAAATGCGCAGAGTGTAAATGCCATTAGAGATTGAAACATCAATTCCAGGATCGAAGACTGATCCGGTATTCCAGTCAGAAAATGAAACAGGACAAAATAATGCACATAAACAAACATCAGGGAATTTCTTCCCACCAGCGCCAGACAATTGACCAGGCTGCCAGCCAGACCGGTTCCAGATTTTAAAACCAGTTTGCCAAAAACAAAAAACAAGGCGGCCAGCAAAAAAAGTGACAGAAAAATATAGGACAGATTCATGTTGTAGCGGACAAATGGACGCTTGAAAATCACCACGGAAAGAAACGATGCCAGGCCCATCACCACCAGGACCCAGGTGAAGATTTTCGGCTTCTCCCGTATATTGAGAATGAAAATTCCAAAAATCAGGTACCCGGCCCAGGGAAAAAGAGGGAAAACGGATTTGCTGATGAAAAATTTCAGAAAGGAATTCCCACCTGCCGGAAAAGCCAGCAGATTGGCTCTGAACAGCAGATAAATAAGAAAGGGGGAAAAAAACAAATACCCGACGAAACGTGAATTACCAAGGATTTTGAACAAAATAAATATCAGCAACATCCCCAGGGCAATAAACTGGAAAAATTCAGGAATGATCCTCCCAATACCCGGATGAGCAATTTCAATTTGGGTATAGCCGCCGAAAAAGAGCAGCAGTATAAAAAATAGTTGAAAGCCATTTACGCCCCGGTAATTTTTGGTTTTTTCCAGAAAAATACTGGTATTCATACCGGAACAGAAAAAGAACAGGGGTGCTCCGAGATTTACAAATGTAAGAAGTACATTCCCGCCGGGGCAATGGCCCGCGACCATCAGAAACGCAGCGAAACCCTTCGTGGCATCAATCTCGACAAACCGGGGAAGGATTCTCTGGCCTGGGCCGATAAACACACCCCGGACATCCGCGGATTTTAAATCACTCTTGAATCCAGAAACGCTCCTGCCAATATAGATAAAACTGAAAATGATAAAAATTATCATGAATAAAAATACCAGAAAAGAATAAATTGATTCGACAATCCGGGCTTTCCCCTGGAAATCGATAAGTTGGGTTATAGAATATTGCCGAGCAGAATCAGAGAAGAAAAAATTCCGACTGACCGACTTCCATCTCTCTTTTTTGGAATTTTTCCACATCAAAACAAACTCTTCATTATCCCAATCCGGGTAGAGAGTCAGCTCAAAATGGTGAAGTCCCCTGGAAATAAAAATTTGGGCAATCCGGTCCGAATTGCCATCCTGCATAATCAAGTTTCCGTCAATCGAAAAAAACGCAGGCCGGGAATAATCAAGCCCCCAGTAATAATTAGCGGTTTTAACGGTCAGCAACAGCCCGTGAAGCCGGATTTTCTCCGGCCGGCCCCGATCATTTTTGAAATTCCTCATGATCCATCTGATCGTCTTTCCGGGGGAAATCTGCAACCCGATAGTCATTTTCTTCTGATTATTAAATTCCAGTTCTGCCTGAACTGTATTCAGAGCAGAATGAAACCCGATATCTTTTCTGATAAAAATCAAAGCAATCCCGAGCAGGATAAAGAAAAACAAAAACATCCGGGGTAAAATAGGCCAGAAATTTTTTATTCGGCTCATCTTTCGCTGCAAACCTCTTTATTTTCTTTCAATGCCAGCAAGTCCTTCGATGACCATCATCATAAATGATAAAAAAACAGATTTCAACAGAAAAAAGCGGTAAACATATATCCATCGGAATTTTCTAACCATTTTTTTTATTATAGCGTATATGATTAATAAGGAGGTGGCATGAAAAAGATCGGATACTGCTTCATCCTCTTTTCTCTCATTACCGCCGGTTTGGCGGCTGATGTATACATCAGGGAAACCACCCATACCGATTCCTATTATTATGGCGGGATAACGGAACCGGCATCCGATACCACTGGGGAAATCTGGTTCGCCGGAAACCGGTTGGCCTATGTGACGGCAGGCCGGATCGTTATCGTCGACGAAAACAGCGGACAAATCTCGGTTATCAACCGCCGCGACAAAACCTTTGTCCAATCCGGTATCCCTCTGGACATAAAAAAGATTATTTCCCCGGAAATTTATGCTGCGCTGACCCCCCGTCAGATGAGCGGCCAGGTAAGCGAAACCAATGAAATCCGGACCATCGGCGAATGGAAATGCACGGGCTACGATATCCGGGTCGACCAGCCCTATGCCCTGGAGATTAAAACCTGGTGTTCCACGGATGTTCCCTTTGACTGGAATCAGTTGAACAACCTTTTCGACAATATCAGAACACTGGCCAATTACAGCCAGGCCTATATAAAAGAACAGAAAAAAATGAAGGGATTCGCCATTTCTGGCGATGTGACCATTTTCCTGCAGGGTATCACATTCGGTTCGAAAAGCCGGGTGGAGGAAATTTCGGAAAAGCAAGCTTTTCCGGACACATACACCGTTCCCCGGGAATTTCAAAAAAAAGATCTGCTCAGCATCGAGGATTTGAGAAACCGCTGAAAACTTTTTCCCGGAATCAATTGACAGGAGCCGGGAATACGTTATAAAATCAAACACGAGGGTAGTCGATTATTCAAATAATTTAAGGAGGAAACATGAATGAAAAGTGGTTGAATAAAAGCAGACGGAATTTTATCAAGGGTGGAGTCGCGGGAATGGCCGGCCTAACCGTTATTCCATCATGGTTGAAAGGAAATCCCCAAAAAAAGGGTGCCGGCACAACCCAAACAAAAAAAATTATTCACCGCACGCTGGGAAAAACCGGGCTCAAGGTCCCGGTGGTCAGCATGGGCGTGATGAACGCCGACAATCCGAAACTGGTGGAAGCCGCCCTCGATTCCGGCATAATCCTTCTGGATACCGCTCATGTCTACCAAAGGGGGAGGAATGAAGAAATGATCGGGGAGGTCCTCAGGAACAGACCCAGGGATTCATACATGATTGCCACAAAGATATTCGAAGACCGGGACCGCAAGACCGGATTATTCCCGGAAGACGCAAAGGGCGAAACCCTGATTGAAAAATTCGAAACCAGTTTGAAGCGACTGGGAATCAACCATGTTGAAATCCTCCACCTTCACAATATATCACGCAAAGAATCCGTGATGTTCGAACCCTATCTCCTGGCCCTGCAAAAACTGAAAAAGCAGGGTAAAACCCGATTTATCGGGGTTTCCACCCATGTCAACGAACCGGAAGTCATCCGGGCGGCTGCCGACAGCAATATATATGACGTGGTTTTGACTGCCTACAACTTCCGTCAGCCTCATGGCGGAGAAGTCAAAAGTGCCATCGCCTATGCCGCCGGTACCGGTCTGGGAATTGTCGCCATGAAAACCCAGGCAGGGGCATACTGGGACAGGGAGCGGCTGCATCCCATCAACATGAAGGCCGCATTAAAATGGGTTCTGAATGATGAAAACGTGCACACGGCCATACCCGGTTTTACCACCTTTGACCAGCTGCAACTGGATGTTTCGGTCATGGAGGATATTCGGCTAAGCAAGGATGAAAAAAAGGATCTGATCAGCGGTGAGAAACTCTCCCTTGCCGGCCTTTACTGCGCCCAGTGCCGCCGGTGTGTGTCCCAATGTCTCCACCATCTGGACATCCCCACCCTCATGAGAAGCTACATGTATGCCTATGGGTACCGGAACCTGGCCCAGGCCCGTGAAACCCTTGATTCGGCAAACCTTTCGGAACTGCCCTGCACGCAATGCCGGACATGTTCGGTTTCCTCCTGCGCCATGGGGTTTCAGGTCCGGGAGAAACTGCTGGACATATACCGCATCAAACAGATTCCTCCCGAATTTTTGGGGTAATGGCGGAGGGATAAGATGCAAAAAACTAGAAAAACCGGTTTCCTGATCGGTTGCTGTCTTTTGGCGGTTGCCGGGCTGATGGCAGCGGCTCAGGAAACCATGGTTGATATTTTTCCCGAGATTCCCGGCTTTCAGAAAAAAGGGGCAGCGGAAATCTTCGAACCCGACAATCTTTTCGAATATATTGACGGAGCGGCCGACGTATACCTGAGCTATGATTTTCAGGAACTGGGCACCCTCAGTTATGAAAACGCAAAAAAACAATCGATTACCGTAGACATCTACCGGCACAGCAATAGCGATAACGGTTTTGGGATTTACAGCCAGGAAAAACCGACTGATGGAAATTTTATCCCTATCGGAACTCAGGGATATTACGAAGAGGGAAACCTGATTTTTTTCAAAGACCGGTATTATGTCAAGTTGAGCGGATTCGACTTACAGGGACAAGACCGGCAGATACTGGAAAAAACCGCCTCTCTCATCGACAAAAAGCTGGAAGGAAAACCGGTTTTCCCCTTGCCGCTGGCCTGTTTCCCGGAAAAAGGAAAAATAAAAAACTCCGAACGTTTTATACTGAGAAATTTCCTTGGCCACGCTTTTCTTCATTCGGCGTTTGTTTGTGATTACCGGATCGTGAACCAGCAGTTTCAGATATTTATCATTCAGGCCGCCAGCCAAAAGGACGCCCAGGCCATATTGGACGATTATGCCGGGTTCATGGAAAAGAAGGGCTCTGCTTTCCAGGCTGACAGTACGGGTGGCTATCGATTTCAGGACCCCTATTACCGCTCCCGGGGAAACATGACCCTAAAAAAGAAAGGCCGATTCATCTGGGGACTATTTTCTGACAACCTGGAGCTATCCCGTTTCTACATGGACAACATCGAACAGAACCTGATAGCCAGAAAGCTCATTCAATAAATCAATTTTCTCCGGAATCCTGTCCGGGTGTCCAGGGCACACCATTTGCAAACGCATCCCTCAGAAGAGTTTTTAGATCGGTTTCCAGGATTTTCTCCAGCCTGGCACGGAAGGACCGGTACGATTCCTCCACAATTTGGAGCTGACGCAGCTGGGTTTGGGTCGGAGCAGAAGATGTCCCCCATTGCCCCTGGATGAGGGTTCCCAGGCGTGACAAAATCCCCGGATTGGCGGGTTCGGATCGGCTCCATCTGGTCATATCACCATAAAGAAGCTCTTTCAAATCCTGTAAAACCTTTTCAATGCCGACCGCCCTTTGATAAAGTTCAACCGTTGAGTTCGGCGTCTGATCAAGAGCTTTTTTGAGCAATTGAATCCGGTTCAGCGAATCCTGGAGCAATTTGTCCGATCCCAGAACCAGGCGTTGGAATTCAGCGGTTTTTACCCTGAACCGGTATAGATCCTCCTGGTCCTTGGCCGGAAGAGACGAGAGATTCAACTGATAACATTCGATTGGCTGGCTTTTGCCCAGGGCAATGACTTTCCCCTGCAAGCGTTTAAAGAGGGTGGCCGAATAAATCCCCGGAGGGGCCGGGAATCCCGACCGCGGCCGGAAACCATACTCCCAGGGCTGCCGTTGCCGGGTTTCCAGTCGCGGGGGAACCATGGACGGATAATGCAGGTCCCAGGCAATCCGGTGAAAACCCCGGGTGGATGGTGCGGGGATCCGGCAAACCGGTTTTCCGCTTTCGTCTTTAATCTCCATGAAAACCAGGGGTTTGTCTTCGCGGTCCTCCTGCTTGATGGCATCCCATCCGGGCCAGGCAATATCTCTGTTTTTCTTTTTTAAATCAGCTTCTTTCTCATGACGGTTTTCCTTGGCAGAAAGGACCGATTCTCTCAGATAGTAGGTCAATACGGCCCCGAACGGAGGATTGGGCGCGGCAAAAAACGTATCGCCCTGGGAAGCCTTGGAACTGTACCCCATGGCGCGATTCGGGAAATAAACCGGGGTTTTTTTAACCGGGAAAAGATAGGCCTCATCCCGCATTAATTTTTCCGAAATGGTCCGGAGCGGCGTGTAATCATCCAGAATGAAAATTCCCCGGCCGAACGACGCGGCGACCAGATCATTTTCCCTTCGCTGTATTTCCACATCCCGAAAAGAAATATTCGGAAGGCCACCGGAAAGTTTTATCCAGTGCCGCCCTCCGTCAAGGGTGAAGAATATCCCGAACTCGGTTCCGGCAAAAAGCAGATCTTTTTTGATATGATCCTGAGCCAGGGCCCACACAATATGGCGATCCGGCAGGTCACCCCGAATGGAAACCCAGGTTTTTCCCCGGTTCGAACTCTTGAGCATATAGGGAGTGAGGTCACCCCTTTTATGATTATCGAATACCGCAAACACCGAATCCGGATCCAGTTGGCAGGCCTGGATATCATTGACAAAAGCCATCTCCGGAACACCGGGGAAGCTGTCGATACGCCTCCAGTTCTGACCTCCGTTTTCGGTCACCTGAATCAGGCCGTCATCGGTTCCGCAGTAAATCAATCCTTCCTTTACAGGAGATTCGGATATGGCGGTCAGATTGCCGTAGTAGGACATGGCATCCAGGTCCCACACCGCATCGACACTCCAGGTTTTATCCATGTATTTCATCTGAAGCCTCTCCTGGCCCCGGCTGAGATCGGGACTGATGGGTATCCAGGAATTACCACGGTCGTCGCTGCGGTACAGTCTCTGAGATCCAAAGTACAGTCGGGTATGAGAATGCGGGCTGATGATAATCGGGGAATCCCAGTTCCAGCGGGCCGGATTCTCCCCCGGTTCGACCTGGGGCTGGATATCAATGGCTTCGCCGCTCCGTTTGTCATATCGGACCAGGTTTCCCACCTGCAGTTCGCAATAAACGATATTGGGATCCAGCGGATCGATCTGGCAGGAATATCCGTCTCCACCCAGGGTAACGATCCAGTCGCTGTTTCGGATTCCGTGCACACTCAGGGTTCTGGAAGGCCCGAGCTGGGTATTGTTGTCCTGGGTTCCGCCAACAATGTTGTAAAACGGAATATCATTATCCAGGGCGATTTTATAAAACTGGGTGATCGGCAGATTGGAGATGTATCTCCAGGTTTTTCCCAGGTCATAGGTTTCATAAACGCCACCGTCACTCCCGCATAGCAGATACTCCGGTTCATCCGGAAGAAAAGCCAGCGCATGATTATCACCATGCTTGAATATCTCCGGCACCCGGTTCCAGTTCTTTCCCCCGTCTTCACTGACCATTAAACGGGCATCCATGGCATAAATCCGGTCGAATTTGTGCGGACAGGCAAACAACTCCTGGTAATAGTGCGGACCGGTACTGAACATGGTATATTCGCTCATTTTTGTCCAGCTGCTCCCGCCATCGGCCGAACGGTAAAAAGAGACCTTTCGGATAGCGGTCTCCACCGTAGCATAAATGATATCCGGATCGTGGGGAGACATAGCCAATCCAATCTGGCCCAGGTCTTCTTTGGGCAAACCGGCAACGGATTTTTTCCAGGTTTTTCCACCGTCTCTGGTTTTATAAATCCCTGATTCAGGTCCGCCATTGACCAGGGCAGCGACATGCCGGCGGCGCTGGTGCATGGCTGCGATCAGGATATCGGGATTTTTCGGGTTCATCACCAGGTCTGTGGCTCCGGTATTCTCGCTGACCTTTAAAGACAGTTTCCAGGATTGGCCTCCGTCAGTGGTTTTGTAAACACCCCGGTTACCCCCCGGCGCCCAGAGGGGGCCTTCGGCTGTCACGTAAACCGTATTCGAATCCCGGGGATCGATCAGAATACGGTCAATATGTTCTGATTTGTCCAAGCCGGATTTTTGCCATGTTTTGCCTCCGTCCATGGATTTGTATACACCGTCTCCGAAACCCACATGCCGGCCGCTGACGTTTTCCCCGCTGCCCACCCAGATGACGAGCGAATCGTGGGGGTCAACGGTAACGCAACCTATCGAATATGAAGTCTGGTCATCGAAGATCGGAGTAAAGGTAGTCCCCGAATTCACCGTCTTCCACACCCCGCCGGAACCGACCGCCACATACCAGGTTTTCCGGTCCCGGGGATCGATGGCAATATCGGCAATTCTTCCGGACATGAACGCCGGCCCGATAGATCTGAATTCCAAGCCCTTGAGTATTTTTTCATTTAACGGGCTGTTTTGAACCTCTCCGGTCAGACCACCGGAAAACAAAAATAAAAACAATATGAGGAAAGAAAAAAACGACTTCATTCGAACCTCCCGGTCACGCTAATTTTAAAGATGAAAAAAAATAATACCATAATTTCTAATTTTAGGAAAAAAAATGAATGACTTCAAGCGAATAAAAAATTGTTTTTTTATTTTTTCAGACCCAATTCGGAAAGCAGATCCACGAATTCCTTCTCGTTTCTGATCGGTTCCAGATCCTTCTCTTCGGTCAAAAAAGAAAAATCCCGGTAATCTTCTTTCCGGAGATTATCCACCAAAATCTTCAGATTTTTCAGTGCCTTTCGTTTATCTCCCAGACGGGCGTAAATTCGGGCCAGCCGGTAAAATGCCCGGGCGCCCGAGTTATCGGCGGCCGCTGCAACTTCATAAAAAATAATCGCCCGGCCGGTGTCACCCTTTTCCATATAATGGGCCCCGTCAGCGCACCCTTTTAATTCCAGTTCCCGGAGCAAACGCAAAGCCAGGGCGCGTTTGTAGATATTCTTGCTTTTTTCAGCCTGCCGGTTCAAATAGGGTATTCCAAGATCATTTAAAATATTTCTCAGATCCATGCTTTTGGCTTCGTATTTTTTAATGGTGTTGAAAACACCGACAAACCGGGCAATAAAATCCCATTCCTCCCGGTTCCGCTTGTCTTCCTCTTTGGCAAATTTTCTGAACGCCTTGCCCGAGCTTAACTCTTTTATTTTGTCCCGAATATCCCGGAGATCTTTGAATCCCTGGAACAATCCATTTATATATTCATAATACCGGACAGCCTGATAGATGTTACCGGATTTCTCCAGTCCCATGGCCCTGACAACCGCAGAATCAAATGCCTGTTGTACCAGTCCGGATTCAGGCGGCCTTAACCCGTCTTTCATGGCCCGAATCTCCATGCCTTCCAGAGCGCGGAAACACGTATCTTCGGATGGCCAGGCGTGCTTACCTTCGACAACTTCAACGAAATGCTTGATCCCGATTTTACCAAATGCCCGGTCCAGTTTCACCATTTCCTTGTAGTTAAAATCCTCCAAACCCACTATGCCATGGTAAAAGGCGACATTCACCTGTTCGGGTTTCATCGGAGACGGCAATCCGGCTCCGCAAGCAATGATTCCCCTAACCTTCACGTTCAGTACCTGAAGAAACGCCGCGGCAGCCCGGGAGCCACCGGAAAATCCGGTGGTATATATCCGATTTAAATCGAAAGGGAAACGGTTACGGGTATCTGTAAAGCTTGTTTTCATGGCATCCAGGATCGGTTGCCAGGGTCCGTTCTTGGCGTTAGTCGGGCATACGACAATCACCCCGAATTTTTCTGCAGCTCGCTGAAAAAGCTCGAGGGGAATCCGGCTTCTTCCTCCGGGATCAAAGGCGAACAAAACCGGCCACTTTGAATCCGGATTAAACCGGCCGGGAAGATATAGCGCATAGCTCTGTTGATGATCTGCTATACAGTTCACCCTATCGATGATGACCCCTTTTTCAAATTCTGTGGCTGCTTCTCCAAATCCAAAACCGCTTATAAAAAAAACAAAGACAAAAAACACAACTACCCGGCTTCTACGTTTTTCCTTCATTTCGCTTCCTGGTTTATTTCATGATTTTAATTGAATTTACCTTCTCACCTTTTTATACGTTTATTTTTATATTTAAGACAGAGAAAAAATAATACATTCCGGTTGATGACCGCATATTGGAATTTCCATAAAAATCGATTGATAAAGTGGCTTCACCATGGTAAAATTTAATGGACAAGTAATTCAACAATAGGGAGATCGAATAT
>CAZOWT010000025.1:0-22533 GCA_964583345.1 uncultured Clostridia bacterium
ACCCGGACACACTCCGGCAACAATTTTTCTTCATCATGAGTTTGAACCGAAAAGTCAGGTTTAACTCCGGAATTTAATAACATGTTGGAATCTAAATTAAAAATTCCCGCAGTGAGGAGAATTGAACTGCCATCACTGAGAAAGAATTGCTTCAGAAAGGGAGAAAATCCGGGCGTATTTTCCCCTATTAACACCACTTGATTTGATTTTAAAAGCTGTGCCAGCAATTCAGCATACAATATGGTTGAGCCATTGATGATGAATACACAACGGTTGGCCGAAAAATCATCGGATCCAATCACAAAATTTTCTGTGCCCTTTTTAGTCAGTATTCTCAAGTTCATTTTTTTATGAATAAAGATTTTTGTTAACTCAAGAAAGGATAAATAATCACCGCCACTATACCTTCTTAAATCAATTATCCATTTGCGGTTTTCGGTTTGCAACATTTTTTCCCTCAAAAAATTAACATGCTGGGTATCAAACCGATTCAAGGCAACAAAAAAAACATCTTTCTTTACTGGGCGAATTCGGGGACTTAATAAAAGAGGTTCGGTTTTAAGAAAGACTTTTTCAGAAATCTGTGATCCATTTTTCTCATATTCCACCTCTATTTCAGCCGGTTTTTCAGACAACAAATTGAGGTACATTTCCCAGAAGGAAAGGCTAAATATGTTTTTTCCATTTATTGATTTAATAATATCTCCAATTTTTATCCCTTTTCGATCAGCGGGTAATCCGGGCATCACATCAGTTATGGCAAAATAACCGTTCTTCCGAATACCAAATATTCCCGTTAAACAAAAATTCCCGGTATCAACCAATCGATAAATTCGACTCTGGCTTTCATCCAAATAAGCAGAAAACCGATCCATACTTGTTAATTCCGAAGAAAATGCACCCGGAAATTTGGCTTCCGGAACAACATCTTCAACATATTGGGTCTTTACGATATCAGCAACTTCTGAAAACAAAGACAGGTAATCTGATTTTTGATCGGAGCCAAATTGATTCAGGCTGATCTTTTTTCCAGTAAAAAGTAAAATAAGCAAACATGCACAAATTGCCAAAAAGATAATTCTATATTTTCTTTTCATCCTTGAAAACCATTTTAAAATAGCCGGAAAAAACCAGTATACATTTAACCAGGGCAATATATTCTATCATCAATCATTCAAACACTGCAAGCAAAAAATCCAAACTCTTTTTCACAATCAAAAATATTCCAAAACATCCGATAGTAAATATTTTTCAAATTAAACTGAAAAGATTTATTTTCGCTTCTGGAGCCATGAAAGTGGATTTTCCGCCTTCAGGTCTTTTCTAATTTCGAAATGAAGCGATTTGCCCAGAATCGAACCGGTTTCTCCGACCAAAGCGATGCATTCCCCCTCTTTGACTTTATCCCCCTGTTTTTTGAAAAATTTTTCACAATGTCCATATAAAGAATGGAAATTTTTGGCATGCTCAATGATAATGAGATTTCCGTAACCTCCCATGAAATAATCAGCGTATATCACCTCTCCATAGTAGATTGCTCTGACTTCATTCGAGCCTGAAGGTTTTATTTTTATGCCGTTGTTAAAAACATAGGTGTCAAATCGCGTGCTTTTTTCTTTTCCGAAAGAAGAAATAATTTTTCCTTTTATCGGCCAAATAAGTTTACCTTTCAGGCGATCCACATCAATGATTCGCATGTCCTCTTTTATTCCCTGTTTGTGAATCAGTTGATTCAATCTATCGGCTTCATACTTCAATTCATCAAGCATCCTTAAATAATTGGATTTGTCTTTATTAATATCGGAAATAAGCTTCAATTTATCATTCTTAAAACCCTGCATTTTAAGCAATGTGAAGTTCTTTTGATTTTTTAAGCTGAGAATTTTCTTATATTCGATTTCCAAATCAGTTTTTAAATGTTCAACTTGGCTTATTTTTTCTTTTACGGCATTAATTTCCTTCATGTTGTAGTCAATCAAAGAAATTAGCAGCCGATAGTTTCGGAAGAGTTGGTCCAGCGTATCTATATTTGTGAACAATTTAATATATGCATTCGATCCCAACTTATATAAAATTCGGACCATTTTTTTTATATCGGCCTTTGATTTGTTAATTTCCCCCTCTAGTCTTTTTTTTTGCCACTCCATTCGGTCGATTTTACGTTTTTTCTCCCGCCGCAGGATATCAATTTTATTTATTTCAATCTTTTCCTTTTCGTACCGAAGTTCAATCTCATAAATATCATTCAAAACTGAACTTTTGTCATGCTTCAATTCTTCAAGTTTATATTTGATTTTCTCGATTTGTTGATTGATCAACCGCAGTTGTTCATCATCGCCAGAAAAAATGAAAGAAAGACAACACAGAAGAAAAATGACAACCGAACGTTTCATTGCTGCTCCCGGGGATGATATTGCTTGTAAACCCTTAATAGATCAGAGAAGTTCAGAGTGGTATACTTCTCGGTGGTGGCCAAATTGGAATGACCCAGCAACTCCTGGATCACCCTCAGGTTCGCCCCCCGCTGCAACAAATGGGTAGCAAAAGAATGCCGGAACAGATGCGGATATACATGCTTATCCGATTGCATTATTTGCCTGAAGGAATCACGAAGAATTCTTTCCACTGACCTGTCGGTAATTTTTTCTCCTCTTGAATTTAGAAAAATGAAATCATTCGTTTTCTTTAAACATCGTTTGCGTTCATTACAATATCGAAGCATAATAATTTTAGCTGTATCATTAAAGGGCACCACTCTCTCTTTTTTTCCCTTTCCCATAACCCTGATGAGCCCTCCGCCAAAATCTATATCGGTAAATTTCAAACCGGTAAGTTCTGAAATCCTAAGCCCGGTTGCATATAGAAGTTCAAAGATTGCCTTGTTTCTCAATTCCAGAAGATTATTCTCAGGTAAATGATCAAGAAAGTTGAGCATCTCCCTCACGGTTAATATTTCCGGAATTTTTTTATCAATTTTCGGAGATGATATGGCATCAAATGGATTTTTTTCAATAATCCCTTTTTTCTGCAGATATGAAAAAAAAGATTTGATGGCATATATTTTTCTGGAAACCGTGGTTTTGTTTTTTGACCTCACAAAGATATCGGATATGAAATCCCTGATCGATTGCTTGTCAAAAATCAAATGGTTCGCTTCCATGTAGCCCAGGAATTGAGCAATATCCTGCCTGTGTGCCCTTAAGGTATGATGGGAATATTTTTTGATATGGCTTAAGTAATCAATGTAAATATTCAAATATTTGCTGATTTCATCCATTTTTCCAAATTTTCCAGAGCAATTAATGCTTTTAATTCTTTTTTCTTTTTTTTTTCTCCTTTTCTATTCCTCAATTTTTGAAAAGAAGAATTATCCACCGGCAGTTCCGGTAACAATCCATAGGTGAATTTAGTTGGTTTAAAATTTTTCCAGTTTGAATGGGTTATGTAGTTTATCAATGAACCACAAGCTGTGGACAATGGCATCCGGATCAATGGTTCGCCTTTTACTTTTTTCGCGGCATAAATTCCGGCAATCAAGCCTGAACTAATGGATTCCACATAACCTTCCACCCCACAAATTTGACCGGCAAAAAACAAATTTTCCTTTGCTTTAAATTGATAAAACTCATCGATTAATAGGGGAGCATTAATATATGTATTCCTATGCATTCTTCCAAATCTTTCAAATCGGGCCTTTTCCAGGCCGGGCAATTCTTTGAATATCCGTTTCTGTTCTCTTTGTTTCATGCGGGTTTGAAACCCGACCATCTGATAGAAATTATGCTTTATATCATCGAGTCTCAGCTGGACAACGGCATATGGCATGGTATTGGTTAGGGGATTTTCTAATCCCACCGGTTTTAAGGTCCCGAAAGCCAGCGATTTTTGTCCCCTTCTGGCTATTTCCTCAATTGGAAGGCAATATTCAAAAAAAATATTCTTTTCAAAATCCTTCAACTCCACTTTTTCCGATTCAACCAATTTCTCTACAAAATCATTGTATTGTGTTTCATTTAAGGGAATATTTATAAAATCAGCAGACCCTTTGTTATACCGAGATGCCCGGTAAACCTTTGAGAAATCTATTGAATCCGCTCTGATAATGGGACTGGTGGCATCATAAAAAAAAAGGTTTTTTCTCATGGTTAATGCGGATAGCGAATTGGAAAAATCCAAACTGGTCAAGGGACCTGTGGCGATGATAACCATCCCCTCAATTCCCATAATATCCTTTACTTCTTCTCGAATGAGATTGATATTCTTTATGGTTCGAATTTCTGCTGTAATATCTTCGGCCAGCACTAAACGGTCAACGGAAAAACTGCTCCCGGCCGGAACACGTTTTTTTTGAGCGGTTGATAAAAAAAAAGAATCCAGCCTTTTCAACTCTGCTTTCAGCAAACCGGAAGAAGATGAAATTTCGGTTGCCCCCAGAGAATTCGAACAAACCATTTCACCTAAAAAACCGGTTTCGTGAGCTTCGGTCATCTTGTGAGGCCTCATCTCATAAAGATCAACAACAACGCCTCTTTTTGATAATTGATAGGCCGCTTCAACCCCAGCCAGTCCCCCGCCAATTATGGTAACTTTATTTTTCACGATCACTTTTTTTTTGGATGAAAGAACACTCGGGATAACCTGAGCATCCAACAAAATACCTTCGGGTTTTTCGAGAATACTTTCTGACCAATGGACGCTGGCATTTCGGACATAAGCCCAGATCTTCTTTTATGGTCTCAATATAATTACATTTCGGATACCCGGAGCAACCGATGAAATATCTTTTGGTTTTTGAAGAGTACCGTTTAACAAGCGGTTTCCCACATTCCGGCCTGGGGCATACCGAATCCAATAATTCTTCCTTTTTTTCTCGGCCATTTCCTATATTTATTTTTTCCGTATATTTACAAGCCGGATAACCACTGCATCCGACAAACCATCCCTTGGTTTTAAAGGAATATTTTAGTACCAGCTCTTTTCCACATTCCGGACATTTGTTTTCCAGAGTCATGCTGGACCGAGAAACATCGCCGACCTGATTCAGATCCGCTTCCAATCTTCTATAATATGCGTCAATACCTTTTACCCAATTTAATTTTCCCTCAGAAACCAGATCAAGCTGGGCTTCCAGTTCAGCTGTAAAATTATAATTCATGATATCTTTGAAAGTCATTTCCAAAAAACCAACTACCTTTTCCCCCAACAGTGTGGGAATAAATTTTCCATCCTCTCGATAAACATATTCTCTCTTTCCCAAGGTATCAATAATCTTGGCATAAGTTGAAGGGCGGCCAATACTTTTTTCTTCCAGGGTTTTTACCAGAGTGGCTTCGGTAAAACGGGCAGGTGGTTTTGTAAAATTTTGTTTGGGTATTGTTTTTACGGGTTTCAACACTTCCTGTTCCGCCAGATCCGGCAATATATCTTTATCACTTTCGACAGAAATCAACTTAAAAAATCCCGGGAATCTGACAATTTCTCCCGATGCCAAAAATTCATATTTACCGTTTCCAATGAAGTATTGAGTAACCTCAATGCTGGCTTCTTTCATTAGAGACGCCAGAAATCGATTCCAGATTATTCTATAAATTTTAAATTGGGTATCGGTCAAATATTTTTTGATGCTTTCCGGTGAACGAAGAGGCAGAGTCGGTCGGATAGCCTCATGGGCATCTTGGCCCTTTGATTTTTTAGAGAAGATATGGGCTTTCTCCGCATAATATTCATGCCCGTATGTTGAGGTGATAAAAACATTAGCTTCTTTTACAGCATCATTTGATATTCTGAAAGAATCCGTTCGCATATAGGTAATAAGACCGGAGGCTTCTTTATTTCCCAACGACACCCCTTCGTACAATTCCTGGGCGATTTTCATCGTTTTCTTTACCGGAAACTTAAATTGCCGGTATGCTTCCTGCTGCAAGCCGGAGGTAATGAGGGGAGGCTGGGGCCTGACTTTTTTCATTCTTTTTTTTACTGTTTTCAATATGAACTTTTCTTCCTTCAACTTTTGTAAAATAGAATCACATTCTATCTTCTCCGGAATTTTTATCTTTTTCCCATCAAATTTTTCCAGTTTGGCGGGGAAAATAGGTTTTTTGCTTCCCTCCAGTTCAACCACAATCGTCCAGAATTCTTCCGATTTGAAATCTCTGATTTTTTGTTCACGTTCAACAATCATTTTCAATGCAATCGATTGGACACGACCGGCAGAAAGGGGTCCACCCATTTTTTTTTGAAGTACCGGACTTATTTTATAACCGGCCAGCCGATCGATGAGCCTTCTCATCTGCTGAGAGTTGACTTTGTCAGAATCAACATCCATTGGATTCTTAATCGAATTTATAATTGCTCCCGGGGTTACCTCATAGAATATGATACGATAGATTTTATTATTCGAATCCTTCAATAGTTCCTTTAAATGAAAAGCAATAGCCTCTCCTTCCCGGTCAGGATCAGGCGCCAGCAAAACCATTTCGCTTTTTTCGGATAACGATATTAATTTGTCAATAACCTGATTTTTTTCCTTAAGAATTTCATAATGGGGCTTATAGTTATTTTCAATGTCAATACTTAAAATATGGGGATTTAAATCACGCACGTGTCCCATCGAAGAACCAACAATATAATCCTTCCCAAGGTATTTGGATATGGTATTAGATTTTGCCGGTGATTCAACGATGACCAATGTCTTTTTTTTCATAAGACTCTTCTGAAACCTCCATTAATTTGAGTAACGGCATTTTTTAAAACCATGCCCATTAATAACGACGTTATTTCCGGAACTGACCAATCCAAATTTTCCACAAAATAGTTTATATCTTTTACCTCATTTTCATCCATCAAGTCAAGTATTTTATTTTCTTTTAAAGAAAGATCGGTTTTGACACAATCTTTTAAGAGTTGATATTTTATCCCATATTCATCAAAAATATCCCTGGAACCGCCAATTAACTTTGCGCCTTGGGTAATCAAAGAATTGGTTCCCTTGCTCAAGGGTGAATCAATCCGGCCGGGAATGGCAAATACATCCCGATTTTGTTCAATCGCGAGCCTGGCGGTAATAAGCGAACCACTTTTCATGGCTGCCTGAACAACCAGGACAGCTTTTGAGATTCCGGCAATTATTCTATTCCTTATCGGGAAAAAAAATGGCCTTGGAACCGTCTCCAGTGGGAATTCAGAAATAATACAGCCATTTATTATAATTCCACGCATAAGCGAATGGTTTCCTGCGGGGTACAGATGCAACAAACCACCTGCATTTACCCCGATGGTTTTTCCCTTTTCCCGGATAGCAATCTGATGAGAATAGGCATCTATGCCAAAAGCCATCCCCGAGACAACTACCATTCCTGCTTTACATAAATCCGGAATAATGGAATCCAGGGCAAGCCGTCCATATGAATTCCCTTTTCTTGAACCCACAATGGCAATATTCTCCCCTTTTAAAACAGATTTGTCCCCTTTAACATATAAATAATCGGGGGGATCAAAAATTTCCTGCAATAACTGAGGGTAATATTCGTCCTCTCTAAAAACCAAATCGATGTCTCTCTTGAGGCAATTATTAATTTCGGTTTCGGCAATTTCTTTAAAACGGAATTTTAAATCATGTATATCTTCTTTCAAAAAACCCAGGCTGGTCAACCCACGGTTGTCAAGTTCATATAAGGCAGACAATTCAATGCCGAATTTCTCGATTCTATACTTTATTTTGTGATTTTTAAAAGTAATAAGATGCAGGGCAATTCGTCGCAACGCATTTTCATCCAATGAATGCATGACATCCGTAAAATAATTATTTTTGAGCTGAATTCAAGGAAAACGGCAAAATTAGCAGGGGGATATCGGTAGCCATCAGAACCTTTTCGGTAACACTGCCCAAAAAGAATTTTTCAAATCCCTTTCTCTGATGTGAAGTCATAACGATCAGATCCATTTTCTCCCGTTTTGATATCTCGATAATTTTGTGAGCTGCCTCTCCGATATCATAGAAAAATCCTTCAATGTTAAAATGATGTTCTTTTGCCACCTCAGAAATTTTTTCGCTAACGACCATGGTAAGTTTATCTTTTTCCAAAACCGGAACCCGATAATTAAAAAATTCAGAGACATGGGCAATATATAGTTTGGCAGATAATTCTTTGGATAATGATATCGAATACCTGAGTTCAGATAACCATTGGCTATTGAAATCAACCGGAGTTAATATTTTTTTTATCCGGGCTCTAGGTTTATTCTTGGGAACAATAAAAACAGGCAGATCCGAATTCCGGATGAGCCTCGAAGTGGTTGAACCGACCAGAAGCTGCTCCAATTCGGAAATACCGCGCCTGCCGGCAAAAATCATATCTATTTTTTTTGAGTTGGAGAAATGGATAATTTCTTCACTGGCAACACCCTCGAGTACCACAGCTTTGAAATCTAGCTGTTTGCTCTGCCCAAATTCCTTTATTTTTACCAGTGATTTCTTTTTTGTTTTTTCAATTTCCCGAAACAAGTCCTCATTTGAAAAAAAAGCCGCTTCATAGACCCAGTCCGAAAACTTTGGCAAAACATAAAGTGCATAATTTTTGACCGTTATCAATTGATTGAAGAACTTGATATAAGGCAAGCAGAACCTGCTCTCTTTGGAGAAATCCGTTGCCCATAAAAGATTTTTTATTTTTCGGTTTTCAGCCATAAGATTACCCTCTCAGATTTTTTTTTAAATTTTTCGATGGTAAAAATTTTACAATCTTTTTCGCCGGTATAATCAGGGATTGCTTGTTATTCGGATTGATCACCCTTTTGTTTTTACGCCTTACTACTTTGAAAGTTCCAAAATTTGAAAGAACAATTTTTTTCCCTTGCGATAAATTTTCAACCATAATTTCAATCACCAAATCAATAAAATGATATACCTCAAATTTCTTAATCATTAACTCATTGGCAATTTTTTCAGAAATCTCTCTTTTATTCATGGTTGCTCCTAAAACTCCTTCAATTAGGTCATCATCAAAAACCAAAGACGAAAATCCAATAACATATAAAAAATGAAATGTCAAGTAAAGGGGCAATATAAGAACATTTTTAGCCTTCTGATATTTTCTCCATGAAGAGTTGACAAAGCTTTTTCAAAATCATATGATGTTGATGAGGCAAACATGAACAAGGTAACAAAGGGAAAAATAAAAAACCATAGTGATTTCTATCAAAATTTAAGAGAAAAAATCAACCACTGGACAAATGCTGGAAAATTAAAAAAACAGTCTGGAAAATGGACTGATGCTTTTTTACAGTACCTGATGGTCTTACCTGATATTGCTCATCTCATGATCAAATTACTGGCTGATAAGGAAATTAATTCAATCTATAAAAAATATATTCTCTTTGCGCTGATTTATCTGGCCTCACCAATTGACTTCATGCCCGATATAATACCGGTGGTAGGTTTTGTTGATGATTTACTTATCCTGGTCATCATTTTAAATAAAATTATCAACACACAGAACCCCCAGGTTTTAAAAAAAATAAAATTGTATTGGGCAGGTGAAGCAGATATTTTTGTTCAGGTAAAAGAAATTGTTTATATCGTGAATGATATGTCGGCAAAAATACCGAAAGCGCTTTATAAATTCATAAAAAGAAAGACTTAACCGTAACTCTTACCTTCCTGTCACAAATTTTTCAGATATGATATCTGCGATTGAAATATGAAAAAATTCTTTTTCCAGCATTTTTTCCAAATACAACCATACCCGGCTAACTTTACATTCATCAAAAAATCCGCATTTTTTTATTTTCAAACATTGCGAAATCTGAAATTCTTCATTAAAAGCATTGAATATCATTTTGATTGAAATATTTTCCGGAGTTATGTTTAAAATATAACCCCCATGAATCCCCTGAATACTTTTAATGATATGCGCTTTTTCAAGCGGTCCAGCCAGTTTGCGTAAATATTTTGGCGATACATCCATTTGTTTCCCCAACTCAGCCGTGTTAATCAGTTTTTTATTTTCTGCAAGCAGCACTATCATGCGTAATCCATACCGGATTTTCGTGTTAATCTTCATGAAATCACTATATTCAGTAATATCAAATTTGTCAAATGAAAATAGCTTTGGATCAGATATGTAAAATAGGGTTTGCTTTTGTTGTTTTCTGTATGGCATTATCAAGTAGAATCCTGGCTTTTTTTACACTCATATCCAATGCTTCTCCTAAAAAAAGATATCCGGAAATGGCTGCATTTAAAAAGGACCCGGTTCCATGGATTCTAAAAGGCTTCTGTGGTGATGAAAATATAAAAAATCTGTCATTAAAAAATAAGGTGTCAATGCCGGTTTCAGATTTTAAATGACCACCCTTGATCAAAATATTTTGGGCGCCCATTTCTCTTATTTTGATAGCGGCTTTTTTAATATCCTTTTCGGTATGAATTTTGCATCCGGACAAAATTTCTGCTTCAGGAATATTCGGAGTAATCAAATATATTCCTTTAAGATATGATTTCATTTTTTTGATCTGATTAGCCGCAACAAACTGATAAGCCCCGGATCCGGAAGATAGAATCGGATCAAGAATAACACTGGATTCTTCAAAATGGGAAAAAATAAATTTTAAAATATTCAATCCATTCAGGAGTCCGATATTAATAATATGGATATTAAAAAATTTCCTGAGAACAAGAATCTGATCCCTGACGACTGACGGTTTTAAATCAATTTTCTTTCTAACATCAAACGGTGATTGTATGACGACAGAAGTAATAACAGCAACATTTGGAACTCCCAAAAATGAACTTACCTTGATGTCGCAACTGATACCAGCGCCACCGGTTCCATCAAAACCGGCCAATGTTAATATGCTTCTATTTTTGGGAATATTATTATTCTGTCCCGGTTTGCTCAAGCTGTCTTAGATAAGCATCTCTTTCAAGCTGTTTCTTTCTCAATTCCAAAAACTTCGCGCCCATTTCATCGCCCTTTTTCTTATAAAGATCGGCTTTCAACGGATCGGCAACAATTTTTTGTAAGTATAATAATTTTTTATATGCCCAAGGATCGGGAAAATCAGGTTTCAAAAAAATGGCTTTATCCAGATAAGCAAAACCTTCATCAACAACCTGAATTCTTTCTTTGGCTCCCATGAGATCCCGTGGTGTCTGATAACTCTTGTTCCATAACACCACACCAAGCCTATAAAAAGCATCGGCCAGTAAATTTAATTTTTCTTCAGGCAGGTTTTTCATTTCTTCATCGGACAATTTCACCATTTTGTCAACTTCTTCATTCTTGGCTTCTATCTGGGCATTAATATCTTCCAGTGTACCCAATTCTTTTAACTGTTCACGCTTTTCCGCCAACAATTTTTCTTTCTGATCATTGGGAATACTTTTATTTTTCTGAACATTTTCAATATATTGATTGATTGATTTTATTCGATTAACCTGCTGATCCAGGGCATCGATTTCCTTCTGAAGGGTTAACACATCCGGATTGATGATGATGTTAATTCTTTCCTTATGAAACTTGATCGCTTTATCCCATTTACTTAAATCCTGGAGAAAATTGATATAAAAAAGATAGCCTTCCGGATCATCCGGATTTAAGGCAACTCTTCTTTCATACATGGATTCGGCTTTTTCAAATTGCCCATTTTTTTTATAAAATTCAGCCAGCGTATAATAAGCCTTTGGATTATCGACAGCTTTATCCAGCATGATCAAATAATATTTTTCAGCTTCTTCAAAATCTCCCATCTTATCATAAATTTCACTTAATGCCAGGACTACCCTCTCATCATTAGGTTGAACTTCTCTCGCTTTTATGAGATATTCAATGGCTTTTTTCCGGAATGTTTCATTTTCAGCCACACGATTGATATAATTCTCATTTGTACTGGTTATTTTAATGTAATTATCCCGGGTTTCAACCTTATTTTTATATTCGCCATAGCCATCGAATGATTTCAAAAATTCTTCATTCTGTTTGATCATGTTAAAATAATTTTTTTTGACCGTTGAAAGTCTCTGGAACTCCTCGTTTTTTTCAAAATTTTCAATCGCGACTTCATTATCCTTAACTTTTCCTTTCAGATCTTCTTTTTCTTTCAACAATTCCTCAATCTCAGTTGATGGAGTCTGCTCATCCTCTGTTTTGAATTCCTCTTCTGCAATAGTTTCTTCGCCCTCAGCACCTTTTTTGGTGGCATCCATCTCTTCTTTGAGTCTTTTAACATACTCATCATTAACCTTGATTCTGCGGTTATATTCTTCATTATCAGAACGTAACTCAAGATAACCCTCATATCCCCGGATAAAACTCATCTCTTTTTCGGTTTCTTGAATTTTTTTTCTCAGTTCCCTGTTTTCTTTCAATTTCCCGGCAAATTCAGGATTTGAATTGATAAAATCATTAATAAAAGCATTATGTTCTTCAATTTGAACTTTCAACTGATCATTCTGCTGGATCTTTGTGTTATATTCTTCGTTTCGCTCGGGTGGTTCTATTCCGGCTTTATATGAACGACTGCAAGCTGTCCCGAGATAAAAAAAAGCAATTTTAAGATCGGGATTATACTCGAGGGCTTTTTCATACTCATCAACCGCTTTTTTATATTGTTCTTTGGTATAAAAACCATTCCCCTTTTTAAAATGATCATTGGCTTTCAGATTACTAATTTTCAATGACTGACAGGCAGAAAAGTTCATCATAAAAAATAATAAAATACAAAGTACGATTACCCAGGATAATAATTTCTTCATTACAAGCCTCCTAATAATTCAATCCTTGAAAGAGATATCGTCTTCAAGAGGGACTTATTCCTCAACAAGGAATAATCAAAATTAAATTATATTTATAGTTTAATATTAAAAAAAAGTCAAGTTAATTTAATTGAAAAATTTTGACCCTCTGAGAACCGGCGCTTAATATTTATAAAACCACATTAAAAATAACCATAAATCATGAATATAAGGAATCCGCTTATTGTTCAAAAAGATTTCTGTTTTTTTATGCTGATGAACCAGGTCGAATAAATGATGCAATTGATCACTATCTTGAGGATAAAAACTGGCATAAAATTTGTGAAAATCTCCTTTGCCTTCTTCCATAAAATACTGATTTTGTTTTGCCAATGCCACTGCTTTCTCAAAATTTTGTGAAAGATGTTTTTGGAATTTTATGGTGATTTTGAATTCGGTATTGGCTTGTTTGGGATTCAATATGTTGAATAACTTCTCTTCCTCGATTTTCCTGACGGCATTCATAACACAATTATATAATATAAAAACCCAAAAAGTCTAAAAATAAAATTTTATTGCTTTTAATTTAATCACACGTCAACTCCATCAGGGCAAAAATGAACATTGATAATCGATGTGTCGATAAGAACCTCCCCTTTCCCGATAAATTCAATTAAAAAAGTTTTATTGCCGAGTTCCCTGATGATTTTCCCTCTGCCCAGTACCGGATGCTCGAGATACCTATCTGGAGATATTGCCTTCCGACTCGGTCTGATTGGCTTTAAATGATAAATCAGCTCATCAGAATTCTCGACAGAGTTGAATAAAGTGCCATCCATTTCAGCCAAAAATTTCGAAATTTGTTGGCTTCCGGTTGAAATGATCAGGTTTTCAATAGCCCGGGTACACCCCACATAAAAAAGCCGTCTTTCCTCTTCAAGTTCATCAGGCCCCTTTCTTAGGAAAAAGGGCATATAGGTGGCATTAATGCCGGCAACAATCACGGTGGGAAATTCTGTCCCCTTGGCGTTGTGCATGGTCATCAAATAAACCAGATTATCGGTTTTCAAATTTTTTTCAAGAGCATTAAGGGTGATGGCATCCATGAGGTCAACAAAATTTGCACCAGAATTATCTGTTTCCCATTTTTCAATAAAGGAAAGCAATTCTTTTATATTAAGTATGCGGTCATGTTCACTTTTTTCCTCCAATATATTCAAATAATTTGAATCATCAAGGAGAAGCCTGAGCATTTCTGAAAAGTGAAAATTCTTTTGATTTTTATATAGAGAATCAATCTTTGCAAATAGCTTACCTGTACCATATTTTTCCTTAAAAAATTCTTTTAACGTCATGAATAATGACAGCAGTTTTTCTCTGGATATCTTCAGTAATGTTTCAATCGTTTTGGGTCCGATTCCCAGAGGTAAAAATTCAACCATTCTCAGAAAAGAAACATCATCATTCGGATCTATGGCCATTTTTAGCAGGGCGATACTGTTTTTGACTTCCCTTCGTTCAAAAAAACGCATCCCTTTAACAATTTTAAATGGAATTTTTTTCTTTAAAAACTCAACCTCAAAAGCCAATGATTGTGAATTTATTCTGTACAAAATCGCCATTGGAAAAAATTCATTATGTTTCGACCTCAATTGCATGATGAACTCAGCAATTTTTTTTGCTTCATCATCTTTTGAAACCGAATGAAAAAGAAAAACATTTTTTCCTGCTTTTTTTTCCGTCCACATGGATTTCCTTCTCCTAAAGAGATTGCGCTGGATGATATGATTGGAAAAGTTAAGAATGGGTTGGGTTGAGCGATAATTCTGCTCCAATTTAATTATCTTTGTACCGGGAAAATCGCGTTCAAATTCAAATAAAAAACGAATACTCGCTCCCCTCCAGGAATAAACAGCTTGATCGTCATCTCCCACTGCGGTTATATTTTTGTGCTGGCCTGCCAGCAATTTAATCAACTCATATTGATTGGGATTGGTATCCTGAAATTCATCGACCACCATATAACGAAAACGAGAACCGTATAAATCACGAGTGCCGGAATTGTTTTGGAGAAGATTAACTGAAAAAGAAACCAAATCTTCATAGTCCCAGATTTTATTTTTTTGCATATATTCATGATACAGAAAAAAGAGAAGAACATCGTCATCCTGAAAATCCATCCTATATAGGGATTCTTTGTCATTGGGATAGCAAAGATTCATTTTTGAGAGATTCAATTTCCGCCTGCAGGCCTCAGTGAAATCACTGGAATAATGTTTTATGTTTTCTCTGGCTATCCGTTCAATGATTTTTTTTTGGTCTCTATCATCAATAACCTGCCAGCTATTATCAAAGCCCAATATCTTTCCAGACTCTCTCAGGATACGCAATCCCAGGGAATGGAACGTAGAAATAGGAAAGAGATTTGCGGACATCCCGGTTAACAATTGAATTCTTTCCTTCATCTCACGTGCAGCGCGATTGGTAAAGGTTACCCCAATAATTTGGGAAGGGGAAAATTTTTTTTCTTTTATTAAAAAAGCAATTTTATGGGTAATAACATTGGTTTTCCCAGACCCCGCTCCGGCAACAATTAAAAGCGGTGCATCAACCGTTAAAACCGCTTCCCGCTGCTCTGGATTCAAACGGGCGATCAGATTATTTTGCATTTCCACCCCTGATGAGCGGAACAAATTGAACCGGTATCAAATTAATCCGTTTAAGATATCCTCCTTTTTGCTTCTCTATCAATATTAATTCCTGAACCTCAGATGAATAACTGACCGGAATCACCATTCTTCCCCCAATGGCCAGTTGTTCGATTAACGGGCCCGGAATATGGTCAATTGAACTGGTGGCAATGATTCCATCATAGGGAGCATATTTTTCCCATCCATGATACCCATCTCCAATTTTAAATTTTATATTCGAATAATTTAGGCTTTTGAGAAGTTTCATCGCCTTATTGGCCAAATTTTCTTTTATTTCAATCGTATATACTTCTCTGGCCAATTCAGCAAGAATCGCAGCATGATAACCTGATCCAGTACCAATTTCCAGCACTTTCTTACTGCGATCCGGTTCGATGACCTGGGTTATAATGGCGACGATATAGGGTTTGTTTATGGTTTGGCCTTCACCAATGGACAATTGTCTGTCATTATACGCATATTCCCGCAAATCTTGTCTAACAAAAAGATGTCTTTCCACCTTCAAAAAAGCATCCAGAATCCTCTTGTCGGTAATCCCTCTTCCAAGGATTTGGGTTTTGATCATATTTTTTCTTAAAAGAAAGAAATGATCCGTTTGAGGGACAAGCAAAAAAGAAATAGAAAACAATATGATGAATACATTGACATGTTTCATGTGCCTATTGTAGCAAAAATCGAAACCCAGTCAACGGCCGGGTGAATCAATGGAATAGAAGATCAAATAGTTTTAAATAAAAAAACTACTAATTTTTAAGGAAATCATCAAATTTTATATGATATACTTTGAATGTTCTCACCAGAATTTTATTCAATTTGGCGATTGTCAGGTTATAATTAATCAATGATCTTAACGCATTGGCCTGGGCATTGGCATAATCACGCTGAAAATTTAAAACCTGAAAGTTTGTTGATAATCCAACAGATAGTTTTTTCTGTTCGGCTTTCAATTTCTGTTCTTCCAATTCTAAAGCAATTTTATTGGCCTCAACCAGTTTTAAATTGGTTTGCAGTTCTTTAATCACAGCTTTGACTTCAGAATAAATCGTGTTTTCAATATTTTTCAAACCCAGAAATGCTTTTTTCAAATTAATTCTTGATTGTGCCAATTGGGCTCTTTCTTTCGAAAGATTCAAGGGAATGGATAAACTCAAACCGACAGAATAATTATGATAAAGATTGGCGACATTATCCTGTAAGGTCTTCCAGAAATCCTTGGAGACAACCCCAATGACATGACCTCCATAAAACGGGTTTACATCAAAAATAAGCTGGTCACCACCCTGGCCCGTTGTATAGTATGATGCGGTCAACCGCAAATCGGGCAACAGTTGATTCCGAAAATATTTTACATAAATGTTGTAATTTTTTAACTCCAGTCTGGACTTTTCAATATCAGGCCTGTGGTTAAGCGCTTCAAGCAAAAAATCATCAAAATCGGTATTAATTTTCATAACTTGAGGTGTATCCGCGGGGAAAAAGGTTTCCTTGGATTGACTCATATTGAGAATTTCCTTAAGGTTATCTTCCGCTGTCTGAATAGATTGTTCAGCCTGAATCATTTGGCTTTCGTATGAAGCGACCTCTGCCTGCGCTTCCAGAATATCAATTTTAGCGGCAGTCCCAACTTTTACCTTTATTTCATTCTGCCTTAATAAATCCTTTGAACGTTGAAGTGACATCCGGGTAGCTTCAAGGTTCTGGTACGCATAAACCAGGTTCCAATATGCTTCCTCAACATTGTATACCAGATCTATAATCGTTTGACGCAATTGATGTTTGAATTTTTTATAATCATTTGTGGCAATATAAATATCTTTTTTAGTCGAAAGCATTCCAAAATTTTTGAGTAGAGGCTGGGATAATGAAAAAGTCATAATCGTGCTCAAAGAAGGATTAATGGTGCTGTAAATGCTATTGGTCTCAAATCTTGAATTTTCCAAACTAAATTTAATATTTCCGCCAAAAGCCAAATTTTGATTAATAATGAAGTCCAGTGAAGAGTTCGTATTGGTGGTGATATCGGCTCCCGCAAAGGCACTGGTCGATGGCGTATTGGATTCAGAGCTATTTGCATTAACCTGTAATGTGGGAACGAAAATTGCTTTATTCACCTTTAATGCATTCCAGTAATATTCGGTATTGGTCATTTCAACTTGGAGAGCAAGATTATTTTTCAATGCATAAAAAATGGCATCTTCTAAAGACAATTTTTTCTGAATATTCTCATCAGCGGACAGCAAAAAAACGGCAATCAAAACTATTGAAACTATACAAACAATTTTCTTCATAAAAGTCCTCCACTCGATACAGACCAAATGGTCAATTTATAATAATCAGTAAAAAAATATAATACGAAAATTATATAAAAAGGTTCTTAAAATTTCCATCTAGCGAGATTTTGTTCGTAATAGCCAAACAAAATCAGAAAAATTTTCCGTAAAATAAAAATATTCTGACGATGAGAATCAAAAAACAGAGATTGCATTCGAACAAATTCTTTGATATATATAGTGAATAAATTAAAAGGAGATCACTGATGAAAAAATTATTTTATTTCTTTTTGGCAATTTTAATTATTCTGTCCATCACGTGTTCAAAAAACCACAATAAAACTGAAAATCCCGCAATATCTTCGGGAAATTTCTCCCTGGATACAACCGAAATGAAAACCAGTTATGCCATGGGCTACAACATGGGAAAAAATTTCAAGGAGATTTACAAAAATATCGACCAGAATAGTGTGATTCAAGGAATTGTCGATGCCATCAACCAGAAGGACCCCCGGATACCCCATGAACAAATCACTGCCATTCTGGTTGAATTACAGCAACAAGTGGCAGAACAAAAAAGAAAGGAACAGGGAATCATTGCTGAAAAAAACAAAACTGAGGGAGAACAATTCTTAAAAAGCAATTTAAAAAAAAGCGGTATCTTTGTGACTCAGAGCGGCTTGCAATATGAAATTATTAAACACGGTACTGGCGAAAAGCCAAAAGTAACTGACCAAGTAAAGGTTAATTACCGAGGAACGCTAGTCAACGGAACAGAATTTGATAGTTCATATAACAGAGGTGAACCTGCTGTTTTTAGGCTAAACGAAGTGATCCCCGGCTGGACCGAGGCACTGCAACTCATGAATGTCGGTTCGAAATACAAATTTTTTATCCCTTCAGAACTCGCATACAAAGAACATGGAGCCGGAAATGTAATTGAACCGAACGCCACACTAATATTTGAAATCGAACTTTTAGAAATATTCCCCCCGGAAAGCAAATAAATACTTTTTCCTTAAAAATAGTTAATAAGAAGAACACGAAGAGGTGGATATTGTTCATGCAATCAAAAACAAATATGAATGAATCGGAAAAATTTTACAATGCCCTATAATTCATATACCTTTGAATTGGTAATAATTTTCTGAAGAAAATTTGCCCCATCAAGATTTATATTTCCGGTAATAATGGAATTCTTAATTAATGAATGGTTTTTAATTGTCGTATTTTCCCAGATAATCGTGTTTTCCACCCTGGAATCCCCAGATATTTTTACATTTTCAGATAGAATATTTGAGCCATTTGTACCTTTTATTCTGCAATATCGCCAATATGCGAAATTAGCTTGAAAATAGGAATAAGGATCCCCAATATCCAGCCAGATTCCATTATAAAAATGAATTCTGATATCAAAATCACTTTTATCCAGAGTCTGGAAAAAACTGGTTTCCTTGATTTCTTTAACAACATGGGGCCGGAAAAGAGCGACGCCGGTATACATGATACCTTCATGAGAGAGATGATCAATGCCTCTGTATATGTCCTTTTCGTATTTCAACGATGAATATCGGGCGTTTTTGTTTTCGCGAACCATAAGAATTCCATCACTTCCGGATTTATCAATTTTTTCCATCATTTCCATTACCGGTATATCAGCATAAATATCTCCATTTATGACCAGCAACAGGGAGTCGTCAAGAGAAGTGGAGGCTTTTTTCAAAATTTTACTTCCGGACAACCGGTTTTCATGCAAGAAGGTGATTGGTTGTCGATTTTTTACGGCATTAACGATCTCTTCCGGTTTGTAAAACAAATTAATAAACCCTGATGTCAAACCCTTCTTCCTCAATTGTTCGAGCAACAACTGGATTAGAGGGACTCCGCACACCGGGAAAAGGGGTTTCGGCTTAATCAACGAGAGAGGTCTGGCCCGCTTGCCGTATCCTGCCGCCAGCACAAAAAATTTGATCATGAAAAGACCATAAATCCGTATTTCTTGATCTTTCTGAAAAGGGCATGGTAATTTTCAACAATATAATCTTTTTTCTGGTAACCCAGTTTTTCAGAAATATCATCAATATTGCGAGCTTCTCCTTCAATTTCAATAAAATTTCCGATTGGCGTGCGGTCTATGGTGATTAGAAGTTGCTTTTTTTTATATACTTCGCGATATTTTTCATATATGAAACATATTTCAAAACCCAAAGCCATTAAAATGGTTTTCACATTTTCGAAATTAGAGACACCTGATTCGATTTCCTCCCTTACTTTATAACATTTCCCGGGAAAATCCGCCGAACCGGGACGTTTGAAAGTCAGGATAGAGGTTTCATTTTTTTTTCTGAGGCGCAGGAGAAACCCCTTTTCCCCCAATTGATTATCAGCTGTGTCAAATATAATGTTGGTCTCAAAAAATTCTTTGTCTATTAAGCGAAACCCCAATGCCGATATCTTCTTTTTAATGGGTTCTACCGCTCCAATGGCGATTTTTACTTCTATTTCAAGATAAATCAAATCTCTTTCTCCTCATAGGTTAAGACATCCCATAAAGGCATGAAAATTCCCTCACCAGAATTAATCCGTATCACAAAAAAAGAATTAGTAATCACGGGAGCGGGTAAAAATCAGTAATTTTGAAAGAAAATCTTTCGCCAAAGATTCAGAAAAATTGGTCAGAAATTGGGAGCAATTATGATAGTATTTATCCAGTTGCTGAAAACACAAATTTTTGATATCATGTTTTTCAAACAAAGGCAATAAATTTGATGGATTTCCTTTTTTCAAATAATTCAATAAATTGCCATTACTTTCTCTGAGTAACAGGATATAAGGGAGGGTAATCTTTCCCTCCTTTAGATCCCGGAAACGATCCTTTCCCGAATGAATTGAAAAAATATCCAGCATATCATCACTGATTTGAAACATGGTTCCAAAATCCAGGCCGAATTGATAAAACTGTTTCCTTTTTTGAAACGACTCTCCGGCCAATGCCGGGATAAGTTCGGCAATTCCTGCAAATAATGATGATGTTTTATTTTTAACTATTTTATAATACATTTCAGGCTTTAACCGATAATTGAAATTGTTTTCGACCTCCATTATTTGGCCTTCAATCATATCGCAAGCCGCTTTCAGAATGATATCCAACAGATTTTTTTTTTCAATTTTATGTAAGAAATTCAATGAATTGATAAACAAAAAGTCACCACCCAGAACGGAAATATAATTCCCGAGATTAACATTCAATGTTTTTTGCCCTCTTCGCAGCTTTGAATTATCAACAATATCATCATGAATCAAACTTGATAAATGAAGCATTTCAAGAGAGGCGGCTATTTCCACTAGATTTTCAGGTTCGGTTTCATTTAATTTTGCCAGAAGAAATAGAAAAGTGGACCGGATTTTTTTCCCTTTAAAAACAGGAGTCATATTTGTAATTTTTCTGATCAGGGAAATGTTACTGTTGAGTTTCTTGCGAATAATTATATTGGTTTCTTTTAAAAGATTTTGAACTGGTGACTGAATTTCTTTCAGGTCCATAAATTTGATTTTATCATCTATGTCGGCGTTTTGCAAAAATAATTTGTCACATGGTATAATTTTTAAATGCTAGAAACACACTATATAACTCTTGATACCCGGGGTAAGAATGACATTATAAATATTACGGATGACATACGGTCCATTGTTAAAAATTCAAAAATATCCCGCGGATCTGTACTGGTTTTCGTACCGGGTGCCACAGGAGCCATTTCAACCATCGAATATGAACCAGGTTTATTGATTGATTTTCCGGAAACAATGGAAAATCTGATTCCCGAAAAAAAGCAATACCGGCACAATGAAACCTGGCATGATGGAAACGGACATTCACATTTAAGAGCGACCCTGGTGGGACCATCAATGGTTGTTCCGGTAGAAAAGAAGGAATTGATTCTGGGTACCTGGCAGCAGATTGTATTTCTTGAATTTGACAACAAGCCCCATCAACGTAAAATAGCCGTGCAATACCAGGGAGAGTAAGAAAAACCCTGATTCAAATCAATATCCCTGATAGCCGGCTTTCATCAATGCTTCGAGCGAATCAAACGGATGGGGAGGATTTTGATACATGGCCAGGAATTTAGTGATCTTCAAGCGAATTATTCTCGCAATTAAAGTATCCAGGCAATCAAAACCATGACCTCGGGAAATCTTATCAAATATTTTATAATTAAATTTTTTATTGGACGCTTTTAAAAATCAACTCTTTTAAAAATTAGTACTGAAAAAAGGGTAAACAACAATATTAATACCAGTAACACAAAAAAATGAAAGAGATTTATCCCGTTTATCAAAGGATCTGCGCCGTTATAGTAATAGAAAGGAGAAAATGTCCGGTAAGGTTGCAGTTCACTGACCATTGGTGCATACGCATTAATCAGGTACGTAACAATGGCAAAGGCACTGACAATACCAGCGGCTATTTTTTTTCGTAAAAATAAACAGCTCAAAGACAGGGTAAATCCAGCAAAAAATAATCCCAACATGCAACAACTCAAAATGGCTTCGGCCAGATGAAAGAAATTCAATGAGACATGAAATATAACTGATCCGGCTGCCATTCCAATCCAAAAACTCAATCCAAGAAAAAATATTGAAACTCCTATTGCCGCCAGTTTTTCAACCGCCACCTTCGTTCTTGAAATTGGCAGTGCCAGAAGAAGATCCAGTGTCTTTCTTTCGTGTTCACCGGCAATGGCATCTCCGGCCTTTTGGATACCAAATATTAAAAACAGCAGCGGAGCAATCATGGAAAAGGGTTGAATACTAAAAA
>CAZOWT010000026.1:0-22374 GCA_964583345.1 uncultured Clostridia bacterium
CAGTGAGATCACCAACAGTTTTTCGGCATATTCCCGGTATTTGTTCTTCAATAAATACCAGGCGGATATCCCCGCGGTCAGCAAGGAACCGGTTATCCATCCGGCCAGCAAGGTGTGCGCATAGCGGACAATGGTGGAATGATTCACCGCCGCCCGGAAAAAATCGGTTAAAACCGCCCGGCCTTCGAAAATTTTAAAACCGGCGGGAGTCTGCATGAAAGAATTGGCTATAATAATCCACAGGCCGGATAAATGCGAACCGAAAAAAACCATGAAGGATGAGATCCAGAAAAATCTCCCGGAAACTCTTTTGCGGCCGAACACCAGGATTCCCAGAAATATGGACTCCATAAAAAAAGCGAATATGCCTTCGGCAGCCAGGGGAGCGCCGAATATGTCACCCACCATCCTCGAGTATTCGGACCAGTTGGTCCCGAAGGCAAACTCCAGGGTTATACCGGTGGCCACGCCGATCACAAAAATCAGAGCCAGGATTTTAATCAGGAAATCAGAGAGTTTTTTAAAAAGTTCCTTTTTACTCTTCAGGTACACACTTTCCAGAATAAAAATAATGAATGTCAATCCCAGAGTGGTCGGGGGAAACAAAAAATGGAAACCGGCAGAAAATCCAAATTGAATCCGTGCCAAAAGCACTGCATCCATTTTAACCTCCTGAAATTTATAAATCTTTGCCGTGGTTCATTAAAAAACTTTTTCCATTGTTTCCGGTATTGTCGCCTCCTGTTTCAGCAAACGGTTCCGGATCGCCAATAATTCCATTTTATATTTAAAAAAAAAAAAAAGAAAGCCAAATTCCCCACCCAATGGCGTTGTAAAATTACCTGGTAAAACCGGACCGTTAACCGGACATTCCGGTGAAGCATTGATATGAAGATTCCTGTTTTTATGGTACAATAAATGATCATATTCACTGACGGAGGATCAAATGGATAACAGGGATAAAATATTAAAAGCCATGAAAGAACTGGGAAAACCGGTAAAACCGGGGGAAGTTGCCAAGATAACCCGGCTTGACGATAAGGAAGTCAACAAGATTTTCAAGGAACTCAAGAGCGAGGGGAAAATCATATCCCCGAAAAGATGCTTTTATTCGGTATCCAAATAAGGAACCATAGAGGTCATATCCAATGATGAGCGCAGAAGAAGGGACCGTCACAAAAATAAACGGGGACAAGGTTGCGGTCATGGTGAGAAGAAGCGAGATGTGCGATTGCTGCGGCAGCCGGGGAATATGCCACACCCTGGGAGGCGGAAAGGACATGGAGGCCGAGGCGATTAATACCGCCGGTGCTGTGGTCGGGGACCGGGTTTTGATCAATATCAAATCCGGAGTTTTATGGAAAATTTCTCTGATATTTTATATGATTCCGGTTGCCGCCCTGGTTACCGGGGCTGTGGCCGGGATGAAAATCGGCGCCGCAACCGGTGCGGATCCCCAGTTGCTGGCCGCGCTGTTCGGAGTCGGTTGCGCGGGATTATCCTTTTTCATCATCAAATGGATTTCAAACCGACTGAAAGACAAAAAAGACTATACCCCGGAAGTGGTAAAAATCATCAGACCGGTTCACTCCGGATGAAAGTCTGGATTTCGCCTCACCTAAAAAACGTTTCAAGACGATTATTTTTCTTTCTTGTCTTCTGATTCTTCTTCTTTATCGTCTTTTTTTAGCGAGTTCCTGAAATTTTTAATCCCTTCACCCAGGCCTTTGGCCAGCTCGGGGATTTTCTTGCCGCCGAAAAGCAGTGCGATAATGACAAAAATAATCAGTATTTCCCATATTCCAAGCGATCCAAACATTGGTGTCTCCTCAATTTTATATTGTATTCGCTTTAAAGATTTAAGTCAAGACGGGAAAGTGGGCCAAATTGAAATCTAATCACGGCCGCCGGAACCAGGGAATAAAAGCCGGGGTTTTTTGCCTGTATTCCTGGAAATCCTTGCGGGTAGCGTATTTTTTCTCCAGCAAGGGAATTCCGGAGAAAAAGACGATGAGCACTGAAATTGTTATCGGACCCCAAATTCCCTGCCAGCCTTTTTCAACCGTTAGGGCAATCAGGAATATCCCCCACCACAGGAGAACTTCTCCAAAATAATTGGGGTGCCGGGAATATTTCCACAGCCCCCGGGTCATCAGTTTCCCCTTGTTTTCCTCTCTTTTTTTAAAGGCAAACATCTGAATATCTGCCGTGGTTTCGAAAAAAAAGCCGGCCAGGAACAAACCGGCCCCAATATAATCCAGCAGCACCGGCATAGAATAGGCGGAGGTATTGACGATAATAATCGGAAGAGAAACAACCGTCAGCAATACACCCTGGAACATGAAAATATAAAAAAAACTCTTCACATAAAAATAGCGGTTCCACTTCTTCCGGAAAGCCCGATAGCGAAAATCTTCGCCTTTTCCCCTTTTTCGTATCAGAATATAAACGGTGAGCCGGAATCCCCATAAGGAAATCAATATCACCATCATGATTTTTCGAAAATAAATTCCTGAATAATCCAACAAAGAAAACCAAGCCACCAGCACAAAACCCAGGCCCCAGGCGATATCCACAATCGAATTGTCCTTTCGAATTTGTGCCAGGATAAAAGCCAGGGCCATAAAAACAGTAACCAGCACGAAACAAGATAAGATTGCTTCAACCATTTTACCTCTCAACTATTCGAACATCACGGATACCGCCAGGGCGCCACGACCAGCACTCAAACCGACAACCGGTGAAATGTCAACAATGAAATCGGCCGGCTTGCCAGCGACTTTTTGCAAGGTACGGGCGTAAACTTTTGCTCCAGCTAAGTCATGGGCATGGAGTACCGCATATTTCCAGATTTTTCTGTCAGAGGCCATTTTTCTAATTTTTCCGATTACCTTCCTGATATTGCCCTTCTGGCTGAATGCCTTTTCCAGCAGAATGGATTTACCGGTGTCATCCATGGAAATAATGGGTTTCAAATTTATCCAGTTGGCAATTTTGCCCTTCATCGGGCTCACCCGTCCGCCCCGGATCATGGAATCAAAATTCTTGACACTCACCATAATAAGGGAATTATTAATCCAGGAAGGTATCCGGCTGACAATCGTCGTATGGGATTGTCCCGATTCGATGGCCTGGGCAATCCGGTATACGATCAAACCCAGGGAACCGGAAAGCTGACGGGAATTGATCACCGAAATTCTGGTTCCCGTCTCTGAATGAACTTTCTCGGCTGCCGAATGCGCGCTTTGCCAGGTCCCACTCAGTTCCTTTGATAAATGAACAGAAATGATGGAAGAATAATGACTGCCCAGGAAAGAATACAGATTAACGAAGTCCTTTACATTGGGCTGCGATGTGGTTGGATATTCGGGAGCCTGGCTGAGCTTTTCATAAAAATGGGTGGGCGTCATGGTGATTTTGTCCAGATAATGATTTTCTCCGAAAAAGATGGAAATGGGCAGAAAATAAATCTGATACTTTTCCATCACCTCTTCTGGAAGGTCGCAAACCGAATCCGTGACCAGGGCGATATCCCATTTCCGCTGATAGGCGACCCGGGATTGCCAGGCCATGTTATCCGCTTTTTGATACTTCAGCACCCCGCAATTTTCCAACCGCTTGAAAAAATCAGCCGGAGAATTCGTATGGATATGAATCCTCATTTTTTTTTCTGACCCGGCAATAACCAGCGAATCCCCCAGAGCAATGATTTTTCGCCGGACCAGATTTTTATTCAGGTTGGAACCTTCCAGCACGCCTTCGGTACAGTATTTATAGGTAATTTTCCCCGGATGAATCACCTCAACATGTTTTTCGATTCTATAGGCCTCCAGTCTGGATATCTTTTTCAGATTTCCTTCCCGGAGAAATTCAATGATCCCTTCGAGAAAATAAACAATACCCTGGGCTCCGGCATCAACCACCTTATTTTTTTTCAATACCTCAAGCATATTCTGGGTTTTTTTCAGAGACCGGCGGGCCATGTTCAACGATTCCGGCAGCAGGTGAAAGAAATCGGTAATTTTTCCTTTTACCGAATCGATGAATTCGGACCATTCTCTTAAAACCGTGAGCACGGTTCCCTCAACTGGATGCTCCACCGCGCGGTACGCATGTTCAACAGCGCCGTTCAGCAGCGCCGAAAATTTTTTCACATCAATATATTTGCTGTCTTTCAGCTTCCTGCTGAATCCGACTAAAAATTCGGCCACAATTATTCCCGAATTGCCCCGCGAGCCCTCAATCGCGGCATTGGCGATTGACTTGGCCATATTGGTTATGGAATAATCAGGGCTGACATTATCCAGAATATAACGAAATGTGGTCGCCAGATTGGTCCCGGTATCACCGTCCGGAACCGGGAAGACATTTATTTTATTAACCTTCCCCTGATTTTCAAGAACCTTCCGGGTACCGGCCATAAAACTATAATACAAATTCCTGCCATGGATATGAAAAATTTTGGCCATACGTTCAAATCACCTCAAGTTAAAATCTTTTGGTATAAATATGGCAATAGGGCGTCCCATTTTTTTTCTGGTAATATCGCTGATGATAGTCTTCGGCCTTCCAAAAATCTGTTGCCGCTGTCAAACGGGTTGCCACATCATATCCCCTGGATTTCAAGATATCAATCAGTTTTTGCGCGATGTGCTTCTGGGTTTCGTTTAGATAAAATATCTCAGACCGGTATTGTTCGCCGATGTCCGGCCCCTGGCGATTGACCTGGGTGGGGTCATGGGTTTCAAAAAAAAGTTTTGCCAAGGTTTCATACGAAACTTTCGAAGGGTCAAAAATAACTTCAATGGCTTCTGCATGCCCGGTGGTTCCGGATGAAACCTCTTCATAGGATGGATTTTTTTTGAATCCGCCGGTATAACCGACCGTTGTCTGCAGTACACCTCTCTGCTTCTGAAAGTGGTACTGGGTACCCCAGAAACATCCGGAAGCAAAAATCGCCCTTTCCGTTTTTTCGATGGGAACAAAATTCAGGGAAATCGAGTTGACGCAATGCCGGGTATTTTTCGGCGTGAACCCCTCGCCCAGAAACACATGGCCAAGATGAGCCCCACAATTGGCACACAAAATTTCCGTCCGCATTCCATCCGCATCCGGCAATCGCTTTACAGCCCCCGGGATTTCATCATCAAAACTGGGCCATCCGCAACCGGAATCAAATTTGTCCTCAGATTTGTAAAGCGGGGCATCACAACGCTTACAGGTATAGAATCCGCCGGCCTTGTTCTGGACATATTTTCCGGAAAAAGGCCTTTCCGTACCTTTATGGACAATTACCCTCTCTTCTTCCGGTGTCAATTTATTCACCATGACTTTTTTATCCTCCTTTTTCTGTTTGTTCTGGCTCTGAATCTGAAACACCTGTATCAGTGCAAAAACCGAGACAAAAAAAAACAAACTGATCAGCAACGGTTTATTCAATTTATTCGAGAATACATCCTCACGTTTTTTTTCGTTCATTTCCCCTCCGGAATTCATTATAAGATAAATGTGATAAACTTCAAAAAATTTCAAACAAATTCTATAAAATATTTTTACTGGATTATCAGTTCAAATCGTTTATTCGATAGCCCGACTGGGGCAGACCCCGAAACAGACACGGCACCGTATACATTTCTTTTGATCGATAAAGGCCACCTGGCCTTTTTCCCACACAATGGCATTGCTTTCACAGGACCTTGAGCAAATTCCGCACTTTATACACAGTTCGGGAATGACCCTGAATTTTAACAAAGCCGCGCAGCTGTGCGCCGGGCATCTTTTTTCCAGAATATGGACTTCATATTCCTCTCTGAAATATTTCAGGGTGGTCAATACCGGATTGGGTGCCGTCTTTCCCAGGCCGCAGAGAGCGGCATCGATGATCGACTCAGATAAATATGCCAGGGTATCGAGGTCCTCCATTCGCCCGTTTCCTTCGCTGATACGCTTCAAAATTTCAAGCATAACCTTTGTCCCTACCCGGCAGGGTGTACACTTGCCGCAACTTTCATCCGCAGTGAAATTCAGGAAAAATTTGGCGATGTCAACCATACAACTGGTATCATCCATGACCACCATACCGCCCGAACCCATGATGGCACCTGTTTTATTTATTGACTCGTAATCAATGGGAATATCGAACATTCGCTCCGGAATACAACCGCCGGAGGGCCCCCCCAGTTGGACAGCCTTTATTTTCCTATTTTTAATTCCACCACCGCCGATTTCAAAAATTACCTTTCTGAGCGACATGCCCATCGGCACTTCGATAAGGCCTGTATACTTGACCTTGCCCGCCAGGGCAAAAACCTTGGTGCCCTTGCTCTGGGCAGTACCGATCGCAGCATACGTTTCGGGCTTATCGGTGATGATTCGGGGCAGATTTGCCAGGGTCTCCACGTTGTTTACCACAGTCGGTTTCTGATACAATCCCTTAATGGGGGGAAAAGGAGGCTTTGGCCTGGGCATGCCCCGCTGGTCCTCAATGGACGCAATCAATGCGGTTTCTTCACCGCAGACAAAAGCACCGGCGCCTTCCCGGATGCTGATATCAAAGGAGAAGCCCGTCCCGAGAATATTATTACCCAAAAAATTTTTCTCCCGGGCATCAGCCAGCGCTTTATCCAGCGTTTTCAATGCCAATGGATATTCCGCCCGGCAGTAGATAAAACCCTCGGTCGCACCGATGGCATACCCGGCAATAATCATACCTTCAAGAACCGAATGGGGATCGCCTTCCAGCAGGGACCGGTCCATGAATGCCCCTGGATCACCCTCGTCGGCATTGCATATCACATATTTTATGTCTGATTTCACATTTCTGCAGAATGTCCATTTTTTTGCCGTGGGGAAACCGGCTCCTCCACGCCCCCTGATTCCGGATTTCCCGATTTCTTCGATAACCTCCTCGGGTGTTAGACTCAGAATTTTTTCGAGGGCTTTATAACCGCCTGTCTCCAGATAATCCGAAAGGCTGAAAGGATCGATATTGCCGCAGTTCCGCAAGGCAATTTTCCATTGATCCTTGATCACCGGGTGTTGATCGGTGAAGGGGACATTGGCATAAATTTTTATTTTATCATTCTCCGGAATTGACTGAAAAAGGGCGTGTTTCTTTATAATTTCTCCGTCATTGATGGTTTTTTCCAGAATCAGACCAACCGATTCGGGAAGAATATTCCCATAGGTCAGGCGGGTCCAGCCATCCATTTCGATCTCGGCAATCACCTCCTGGGAACATAACCCGATGCATCCTGTTGTTTTCAGCTCAACCTCAAGGTCAGATGCCTTCAGCTCCTTTTCAAAGGCTTGATAAACTTCTTCTGCTCCGGCTGCCCGGCCACAGGTTGCCATACCGATTGTTATTTTAGACATGGTCTTTCCCTTTCATTTCATTTGGCGGCATCTCGATAAGAATCGATTATTTTTTTTATGGAATTCACATCCAGTTTTCCATGAACCCGATTGTTGACCATCATGGCCGGTGCCAGCGCACAGCAACCAAGACAGGCAACATCCTGAATGGTAAAAATCCCATCGGCAGTGGTGTCGCTGATCTCGCTCAGCCCCAGGTATGAATTCAAGGACTCACTTAATATCGATGCTCCGCCGACATGACAGGCGGTTCCGTGACATACCTTTACCAGATATTTGCCCACGGGTTTTGTCCGGAATTGCGCATAAAATGTGATCACGCCATAAATATGGCTTTCTGATACGTGCATCCTTTCGGAAAGGTAATTGATGGCAAATTCCGGAACATATCCAAAATAGGCTTGAACCTGCTGGAGAAGAATCATCAGAGATTTTTTATGGGCATATTTTTCATAAATTTCATCCATTGCTTTCCGGTCATCAACAGGCTGGACGGATTGTTCGGTCATGGTTCCCGTTCCTCCTTGAACATTTTGGCTACCAAATGCTCCATTCCGGCGCATTTTGAACATAAAATCTTGTGATAACTGGCTGTCCGGGCAGACCCCGGTTTAACCACAATACCGGCATGGACCTCAGGATTCATGATTTGAAATCCATCCGGTTTCAGTTTGTCATAAGAGACATCTTTCAATTGATCAAATTCCCGGATGATTTCGCTTTCCCAGATATCTTTACCGGAATTCACCGGCCAGTTCTCCCCCATCCTGGACGCCAGTTCCCGGAAAATCCACCAGGTTGGCCGGCTGTCTCCACGGGTTTCAACGGCTTTCTGAATGAGATGGATGCGAAAATCCGAACCGATGGTGGTCCCTTCATACTCCACCCAAACCGAAGCCGGTAGAACCACATCAGCCTTCTGCTGCAGTTCGGACGGGAAAATATCCTGAACAACCAGAAATTCCAGCGACGGTGGGACCGGGAAATCTGGAATCATGGCATATAAAAATCGAAGCTGATTTAAATCCATAGCATCACGGGGAACAATTCCCAGGAAACAGGCACCCATGGTATTGTTTTCCCGGCTGATTGAATAGCGTTTCATATTTTCGATTTTTTTGATGCCGGATAAATCCGCTCCCGGGCCATGAATCAGGATGGTTTCACCTTCTATTACATTTTCCAATCCGGCGGGATCGGCCAGACGAACCTGGGCGAATTTTTCAATCTCCAGGTTATGGCAATCCACAGCGATCAGTTTTGTGCCTTTTAAAACAGCCTGTTTCACAAAACTTCCGGCCACCGGATTATCCCGGGTGATATCGCTGGCCACCATGACAATGGTGTTTGCTTTTTTTATTTCCTCATAATCAATACCCATATAACCGGGAGGCTCACGGTGCAAAATATTTCCGGAAGCCTCGAACATATCAAAAAATTTTCTGGTTATAAACAAATCTTCATTGGTGATTTTTGTGGATACGGCACATCCGATAGCTTCTTTCCCATATTTACTCTTCACGTCCGATAATCTGGATGCAATCATATCCAGCGCTTCCTCCCAGGTTGCCTCGACCAGTTTGCCGTTCTGCCTGATTTTCGGTTTTTTCAGGCGTTCATCCGAATGGATGAAATCAAAACCGAAGCGTCCCTTGAAACAGAGTCTACCCAGATTCGGTTTTGCATCCTCGACGCCATCGACCTTGACGATTTCATTGTCCTTGACGCACAAATCGAGCTGACACCCCACACCACAATAATGACAGGTTGACCTGACATGACTGACATCCCACATTCGGTAATTAAACCGGTTCCGTTTTTCAAAAAGAGCTCCAACCGGGCAGGATTGAACACATTCACCGCAATACACGCAATCGGACCGGGGAAGGGTTTTATCTCCCTTGACCACAATCTTGGAGACATTCCCCCGGTATCCGTGGGAAAGCGCATTGTTTACCTGAATCTCACAGCAGGCCTGAACGCATCTGCCACACAGGATGCAGCGTCCGAAATCACGCCCGATCAGCGAATCATCATACTCGAGCGGATACGATGTGGGAATACGGTCCAGGGTCCTCTCCGTAACCTGATAACGGTATGCCAGTGCCTGGAGCTCACAGCTTCCATAGGCGATGCAAATATCATCGGCCTTATCGTACTCGATAACCTCTTCCTGGAAATCCGACCATTCATGGGGGAAATTTCCCCTTACCGCACAATTATGGTTCCCGGATATCAGCAACAGTTCAATCACCATGCGTCTGGCTTTTACAATTCTGGGTGTCTCGGTAAAAATCTCCATATTGGCCGCTGCCGGAGATGAACAGGAAGCAATTGGACCCGGCGCCCCTTTCACCTCGACAACACAAATCCGGCAGGCGCCGGTGGGGGAAGCCCCCTTCAGATGACAGAGTGTGGGAATATAAACCCCATTTCTCCTGGCCACTTCCAGAATGGTCTCACCGGGATTAAATTCATATTTGATTCCATTTATTGTGATTATATTATCCATTTTTCTCTATTACGCATCTTTTATTGCGAGGCAGAAACATTATTTTCATTTTCCATATCCAATTTTTTCTTATAACAAATCAGGCCGCATTCCAGGCACCGGGCTGCCTGATACTTGGCCCCGTCTTCGCTCAAGGTTACCCGATTATCGATAACCCGGCGCGGAGACATCAACTGGTCCTGATTTACAATTTCACTTATATTTTGTAATTCCTTCTCATCAATGATAACGCCATTTTCAGGCGAAATTTCATCCCCGTTAACATGCAGCTGAATTGCCCTGGCTATTTTTCTGCCTCGCCTGACCGCCACAACCACGCCGGTAAAATCAGTCGGCCTCCCGATATCCGAAATGAAAAATATTCCAGCCCGGGAATCCGGAGGAAGGACCTTGAGGATGTCCACGGTTTTCCACCCGCTCTCGCGGGTTTTTTCAAAAAGCATCTCGGGATATCTCCCCGAACCCAGAAGCAGATTATCAAGATCAACCGATACGGTTTGATCGCCGGGAATGGAAAATAATATTGATTTTAACCGGTTTCCGTCTCCCTGAAGTTCAACCGGTGTTGCCGAAAACAGATATTCAATCTGATTTGATTTCTTCAAATTGATTCCTTTGAATTCGGCATCTTTTTCAGAGTAGGGAAAGGCGACGGTTATTTTTTCCGCACCGTTCCGGAGGCATGCCTCGGCTGCCTTACCGACGATATGGCCCCCGCCAACGATAACAACTTTTTTTTGCAGTGAAATTTTACTATTCCCGGAAGCTGCCAGGAAAAAATCAATCAGCAAGAAAGTTCCGGGGATCAGGGTTTCACCTTCCAGGCTGAGATTCAGGATTTGCCGACTGTCCCAGCCGCCGGTGGTTAGGAGGATCATATCCGATCCGCCGGAAAATAAGGTTGCCAGGTCAAAATCCTTTCCCATGGCTTTTCCGGTTTCGAATTCCACCCCGGTATTGATAATACCTTCTATTTCCCAGTCCAGGACCTCCCGGGGCAAGCGATCCTCCGTGATCACATATCTGAGAATCCCACCCAATTTACCGGAAGCTTCAATGATTTTCGGGGTATGGCCCAAACACCGCAAATAATAGGCAGCGGTTAATCCTTCAACCCCCCCTCCGATAATGGCGATTCTTTTCCCTTCTGCCGGAGGTAAATAGGAAGGCAGCGTCCTTTCTTCTGTCTTTTTTTCATATTCGGCGACAAACTTTTTCAGAGAATTGATTCCGACCGGTTCGTCAATGAGATTCCTGCGACAATTGAGTTCACAGGGAGCTGGACATATCCATCCGCATATAAGGGGAAAGGGATTTTTTTCCTTGATCACCCTGACGGCATCCTTATAATGTCCCTTTGAAATCTGACGGATATATTCCGGGATGTCAATCTCTGCCGGGCAATTCCGCTGACAGGGGGCCGTGCATTCGCTGACCTTATAATCGGACATGATCCTTCTGGTCTGAGAGGACAGGGTAATGATTCCTTTGGGACAGATCTCCACACATATTCCGCAACCGGTGCAGCGTTCGGAGTTGACCACCGGTAAATTGTTTTCACCCATGGCCAGAGCATTGAAGGGGCACGCCCGGACACAGGTCCCCAATCCCAGGCAACCGATATCACATTCTTTGCTGCCTCCGTAAAGCAGCATGGCGGCCCGGCAATCCGCGACACCATTATAGGTGAATTTCAGATCGGCTTCCTGGAAGCCATAGGTGCAACCAGGTCTGGAAATATCGGCCTCCCGTTCTTCCACTTTTTTCCCCATCACCAGAGCGACCTGCTGGGCGATTTCAAAACCTCCGGCCGAACACACGTCAACTTCACTCTTCCCGGTTACCACGGCTTCGGCTGCCGCAGAACAGCCGGCATATCCGCAGCCTCCGCAATTGGCTCCCAGAAGCACTGCCTCCACCTGTTCGATCCTGGGATCCTCCCATACATAAAAAATTTTTGAAGCCACCGCCAGCATAATTGAGGCAATCAACCCCAAACCCAGTAACATCAAAAACGAATTCAGAATAATCATATGCTTTTCTCTTTCACTTGACCATCAAAGCCTGCAGTGAATTGTCGATTCCCATAAAACCATAGAAAGCCAGAGCCATCAGCCCGGCCATTACCAGGGCGATTGCCGTATCCTGCAGTGCTTTGGGAATAAAAGCAATTTCAAATCTGCTCCGGATACCGGCAAAAAGAACCAGCGCCAGGGCAAAACCGACTCCGGAAAACAGGGCGAAAAACAGACTCTGCAGAAAATTGTAATCCTTGTTGATACAGATAACCGCCACTCCGAGAACGGCGCAATTTGTGGTAATGAGGGGAAGAAAAATTCCCAGGGCTTTATACAGGGCCGGAACCAGTTTCTTCAGGAACATTTCAATCAATTGGACCAGGGCGGCGATAACCAGGATGAAAACAATGGTTTGTAAATATTCAATATGCAAAACAACCAGAATATAATGATGAACAAACCAGGTAATGCTGGTAGAAAAGGTGATCACGAAAATTACCGCCATTCCCATTCCCGTGGCCGTATCCATTTTTTTGGACACGCCCAGAAAGGGGCAATTTCCCAGATACTGGGCCAGCAAAATATTTTTCACCAGAATGGCATTGATCGCCAGTATGATATATTCCATTTACATGCTCCAGTCTATTTTTTGGGAAACAAATTCATGATCCCCAGAACCAGCCCCAGGCAAACAAAAGCTCCCGGCGCACTGATCATAAAGGCAAAGGGCTCGAAAGAATTCCACATGACCTGCATCCCCAGAAATGTTCCTTTCCCCAGCACTTCGCGAATACCACTGATTAAAATGAGCGAAATCGTGTATCCCAGGCCGATTCCCAATCCATCGGCAGCAGAAAGATAAATGGGATTCTTGGAGGCAAAAGCTTCAGCCCGGCCAAGGATTATGCAATTAACGACAATCAGGGGGATAAACACCCCGAGCTGTCGGGAAATGGAGAAAAAGTATGCTTTCATAACCAGTTCGACAATCACGACAAATGTAGCAATAACCACAATATATGAAGCAATCCTGACTTTTTTGGGAATGAGATTTTTAATTGAAGAGATGATGACATTGGAAAAGAAGAGAACAAAAGTGACACAAAGCCCCATGCCGATCCCATTTTCCACCGCAGTGGTTATGGCCAGGGTAGGGCATAAACCCAGCACCAGTTTGAAGGGCGGGAGAACCTCCCAGAAACCCTTGAAAAATTCATAAGATAGTGTCTTTTTCTTCATTGTCTACTGACCTGAATTCTGATCGGCTTTTTTTTTAGCCAGTATTTTTTCCTTGATGACCGGGAACAGGACGACACTTTTTTCCACGGCCAGACATACGGCTTTCGACGATATGGTGGCCCCGGTTATGCCATCGACAAAACCTCCCGCCTGTTTCACCTTGAAATTTTCAGTGAGAGCCCGGTTCTTGAAATTATCGGTGAAAACCGGTTCGGCAACCCTGGCACCCAGGCCAGGCGTCTCCTGAAGGGTCAGAATCCCGATACCGATCATTTTATTCTGTTCCAGGTCGTATCCCACCATGACCCCGATGTCTCCTTTATAACCGGTCGCCTGGGTCTCAAAGGCCAGGGCCCAGACCTGATCATTTTTTTTGCCGATGAAAACAACCTTTTTTTCACCGTTAAGGGTCAGCTCCTGCCGGTCCTTGATGAGATCATTGGTCGATGATGCCAGAACCGAATTCAATGCCGGGCCCTGAACATTTATCAAAATTTGTTCCTCAATCTTTTTTTCAGTCCCTTTTTTGACCACAGCCAGAAGCAGGCCACAGATGGCGGCAATACTGGTTAGCACCACGACCATTCTGATGTATTCTTTCATGCCTGCCTTCCATCGATAAAAACAATATCCGGCGATGCCGGTCTTTTTTTGACGCCATCCAGCAACGGGGTAAACAGATTCATGATGAGAATGGCGAAAAACACACCGTCGGGATAATTGCTCCAGGCCCTTAAAATGATGGTCAAAAAACCGCATCCGAAACCAAAAATAATCATTCCCCAGCGGTTGAAAGGCGAACTGGAAAAATCGGTCGAAAGGAAAAATATACCCATCATGACATTCCCGGTCAATATATGGAAGAGGGGATTGGCATAAGCGGCGGGATTGACGAGCCAGAAAAACGTTGAAGTGACCAATATACCGGCCGCAAAAGACGCGGGAATTTCCCAGGTTATCACTTTTTTGATTAATATATAAATGCCGCCGACAAGAATGAGCAATATGGCAGCCGACCCCAAACCGCTCACCTGTTTGCCGAGGAGGAGGTCAAGGGGTTTGAAACCCGAAATAAAGTCGACACCGCCCTTTTTCAGGATGGTCAAGGGATAACGGAAGTTAAATCCCAGGTCATAGTTCACCGCCATCATATTCATATCGAAATATGCCGGCCAGGAAATCCGGACGATAGCCCACCCCACCAGGACCGGATTCAGCGGATTACTCCCCAAACCTCCGAAAACTTCGCGGCCGATGAAGATACTGAAAAAAACACCGATAATCACCACCCAGAACGGGATGCTGGGCGGAAGCAACATGGCAAAGATCAATCCGATCAATATGGCACTGCCGTCGGTAACGCCGGTGGGCTTCCTGAACAGGGTGCGGATCAGCAATTCGCTTAAAATTGCCGTGGCCACCGCCAGAGAGACAACCCGGGCGGCATCAAGACCATAGGTGTAAACCCCAAGTGCCAGAGCCGGAAGCAAAGCCAAAATCATCTGAAAGTGAATTTTTGCGATGCTCCCCCCGTCATGCCAGTGGGGAGGGCTGGATACGATCAATTTCATTCTGACTCGACTCCTTCTTTTTTCTGCAGTTCACTCTTGGCCAGTCTGATCAATTGGACCAGGGAACGCAAAGAGGGACAGTGGTAGGCACACAGGCCGCATTCAAAACAGTCGAAAATATCCAGTTCCCGGCATTTCTCAAACAGTGAAAATTCCGAGTACCGGCAAATCAGGTTCACATCCAGCTGGACCGGGCAGGCCCGGACGCATTTACCGCAATTGATACACGGCTTATTTTCCATCAGGACGACATCCCCGGCATCCTGGATAAATATCAAATCGGTTTGGTCATCCACCGGAAACTCATTATAAAAGGATGCATATCCCCTCAGTGGACCTCCCACGACCAGTTTGTCGTGTTCACCGATTTCCATATTCTTTACCAGTTCCTTCACCGGCGTTCCGATTCTGATCCGGAAATTTCTGTTTTCTTTCTTACCGATCACCGAGATGACTTTATGTACAAATGGCTTTCCCTCTTTAATGGCCCGGACAGCTCCCACCAGTTTTTCAACCGGCAGAAATCCGCACCTGCCCAGATTATGCTCACGGGAAATCCGGCCCAACAATACTTCCGGAACTCCGTTGGGATAGACCGGCTCAATCCAGAAAACATCAGCCAGGTCTGCCGGAATTTTATAATCTGGCTGGTTCAACTGCCGGGGCAGGGTAAAAATAACTTTACGGGCAGAGGTTAAAAACCGTATCAACTTGAGTCCTTCGAAAACCAGGTCTTTGTCATTCTTGAGGATCTGCTGGTAAATTGAAACCAGGGGATCGGTTTCCACCGCACTGATTACCATGGTCTGCAGGTCTTCCGGAATTTGCCTAAAATTCAAGTTTGCCCGATTCAATGCGAGCCAGACATCTCCCGGATCGGATTTCAAGAACTCGGGATCAGCCTTGATTGCATTGTCTGTCTCTTCTTTCTCTGCCACTTCAATTCTGAAAGCCGAGCAATCACCCTTGATCCGTGTGACCTTCTCAATCCCCATTATTCTACCGGTTACCGTTGAAAATATTCCGGGAAGAATTTCCTCGCCGGTGACCACCCGGCTCCCTATCTTCCGGTTTATTTTGCTGTCTTTTGCATCAATTCCGGGAACGGGGATCATCACCTCTGTCGGCTCTGGGGCATCAATGATTTCAATCCCGCTGCTGCTGAGTGCCAGTTGTTTTTTCATATCACTATTCTTCTTTATGACAAATGGAACAATCATCTTTGCCGTCGGTATGGCATTCCAGACATTTATTTCCGATGCACCTGACGTGGACATCGTTTTTTTCACAGATCTTTTCATATTTCTTGTTGTAATGGCAGCGCCTGCAGTTCATGGGGAAATGATTGCGGATTTCCGGCTTATACCCGTGGTGACAGGTTTCACACTCGATATCATAGGTATCGGGAGACCGGTGATTCAAATGGTTGAAAATCACCAGCCCTCCGTCGGTTTCGAATTTAATTTCTTTTGGTTCCTCCATCTTTTTGAAATATTCGGCATTGTGACAGAACTCGCAGCTCACCGAATCCCGGGTATGGCAGTCGGTGCAATTTTTGCCGATACACCGTTTATGGATGCTTTCGTCTTGGCATATTTCGATGTTTTCCTTGCTGTAATGACATTTTCGGCAGTTCATTACCGAACCATGGCGTTCGCCTTCCGAATAACCATGGTGGCATTCGTCACAGTTGAGATCTTTGAGGGAGGCGTGATACTGATGGTCAAAAATGACGCCGCCGCCCTTGGTTGCGAAAGCAATCCTGATGGGTGGATGCTGTTTTTTAAATACAAATCCCCAAATGGTTATACCCACCAGAACCATCAGCAGCAATCCGGTGAATATTTCTTTTTTTTTAGTTAAAAAATTAACTTTTTTCATTAAATGAAAGTTAAAAAAAAACTATGTTTTAAAAATTTGATACGGAAAAAAAAGAATGTTAGATATTATCACACCAAAAAAAAGGTTGTCAAGAGAAAAAATGAATTAAACATTATCCAGGTAATATCAGCTTTGCGGGTACTATTTTTCCATCAGCAACCCTCTGATGGTCGCAATCAAATCATCCGGATCGATCGGTTTCTCCATGAATTTTTCCACCGGTAAAAAATTTCCGTCTTCTTCGAGATTGAATTTAAACTTGGTCATTTGATTAACGGCAGTGGCCAATATAATCGGGATATGCTTGAATTTTTCATTCATCTTTACGAACTGAGCAAAGTTAAAACCATCAGTATCCTTTTCCATCATGACATCGAGGATGATGAGATCAATTTTCTCTTTTTCCAGAATTTCACCGGCAACCTTGATGTTGGTGGCCTGAACCACATCATAATCGCTATGTTCCAGCACAATTTTTCTGGCTTCCAGTACATCGATATCATCATCAATGTCCAGTATTTTCTTTTTCATTTTTCCTCCTAACTCATTATGGGTAATTTTATGGTCAATGTGGTACCGACATCCACAGTGCTTTCGATTGAAATCGAACCTTCGTGGTCCTTGATAATCTGCTTAACCAGAGACAATCCCAGCCCCAGGCTGCCGTCGATATTTTTCCTGGCCTCTTTCCCCCTGACAAAAATATTAAACACCTGTTTGATATCATCCTCCGAGATACCGATACCGGTATCGCTGATCTCAACAATAACATCCTTGTTGTAGCGGTCAAAACAACGAATATCGACCTTGCCATTTTCCCGGTTGTATTTCACCGCATTCATGATCACATTGTTGAATGCCCTTAGAAGAAAGGTGTAGTTCCCGTAAATATATTTTTCACAGCATGAATGCCGGGAAAAGTTTATGCTGACTTTTTTCTTTCTGGCCAGGGGCTCGATTATGGAGTAGGATTCTTCGATAATCTCAAAAACATTGAGCCGCTCCCTTTTCATCTGGCTCTTGTTCTCAAGAACCGCATAATCGAGGATATCCTCCACCACCCTGATCAACTGCTCGGATTTTTTCTTGGCCCGGGAAATGAATTCCTTAACCTTTTCCGGATCTTCGACATATCCCTTCTCAAGGACATTCAAAAGATCCACGATGGCCGACAGCGGCGCCTTCAAATCATGGGCAATTACAGCCAGGTTTCTGATATTTCCATCAATTCTGTTCATGGTTTATCCCGCTTCCGGAAAATCATTCATTAAGAACAGGATTCAATTTTCCTTCAAGCCTCCGGTGATTTCATTATATACCTGTTCAACCAGCATGGGAAGCGTTTTCTCAACCAGGGGGCTTAATTTTTCCCCTATTTTGATTTCAGCCGGCTGGATACAATAAATGACGACTTCGATATTTTTTTTCTCATCGATTTTTCTGGCAAAATCGATGAAAGCAATCAGATCAAACTCATGCAGGGAATGCCTCGGGTTTTGCTTCAAACTGTTGACCTCGTCCCGATAAAATCTCCTGAATTCTCCGGGATTTATGCCACAATTCCCGGCATCAATGAAGATTATTTTTTCCCGATCTTCAAACTGATGCAGCAAATTCATCCCGCAGGTTCCCGCTTCGACAAGATCAACATTTTTCCCCTTTAACCGGCTTTCCAGCAACCGAACCGCATGCAGGCCAGCGCCTTCATCCGACAACAGGCTGTTTCCCAATCCAATCACGGCTGTTTTGTGCCGGGTCATGTCCTATTTTTTAAATTCCACGTTCAGGTAGTGGGTCGAGCAGGATATGCAGGGGTCATAAGCGCGGACCAGCATTTCCAGGTTGAACTCCAGTTCCTTTTCCGGCAGGTCCAGCATTTCGGGAACCATCTTGTCAAAATCCTTCTGGATGTTGTTGTGGTTCAGGTTGGTGGGTATCACGCAGTTGGCCGCCACGCATATGCCGTTGTCATTGTAGGTGTAATCATGGAACAGTATCCCCCGGGGCACCTCCACGGCTGCCACTCCCCGGCCGTTGCCCACCTTGATCTCGGGTTTTTCCATCTTCAGCTCGTGGCCCAGCAGCCACTCGATCCGGTCTATGGACCGCTCCACCGCGTATACGCATTCAACCACCTGCGCCGCATTGTTCTTGAACGGGCTGTAATCGATACCATTCAGTCCCAGCATCCCCGCCACCTCTTTGCTCAGCGGCGTCAACTGACCGTGGTTGTTGTTATACCTGGCCAGCGCTCCAACCATGAACGACTCCCGATTGAACTTCCCGTACTTGGCCGTGGACTGCGGCACCACAAACTCATTCACCACGCCCTTGTATTCCTCCACCGCTATCGGCTTATCAATATCGGTGGTTTTAATCAACCCGTCGTAAAACGCGTACTCACTCCCATCGGTAAGCGACAGATACTCCGTCTCCCGGCTGAACTTCGGAAATCCACCCGATACCGACGCAAATATCTCGGCCAGCTTCTTCAAATCTCCCACTCCCTCTTCCAGCCTCCGCTTCAGCTCCTCCAGCTCCTCTTTGGTCGGCAGCATGCTGAAATGCCCCACACGCGCCCTCACCGGATGCGTCGTCCGACCCCCTATCCGGTCGCACAGCTCATTGGCCAACCGGTGTATCTTGGTCACCAGCAATACCGCCTCCCGGTGGCTCTCGATCAACGGAAACACACTGTTGACCTTCAGCAAATCCGGCAACACCAGATAACACACATGCAGAATATGGCTCTGAAGCGTCTCGCCGTGCAGCAGCAGCTCCCGCAGCACCCGGGTGGTCTCGGATATCTTCACTCCCAGCGCCGACTCGGTGGCCTTGAGCGAGGCAAACGTGTGCCCGATCGAACAGATCCCGCAGATGCGCGACGTGATCGTGGCCAGCTCACCGTACTCCCGGCCCACCACCATGGTCTCGAAAAACCGCGGCGCCTCCGGCACCTGCCACTCCACCTTCTCCGCCTTCCCTCCTCGAACATCCACCACAATATTGCCGTGACCCTCCACCCGCGTCAAATGGTGCACATTTATCTTCATGTCATTGCTCATTTCTTGACCTCCGGATTAACTCCAAATAAATTGATCGTCCGCTTGATCTCCTCAACCGTGTAATTGTACTTCTCCAATATCTCATGCATCGCATTCTTGTTGGGATTATCAACCGTACCCCGGCACGCCTCGCACGGCGCACCGTTGGAAGGACACCGCGCCCCGCATCCCGCACGCGCCAACGGTCCCAAACAGATGACTCCCAAATCAAACAAACAGATGTTCTCCTTTAACTTGCACTCCACACATACCGGATGGTTCGGCAACTTGGGCATCTTGCCCAAACACAACTCCTTGACCATCCGCAAAAACTCGTCCCGGTCTATCGGACATCCCGGTATGGCCAAATCCACTTTGACCACCTCGTCCAATCCCCGCGTCGGATACGTGTCCAAATGCGGCATCGACGCATCATCCCCGTATACGCACTTCTTGACATCATCCATGCTCGACCAGTTGTTCTTCAACCGGTTGATCCCTCCGCTTACCGCGCACTGACCGTACGCCACCAGCAGCTTGCTCTTCTCCCTGATCTCTCGCAACCGCTTCTCGTCCGATTTCCGCGTAATCGATCCCTCCACAAACGCTATATCATAACTATCGGCTCCTCCGGTCATCACCTCTCGAAACTCCACCACATCCACCAGATCAAGCAGCTTGATGACATCCTCCTCCAGATTGGCCACCTGCAACTGGCATCCCTCGCAACAGGCAAAATCAAAAAACCCTACCCTCGGCTTGCTCTTCTCGCTCATCTTAGATGACCCCCCTTATGTAATTGATGTCTCCGTAACAAAATACCGGCCCCTCCTGGCATACATATATCCCCTCAATCTGGCAGTGACCGCATTTCCCAACTCCGCACTTCATCCTCCGCTCCAACGATACTATAATATGATCATCACTGAATTCCATGTCATGCAAATTCATGATGGCAAACTTGTACATCACCGGCGGACCCACGATGATGGCCATCGTCTCCCGCGGATCCACATAACCCAGCTTGGGAAACAGCGTCGTGATCACACCCACATTATCCTTCCACTCCTTCCCCTTCCATTCCTCCACCGGACCCCGGTAGGATAACTCCATGTGCGTCATCTCCAAATATGAAGACAAATCCGTCGTGTCCACCGTCTCAAAAAATACCACATCCTCACGCTTCTTCCACTCCTCCAGTTCATCGGTAAACAACCGCTGCGCCGGATCCTTGCAGCCAAACAGTATCGATATGTCCTTGTAATCACTCCGGTGGCTCAACGCGTACTTTATCGCCGACCGCGCCGGCACCAGACCGATGCCGCCGCAGATAAACAGCAAACTCTTGCCCTTTAAATCATCCATCGGAAAACTCGTCCCGTACGGACCTCGCAACCCCACGCCTTCGCCGACCTCCAATCCGTGTATCGCTCCCGTTACCCCGCCCACCTTGCGGATGACCATCTCAAAACTCCGGCCCTGGCTCGGCGGCGAGGATATCGATATCGGCGCCTCACCGATGCCCGGAATCGATATCTCGGCAAACTGCCCCGGCTTATGACCCAGGCTCCGATCCTTCAGCTCAAACTCAAAAAACGTGTCAAACGGCGTCATCACTCGCTTCTGCCTCAATACCGCAACTTCAGGCAGGTATATCGATGACTTCTCTATATGTTCCTTTTGCGCGTAACTCGATGACATCCTGTCCTCCTTATTGGTTTTCGATCATATATTTGAAAAATTTTACCGGCCCGGCAATCCCGGCGGTGCAGGCGTCCGCGCATCTCCCGCAGCCCACGCAGCCGTAATACTGGTATTTTTCCGGAAGGAATTTTCCTTTCCGGTAAATCCGGTGCTTGAACCGTTCGGCCCGGTCTCTCCGGAAGTTATGGCCGTCGGCCACCTTGGCAAATTCCTCTAGCATGCAGCCGTCCCACACCTTTACCCGCCTGCCCTCGGCCAGGCTGAGCTCGATCTCTTCGGTTACGTCAAAACAGTAGCAGGTCGGACACACAAATACGCAGGACCCGCAGGAAAAACACTTGTCACCGAAATATTTCCAGACCGGATGATTATAGTTTCTGGTCAGGTATTCATTGGCAATATCCACGGATACCGGAAGCTTCTGGTCATCCTTGATCCGGGTTTTGGCATCCTCAATTTGTTTTAAGGTATAATCACTTTTTTTTACTTCACTTCCTTTCAGGTAGTTTTTGCCTTTCTGGCTCACCACCTCGATCACGTACTCATCGCCCATGTCAACCAGCATCAGGTCGGCGACCTTGTAATACTGGTCCTTGACCACTGACTTGGAAAACCGGTACTTGAAATGCCTCAACGGATAGGTCCCGATTAAAAGCGAGTTCGCGCGCTTCTTCATGTAATGCTCATCCCGCTGATCTTCCGAAAATGCCCGGTCCATCATGTGCAGAGCCGCCAGGTCATAATAATGAATGCCGATAATGGTGATCGGATCATGCGTGTTCACCGCCACAACCGAAGCCGGGTCCTTGGGAACATACTTGAGCAAAACCTCGCGCGGCGGCTGAAAATACTTCTTGGGCGGCAGTATGGTAATGTCGTAATCCAACCGCAAATCCGCCGATGACTTCAAATCATCGTAAACATAGTGCGAACCCTTGGCAACCACGCCCACTATGCGGGACTCCTTCTCGGTTATTTTTCGGTCAATGAACGACTGGAAGTCCTTCTTGGTGATCTTCAAAATTTCCATT
>CAZOWT010000027.1:0-22368 GCA_964583345.1 uncultured Clostridia bacterium
ATTATCGGTAATATCCTTTTTTTATTCAATAGAATAATTCACCAAATTGATTTTTATTTTTTATCCGCTGCCTCGAATTCACCTGAAAAATAGATTTATACCCGATCTTGCATGATCGGGGAACAATTCCGAAATTGAAGCGTCTGTAACATTGGAGAAAGAAACTTCGTAACCATAATGTGATGGAACTGAACATGAAAAGAACCGGACTCCGGAGGCATAATTGGTCGGGAATCAGGTAACCCGGTTTAACCGTTTGTACGACCAGCATAAAAATACGCTGTATCGTTATCTCAATTTCCTGACCCGGAATACCGCGGAATCCGAGGATCTGTTTCAGGAAACCTGGCTGCGGGTGGCAAAACATATGCAAAAACTGGATCATATTGAAAAGGTTAAGCCATGGATATTCACCATTGCCACCAACCTGCATCGTGATAGTCTGCGTAAAAAAAAGGTCAGACAGATGTTCATTCGCAACCTGGATAAAGGCGATTGTTCTCCCCATCTTCCGCTTAAATCGGTCCAGCGAGATCCGGCGGAGAAAACCGAACGGGAGCAGGCTTACCAGGATGTGATGCAGGCGCTGGGAAATCTTCCGGAAAAGATACGGCAGGTCGTTGTTCTCAGGGAAATCGAGGGATTCAGCTATGAAGAAATTGCCGTTACCTTAGGGTTATCTTCGGGAACGGTAAAATCCCGTATGCATCGGGCTATTAAAAAAATAAGGCGAGAAATGGATTTTTTAGAGTCGGCTTCAAAAGTTTTTTCAGGGGATTTGGCATGAAATGCAGAGAGTATCAGATGATGTTAGTTGATGATCGGCAGGAACGGATTCCCGGACAGCAAATGCGGCACCTGGCCAGGCATCTTAAAACCTGCCGGGAATGTCAGGCCTTCCGGAATCAGTTGAACCAGCTGCGGAAGGGGTTGAAAAAAGCCCGGATTCCGAAAATGCCTGCCGAACTGGATCGGTTGACCCGGCAACGGTGCCACAATGAATTGGGGCGATCCGTACCGATTAATCGGAGAGGAGCGGGTATTCCCTTCCTGGTGTTTGGCGCTCTGTTGGCTTTAATCATGGTCACCTCGATACTGATTTTTCCGGTGCTCGGCGAATTATCGGGTGACAACTCCTTTACTCCCGGAGAAATCGTGGCGGTTATTATTGTTCTGCAAAATACGGTGATGTTATTGCTCTCTCCTCTTTTAATACGAAAATACCGGTTCAACTCTTACCGAACCGCTCTGGAGATAAAAAATGGTTGAATGGTGGTTTAAACATAAAGGAATTCACCGGAAGCGATCAGAATTTCCGAGTGAGAAGGAGGTATGAAATGGCAAATTCAAAAGGAAAAATTATCGGTTTGATACTGGTGTTGATCCTCCTGGCCTGGATTGCATTGAGGATAACCCCTTTTTATTTTGCTCCCTTTGGAATATTTTCCAGTATTTCCCAGACCATAAATCACACCGTCAAAGGTGGATTACGTTTCAGCAGCGGGTTTCCGTTTCCCTTTCCAATGGTTCCGGTATTTTCCCTGATTATGTTGATATTGTGGATTATGGTGATTGCCTGGGTATACCGGGATGCCGAACGCAGGGGAATGAATGGTTTGCTGTGGGCACTGCTGGTATTAATCGGCAACCTGATCGGGTTAATTATTTATCTGATTATCCGTAGCGAAACCAGGGCCCGGCCTTCCCGGGATTCAGAGGTCACTTGCCCGGCATGCCAGAAAACGGTACGGAGTAATTTTGCTTTTTGTCCCAACTGTGGGAAAATGCTCAAGCCCCAGTGCCCGAAATGCCAGAGTGAAATCCAGGAGGGTTGGAAGGTCTGTCCGCACTGCGGGGCCAAAATTAATAAATAACAAATCCGGATACTTTCTAAGGGCGGGCAGGTTCCCCGGATTTATTTTCGGTATTCTTATTCAGGAGGCTCCTGAGATTGATACTGCTCTTTCACGAGAATTCCGGACGGCATGGGTATTTTCGGTATTTTGAACAAAGCACAGGTTTTCGGAAATGAGGATTTTATTGAATAACCTATTGACATCCTTTTTTCTTTTCCCTATAATTTTTTGATGATAAAACATGCCATTCGGGGTTTTTGCTGTGGACCCCGGGTGAATTCATGTTTTCAAGTCTCCGAACCTAAAGACGTTCAAACGTTGCCCGTCAGGCAAGAGAGTCGGATCAAGTTTTTAAAATAAACCGAACGCGTAATTTATAATTTTTATGATGGCATTGAAAAACAGGTTGACAATATTGGTGTTCTGTCTGATGATTTCCATCCCTTGCCTGTCGATTCAAGCTGAGAAATTTCGGGATGATGATTGCCTCAAGTGCCACGGGAAACCCGATCTTTCCCAGATTACCGCCGATGGCCGGGCGCGATCGGTTTTTGTGGATCCCCAAAAATGGTCCCGGGATATCCACAAAAAAAAGGGTTTGGCCTGTGTTGACTGCCATATTTACGCCAATCCTTTTATCCATTTCCGGGAAGGGAGCATCAAGGCCAATTGCGCCCGCTGCCATCCGGAAGAAGAGGAAGAATACCTGAAGAATATTCATCTGACCTTTGACCCGGAAAAAGTCACCGTTGGCAAAGAACTGCCCCTCTGTTATCACTGCCATACCAGACACCAGGTCCTGAAACATGATGACCCGGCTTCCTCGGTCAGTGAAAAGCATATCGGAGAAACCTGCGGTGCCTGCCATGCCGAGGTGATGATTACCAGCATATTGAAGGGGTCTTCTCTGGGGAAGATATCCGGACACCGGAAAGGGGACCTGAGTGAAAAATTTGACATGAACGTCTGCATCAATTGCCATTATGCCGATTCCGCACATGGCAACAAGCGGGTATACAAGGTATTCTGCTCCCGCTGCCACGACCCCGCCTCCAAGGGAAACGTGCTGATGGGAGGGACGCACACCGACTCGGCAAGATGGTCGACTTTAAATTTGGTGGCTGTCGGTATACTGTTTCTTTTCCTGGTCGCCGTGTTTCTGATACAGGGATACCGATCGTCGGGAAAAATCATACAGGATGCAAAGAAATTTTTCTCGGAAATGAAAGCTCATGAAGCCGATAAAAATAAAAAAGAAGAGAAAAATGAATCCGGGGACCACAGCGAGGATCCGTCATGAACCAGTATAAACAACCGGAAAAAAATGGAAAGCGAAAGCGGTACGCCATGCTGATTGATTTGAGAAAATGCATCGGCTGCCATGCCTGTGTGCTGGCCTGCAAGAGTGAGAATGACGTTCCCCTGAGCGTGTGGAGAAGCTGGATCAAGCGTATCGAAAAAGGGCGGTACCCGGATAGCCGGGAATTTATTTTACCTCTGATCTGCAACAACTGTGATAATCCGGTCTGTGTGACCGTATGTCCGGTCGGGAGTTCCATCAAACGGCCGGATGGGATCGTATATATCGATCCTCACCGCTGTATCGGATGCCGCTACTGCATGGCCGCCTGCCCCTATGGCGTCCGTTATATTCATCCCACCCGCAAGATAGCCGAAAAGTGCTTCTGGTGTCATCACCGGGTGGATGCCGGTTTGAATCCCGCCTGTGCCGATGCCTGCCCCACAGGAGCCATCATGTTCGGCGATGTGAACGAAGAAGGCAGCCCGATTGCCAGGGCACTGGCCAGCCAGCCGGTCCAGGTCATCAAACCGGAGATGGGAACTGAGCCCTTCACGTTTTATATCGGCCTGGACCGGGATACGGTCGAGAAGAAGAATAAGGAAGCGTAAAAGCGCATGGATGTACAGGTTCTGCAAAATATCATTCCCCAGGAAGCGTTCGGATTAAATATTGCCATATATTTTTATCTCACCGGTTTGAGTGCCGGATCGTTTATTTTATCCACCCTGGCTTACGGTTTCCGAATGGAAGTTTTTAAGCCGGTCAGCAAAATCGGAGTGGTGCTGGCCACCCTGTTGCTGATCATCGCACCGGTTTTTCTGCTGCTGCACCTGGGAGCGCCGGAAAGGTTCTGGCACCTTTTTATCTATCTGAATTTTGCCTCTCCGATTACCTGGGGAACGTTTTTATTAATCCTGTATCCCCTTAACTGCATTATATACGGGTATTTCATGTTCACTAACCGCCCCCGCTTAACCCGGATTTTCGGATTTATCGGTATTCCCCTGGCCATTATGGTCCACGGTTATACCGGTTTTATCGTGGCCGTAGGCAAAGCCCGCGCACTCTGGAACACGGCATTGATGCCCATTCTCTTTCTGGTGTCGGCAATCGTTTCCGGTATTGCCCTGGTGATACTGGCTTACCTGGCGGTAAACGGCATCTTCTCAAAAGCCCGGAAGGTGGACTTTTCGCTGGTGGAAAGGATGGCCAAAATCCTGGCCTGGGTTATTGTCCTGGACCTGTTTATGGTTTTTTCCGAGTTGATCGTTCTTTCGGTATCCCATTCGGATGCCCAGCAAATCCTCCGGGTTTTGATCAGAGGAGAATTTTTTGTTCCCTTTGTCATATTTGAGAATATTCTGGGAAAAATCATTCCGTTTGTCATCCTGGTGACCCCGAAATTCCGCAATATTTATACCGTTACCCTGGCCAGCATTCTGGTGATTGTGGGAATATTTTTTATGCGCTATGTGGTGGTGGTCGGAGGAGAATTTTTACCGTTGATGTAAGGAAAAACATGATGTTTTTTAAAACCGGCGTTTCGAGAAGAGGTTTTGTCAAACTGGGTCTATCGGGCCTGGCGGGGATGATAACCCGGAAAAACTCCAGTGCGAAAACCGGCGGGATATCCAGAAGCAGATCCGCGGTTTCCCGATCGTCATTAAAATCATTAAATGCCGTTCCCACCACCTGCCGGCAATGTCCTGCCGGTTGCGGTATCATCGCTTACCTGGATGGTAACCGGCTGGTCCAGGTACTGGGGAATCCCGATCACCCTGAAAACCGCGGAGGAATATGTGCCAAGGGAATTGCCGCCATTAATCTGGTTAATGATGTCGAGAGGATCCTCACCCCGCTTAAGCGAACGGGGCCGAGAGGCGGTTCCCGGTGGAGCCGGATAACCTGGGACGAAGCGTACGCCATCCTGCAGACCCGGTTGGGAAACGCTCTGTCCGAAGGCAGGTCTCATGAGGTGATTGTCGACACCGGGGTCAGTGTTTCACTGCTTGATCACTTTCTCTCCGCGCTGGGTTTTCAGAAAGTTTTCCGGAGACAGATTGAAAAAAACCGGTGTCAATCCGCAGCCTGGAAATCCATGGTCGGGCAATCCCAACTGGATGCCGATGTGGACAATTGCAGAACCATCTTCAATTTCGGCGCCACGCCCTACGAAAGCCATGACCGTTTTGTGGGAATGGCGCAGCGCCTGGTGGCTGCCCGGGTAGACAAGGGAGCCCGCCTGGTCACCTTTGACGTGAGGATGTCGGAAACGGCAGCCAAAAGCGATGTCTGGCTGCCGGTAAGAGCGGGTACAGACGGACTTTTGGCCCTGGCCATATGCCGGGTGATGATGGAGAAGGGCTGGCAGGACCAGAATGTATTCAAATCGGTTTCACCGGCTTTTGTTATGAAATTAAAAAAATATCTTTTGCCTTATACCACCGGATTCGCCGAATCCGAATGCGGGATACCGGCTGAACAGATTGAGCGGTTGGCATGTCAATTTGCTACCCGGACTCCGTCGGTGGCGATCATGGGAGGAGGGGCCCTGGATCATGCTAATGGATTCGAGAATGCCCGCTGCATAACACTTCTCAATATTATTGCCGGAAACATTGGCCGGCCGGGGGGGCTGCTTGCCCGGGGATACCCCGAGGGTTTTCTTCCGGTTTCCGAAGGACTTGATCAGGTTGTCCCGGAGAAAAACGGTATTTTTGACCTGAGGTCAATGCTGGAAGACGCTTCCGGAGTGGATACGGTTTTTGTTTTTCAAGCCAACCCGGCCTTTGATGATCCGGAATCCGGGAAAATCAGCCGGATCCTGAAGGATGAGAAGCAGGTTCCCTTCTTGGCGGTCATGGATACCCATATGAGCGAAACCGCCATGCTGGCTGACCTGGTGCTCCCGGCAGCCACTTCCCTGGAATCCTGGGACCTGGATATTAGGATGTCTTTCAATCAAAAGCCCCTGGTGGGTTTGATCCAGCCTGCGGTTTCCCTGTTGAGCGATGCCGAAGTCCTTCGATCTCCGGTTTTTAATATGGGAAAATTACTGGAACAACAGTATAAACCCAGAGGGGAAGCAAAGGAAATCGGTCAGGTTTGCCTGGATCTGGCGCATCGGTTGGGTGGAGAAATTTCCCGGAAATTTCCTTTTGAGGATACCCTGGATTTTTTAAAAAACAGGATAACCGTGTTCCCGGATATTGTTGAAAAAGGGGGACTCCGGTTCTTGAAAAAACAGGGTTTCTGGGAAAGCCAGTTTGATATAAAGGGCCGGGAAGTGATTAATGGGTCTTCGATTTTTTCCGCTTTTGGAGAGAGACGAGATTCCATTCCTTTTCCGGCATACAGGCCTTTGGATACCGCGCATAAAAAAAAGCCGAATACCTTTGTCATAACCACCTTCAAGAATGGCCTGTATGCTTATGGGGCGACCAACAGCAAATGGGCGAGAGAATTTTTTCATGATAACCGGTTGTGGATGAACAGCCAGTCCGCCCGCAAACTGGGTTTAAAAAACGGGGAAAAAGTGCGGGTGATTTCTTCAGCCGGTGTGCTCAATGTCCGGCTCCTGGTTACCGAAAGAATTCATCCCGATTCGGTGGCCATTGCCGAAGGGTTGGGTCATTCCGCCTTCGGGAATGTTGCCCGGGCCAGGAGATTTGCCAGCAAAGATCCGGATACCCGGCTGGTCTGGTGGGAAAAACAGGGAAACGGCGTGAATCCCAAAATAATTCTGCAAAGAAATGCCGGTTTAGATCCTTTCAGTTTCGGATTAAAGGATACCGTGGTAAGAATTGAGAAGGGATAAAAATGAAATTGATTCTTCGGTCAATGGGACGCGCCACAGTCGGGTCTTCTGAAAAAATGGAGGTTTAATCAACGTGAAAAAGATAATTTCAGCCAGGTTTTTTCTGGTATTCATCATATGGATTGCCTGCCAGCTGCTTTTGTCGGATGGATTAACCGGTAAATCCGCCATAAAGCGGTTGACTTTTTCTAATAATAACCGGGTGATCTTCTCCAGCATCAGCGGAAATGGCCTTTATGCCATCTATACCCTGGATATCATATCCGGAACCGGTTCCAAAAAATCTTTGAGGCGGATCGAATTGAATACCGGCAAAGAGGTTGAAATTTTTACCGAGGGAGAAACAAAAACCAAAAGCCTTCTTGGCCGGGGAGAGCTTTTGTTGGGTTCAAAACCCCCGTTGCTCAACGGTGATGGCAGCCGGGCATTTTTCCTGCTCTCGCTGGGCAAACCCGATAACCTCATCGATCATGTTCTGGCAATAGCAAATCCGGGCCGCCCTGAGATAGAAACACTCCAGTTTCGGATGGCGGCATTGGAGGGAGAAGATATCAAGGCTGCTGGTTTCCGGAGCGCAAATTGGGAGAGAATATCCAATTTTGCGGTCAGCACCGACGGAACCCGGATCGCGCTTGCCCTGAAAGGCCATCTGGGCCCCTTGCGTTATGGAAATTGCAGCGGTATCATGCTGGTTGATCTGAAAGCCAAAAAACAGCGTACCATACTGACTCCCGAATTTAAAAATGAGGGATGGACGTGGTCTTCATTCCCGAGTAACCCGCTGCTCGGCGGCGGCTGGGCTTTTGCCCTGAGCGGCAACGGGGAGAAGGTGTTGTTCGGGGCCCGGTCGTCAGAGGATAAGACCGATTATGATTTATATGTTGCGGACTGGAATAGCGGGAATATAAAAAAAATCACCGATTTCAGCGATCGCTGGTTCAGTCTGGCTGATATGGATTTTGACGGTAAAGAGGCGGTTTTTTATTATAACGGAGAGAAAAAACAGGGAATCGGAACCTACAGGATCAATACCGATGGTTCTGAAATGCGGATTTTGATGTCCCCGAGCCAACCCAGAATCGAATTGGTCGGAATGGCTGGAAACGGTTCGTTGATCTATTATAAAAATGTTTATCAGGGAATGGTTCTGGATCTAAAAAAAGGGGAGGAATCCATTCTGTTTGATGAACGGGTAACCGGATATGTGAGGGGGGTTATCCCCATGGATTTCCCTCAGGTCCCCGCCTTTTGCACCCCGAAAATAGCCAGCCTGAACGGTGACAGGATATTGCTGGCCGGTCCGCCGCTGGACCGCCAGTCGTTCGAATTGTACCTGTTGTCTGTGGATTTACCTGGAATCAAACGATAAAATGCAATTGGGAAGATACCGAAAACCGTTTTTCATCCTGATATTCATCCTGGCCGGTCTGTTTATTCTGGCCGGCTTGGGCGTCGGTTATCTGGTCAGGTATTCGGCCACCAACCCTGCCATTTGCAAGCGCTGCCATCCGGATCACATCGGGCTCTGGAAACAATCAAACGGCCATCCTGCGAACCAGACCGGCTGTTATGAATGCCATTCCAGGAAACCGGAATCTCTTTTCCAGGATGGTAAAATTATCCGCAATGTGCGGGACTGGGCAGTTCCTCCCGGGTACACAGCAGATGATCCGGTGACATCCCAGCTTTGTCTCGATTGCCATCTTGCCGTACTGGACAGGGGATATGCGGTTAAAAAAAAGGTGATTGCCTTCAATCATCGTATCCATCATGATGAGGGTTTGGACTGTATTTCCTGTCACCGAACCGCCGGTCATGCTTTCATGCAGAATTCCTCCAACCGCCCGGGGATCAGGGAATGTGCCGGGTGTCATCGAAAAGAGTTCGAAGGACCCCCAAAGAACCTGAAGTGTCTGAACTGCCATGATGTTTTGCTGGCTCCGGGAAGGCTTTTATATGAGTCGAATTACCGGCCACCCTCCGGGGCCGCCAACCCGGCCAACCGGGGAAAAGGCCAACATTGATCTCAAATGGTTGCATGGGAAGAAGATACATTTTATTCGATGGGATTCAGAGCCTATGATAAAAACAAATGATTTTTTCTTGATTCTCCTTTCCCTGGCGATACTGATTGTGGGGATTGGCTGGAGAATGCGGTTGTGGCGTATCGGCACCGATGAACGGTATTCCGGATCGATAAAATCCGGGTTGAAGGATTTTATCATTGAGGGAATTTTCCACAAAAGAATTCTCGAGGATTTTTATCCGGGATTCATTCATTTGCTTGTTTTTATCGGATTTGTCATTCCGCTGCTGATTGTGATGGTTACCCAGTTCAGGTTTACCCTGCCGTTGCTTCTTGCCCGCCTCATTTCATTTTTTCTGGATTTAATTGCCCTGGCTGCGGTTGCCGGGGTTATACTCGCGCTGTACCGCCGTTTAGTATCAAAACCGGATCGCCTGGATAACCGGGCGGATGATTTTACGGTTTTGACCTTGATATTGTTGATACTGCTGACCGGATTGCTTATGGAAGCCCTCCGGTTGTCCGTAATCGGGAGGGATGGAACTTCCTGGGCTCCGGTTGGCCATCTCCTGGCTGCAGGTATCAATTTGCTGGGGTTTGGCCCACCGTTGAAACGATTGCTCTCAATGGTTGTTTTCCGGGTTCATTTTTTCCTGGTTTTGGGTACGATTGCTTATATTCCGTTTTCCAAGCTTTTTCACCTGATCAGTTCCCCTCTGAACATGATTTTTCGTTCCACCAGGCCGAAAGGCGAGCTGAAACTGATTAACCTGGAGGATGAAACCGCCGAAACCTTTGGCATATCACAGATCCAGGAATTCAGCTGGAAACAGTTGATGGATCTGGATGCCTGTACCCGCTGTGGCCGCTGCCAGGACCATTGTCCCGCTTATTTAACCCAGAAACCCCTCTCACCCAAAAAATTTATCAATGATTTAAAGGATTATTTGCACCGCCGGGGTTCGGCTATCCTGCAGGCCCGGCGCAAAGGAATGCAGGCGGAAGACGTCCCCCAGCTAATTGGAAATGTTTTGAAAGAAGAGGAAGTGTGGGCGTGCACCACCTGCAGATCCTGTACGGAGCACTGCCCGGTTTATGTGGAACATGTGGATAAAATTCTGGATTTGCGCCGTTATAAGGTGTTAATGGAAGGCCAGTTTCCCGAAGAATTAAAGGTGGCCTTCAAAGGACTGGAAACCAATTCGAATCCCTGGGGAATGGGCCAGAGCACCCGGGGTGAATGGATCAGTGAACTGGATGTACCGGTTTTATCAGAAATCCAGGATAAGTCCATTGACCTGCTTTTTTTTGTTGGCTGCCTCCGTTCTTATGATGACCGGAACAAAAATGTGGCCAAGGCCATGGTTAAAATTCTCAAACATCTGGGAATAAAGTTTGCCATTCTCGGGGCTGAAGAAGGATGCTGCGGCGATCCGGCCCGGAGAGCCGGGAATGAATATTTGTATCAGATGCTGGCCCAGACAAACATAGACGTTTTCAGAAGGTACAATGTCAATAAAATCCTGACCACCTGTCCCCATTGTTATAACACCCTGAAAGTGGAATACCCGCAATTGGGATTTCAGGCGGATGTAATTCATCATGCCGAATTTCTGAAGAAGGAGATTGAAGCAAAACGCATTTCCATGTCTTCCGGATTACCGGACAGGCGGATTACCTATCATGATCCCTGTTATCTGGGCCGTTACAGCGGCATTTACGAGGCTCCCCGAGATATTCTCCGGGCTGCCGGTTCTCTGGACCTGGTGGAAATGGACCGTTCCCGCAGGGATTCTTTCTGCTGCGGGGCCGGTGGTAGCTGGATGTGGCTGGATGAAAAAACCGGTGAGCGGATCAATCATAGACGGCTGAAAGACGCGCTGGAAACAAAGCCGGACTGGATTACCACCGCCTGTCCCTTCTGTGTGATCATGTTTAGCGATGCGGTAAAAGACAATGATTTGGAAGACAGGCTGAAGGTCTGGGATATCGCCGAGGTGGTGGAAATGGCTCTGTTCAGAGAGAAGTAGCCACCTTTATTATTTTTTTCTTTTGTCCCTTTTCAGTAACCGATGATAAAAAATCTGTTTGTTTTTTGGACAAAAAATCCGGATTTTAATGGCATCAATTTTGCATGAATTATACCAGCGGAGATGAGGAAAACAAATTTTATTGGAAGGAGTTTTATCATGAATAAAAAATCGGTTTATTTTTGTTTCGGGGTGTTGTTGATTTGCCTGTTAATAGGCGGTCACGCATGCAAAAATAATTCCGGAGCCCAGGCGGATGTCGCGGGGGCTCTCCTGGAGGTGGAGGGATGCAAGCAGTGGAATAATGCCGTTGAACCGGGAACCGAGCAGCCAAAAAATCAGGATTGCCTGGAATACCGTTACATCGGTCAGAAACTGGAGTTGAAACATATCAATGCCGCTTTTAATTGCTGCCCGGGGGCGGTGACTGCCGATTTTAATGTCTGCGATAAGGTTGTAACCATCACGGAGATGGAAGAAACACAGGGTTGTTTCTGCGTGTGTCTGTTTGACCTGGAGATGGAAGTTGACCACCTCGAACCCGGGGAATATACCATCCGCATAAACGAGCCCTATATCGAAAACGGAGATGAACCGCTCGAATTTACGGTTCAATTGTCAGAGGGAATATCCGGTTTCTATTGCCTGGAGCGGAATCATTACCCCTGGATAGATTAATGATTTCATCCTTCATGTTTTGATTTGAACTGATTTTTTTCCGGTTTCCTTGCCAAACCGATTCCCGGTTTGCGGAGACTGCCTGGCTTTAATCGTTTTCCCGGTCCCGATTAATCGATTGCACTTATTTCCCCTTTTTTATACAATGGTGCGGAGACAGGATTTTCGTATGTCCGTCCCGGTTAATTTTTTCGTTTCGGTCTTCCCGATAGTTGGCCGAAATTTCCGATCAAGGAGATGATCATGAGAATATCCGGATTATTCAGGCCGTTTTTGATTTTTCTGCTGATTGTGATTGTCTCGGGAAACGGTTTGTTGTTGGCCGGCCCGCATCAGGATAGAAATAAAAATCAAACATTTCAGATTGAAAACAAACGGGTAAGGTGTTCGGTTGTGATCAAAAATGAATTCCTCTTTTCCGATTGCCTGGAGCCGGTTGAAACGGTTAACGCCGAACAAACGGGAGCGATTGAAACCGATGCCGATTTTGGGTTTCAGGTGGTGTGGACCGGCTGGCAGGCCCCCGGGAAGTTGAATAATGCCGAAAATCCGGCTTGTTTCACCAAAGAAAATTTCCGGTTTCTCCGTTGCCTTCGGGTTGAACAACCCGGTGAAACAAAAGATCTGACCCTTTTTTTCCGGGGGATCAATCATCCCCTAGAGATCAGAATATCCTACCGGCTGGGTGAGGATAACTTCTATGCCACGCGAAAGCTGGCCATACGGGATCCCGAATCCGGGCATCATTTCTTGCATTGGATATGGTCCCGCCAGGGAACCGTACCGGGTAAATTTGATGTGCTTAACCGGGGAGGTTTCGGACAGCCGCTGGCTTTTAGAAACGATTGCTCCGGGTTTTTTGTTGGGCTGGAATATCCGGCATCAGAAAATATTCTGACCGGGCAATCGAACCGGGAAATCAGAATCGGTTGCGGGCAGGAAATGGGCGAACTCATCGGAGGCAATTGGATTGAAGGCGAGCCGGTGGTATTGGGTGTCACACCGGCTAACCGGGTAAAGAGCGAATTCATGAAATATGTAAATGACATTCGGGTCGTGCCGCTGAGGCCATATTGTTTGTACAACACCTGGTATGATCTCCGGGCGCCGGAAATGGTCAAAAGGCGGGAAAATGTGCTTAATGAGCAGAATGTAATGCGGATCATCGGGTCATTTGAAGCCAATATGACCAGGCCATACGGATTGAAATTGGATGCTTTTGTCCTGGATGACGGCTGGGACATTTATCAAAGCGATTGGGTGTTGAGGCCGGAACAATTTCCCCGGGGCCTGAAACCGATTGCCGACCGGTTGAGAATGTCCGGGACAGACCTGGGTATCTGGATTGGCCCCACCGGAGGATACTCAAACCGAAATTTGCGCCTGGAATGGATGAATCGTCATGGATATGAACTGGTGGGTGATCAACTGTGCCTGGCCGGGCAACGGTATAAAAGTCTTCTCAAACAAAGGGTTTACGGTTTCGTCCGTTCCCAGGGAATAGGCTATTTCAAGTGGGACGGGATTCAGTTTTCCTGCAGCCAGCCTGATCATGGTCATGCCACCGGCATATACTCGCGCCGGGCGGTGATGGAATCATTGAAAGATTTGTGCCGGACAGCCCGGGTGTTGAATCCGCAGGTTTTTTTAAATGTGACTTCCGGAACCTGGTTGAGTCCCTGGTGGGTAAAATTTGCCAATACCATCTGGATGCAGGGTAATGATTACGGCTATGCGAATGTGCCGTCTATCAGCCAGCGGGACCGGGCCATGACCTACCGGGATTGTGTGCTTTATGAAGGGCTTCGAAAGAATAACTTCTGGTTTCCCCTGGCCAATCTAATGACCCATGGAATCATCAAGGGGCATTTGCAGAAATTGGGCGGGGAATCCGAACCATTGGACAGGTTCACGGATAACGCCCTCTTGTATTTTGCCCGGGGGGTGTCGATGTGGGAACTTTATATTTCCCCGGATCTTTTAACCCATCAGGAGTGGGAGGCCATTGCCCGTTCCATGATATGGGCAAGGGACCGGTTTGCCACACTCATGTCCACCGAGATGGTCGGCGGCAATCCGGGAGAAAAAGAAGCTTACGGATACCTCCACCTCAATGGTGAGCAGGGTATTCTTGCCGTTCGAAATCCCTCTATCGATCCGGCTGTCATTGATTTCCGCCTAAATGATTCGAACGGATTTAAACCCGGTATATCAGGGCTGGTTCTGGAAAGAATCTACCCCACTCGCTGGATTTCTCCGGAAACGGTCGGAACCGGTGATGAAATCAAAATCAGATTGCAGGGGTATGAAACCGCTATTTATGAGTTATACCCGCTGAGTAATTCGGCTATTCCGCTTTTGACCGGAGCCGTTTTCCAGGTTGCGGAAATAGAAAAAAATCAATATGCCATCGAAATTCTGGAATCAGACGGAAAAATGCGGCTGATGAATCCCGAGAAAATCAGGGGGATGACCTGCGAGGGCAAGCCGATGGATCTGCAAAAACTAGATATCTTGGCCGAGCTCTCACCGCCGGTGCTTGATGAAGGGATTGCGGAAATGGCGAAAAATAAAAAGGATCGTCAGCTAAAAATTCTGGCCGATGTCCATCCATCGGTTCAGAGCGCCAGACTGGCGGTACTGCTGGAAAACCCGCATCATGCCGGTGGATGGGATCTTCCAGCCGCCCGAGTTGCCCGGGATGGACAGGAACAACCTGCCGATATTCAGAAGCAGGAGGGCAGCTGGGAATGGATTATGCTTGCTGTTTCCGCCGGCCGCCATACGATTGAAATAAATTTGGCTCCAGTTCCGGATTCATGGCCGGGGAAGATTTCCGTCTGGTTGCTGGCCGACCAGCGTGTCCGATCCACAAAACTGTGTTTCGATTTATTCGAACCGGCATCTCCGGCACCGGCACCTTGCTCTCCGCGGCCTTCCGGTATCCTCCACCGGATCGTGAAACTGAAGGAATTCGATTTTCAATAAAAAAATATCCGCTTGACTATTCGTATCGCAGGGCCTCGATCGGATCCATTCGGGAGGCTTTACGGGCCGGATAAAATCCGAAGAAAATCCCCACCGCCCCGGAGAAGAAAAATGCAATAAAGGTGATAGCCGGGTTGATGACCACATTCATATTCAAAAGGGACGAGGCTCCCTTGGCCAGGGCGATTCCAAATGCAATCCCCAGGAAACCGCCCACCAGGCTGAGAAGAACCGCCTCGATGAGAAACTGAATCAGCACATCTCCGCCCCGGGCGCCGATGGCCATGCGAATACCGATCTCCCGGGTGCGTTCGGTTACCGACACCAGCATGATGTTCATGATCCCGATACCGCCGACCAGCAATGAAACCGCGGCAATGGCGCCCAGCAGCATGGTGAGGGTTCCGGTAACCGTGGAAACACGTTGGATGATTTCGGTCTGGGTGCGGACGCGGAAATCGTCATCGTCTCCCGGTTTCAATCGATGGGCCTTGCGCAGAATCTGGGTGATTTCCTGGCTGGCGTCTTCCATGACATCGGTGGATACTGCGCTGGCGTCAATCATGCTGATGTTTTTTCCGTCGGTCATGCGGTAGAGAACGGTAGTAGAGGGAGCCAGGATGACATCATCCTGGTCACCCATCATGGCCTGGCCTTTTTCTTCGAGCACGCCGATCACCTTGAAAGGAATATTCCGGATCCGAATCCGGGCGCCAATCGGGCTCTGGTCTCCGAAAAGTTCATTGGCAACCGTATTTCCCAGTACGGCCACCTTGTTTCGCGATCGGATATCTTTTTCGGAAAAAAACGTTCCATCCTTGACATCCCAGTCTTTGATGGTCAGGTAATTGGGGTCAACTCCCTGAATGGAAGTCGACCAGTTGTTTCCCTCGGCAATGACCTGGCCTGCAGTTCTGACGATAGCCGACACATCCGAGAGCATGGTGGATTCTGACCTCAACTTTTCGACATCCAGCAGGGTAAGGGTATTCATGCTGGAAGCGCCCATGCTCACCCCGCCGAACGATCCGGAACCGGGCATGATCATTATGAGATTCGATCCCAGCGCGGAAATCTGGCTTTCCACCTGCTCTGATGTTCCCTGGCCGATGGCCACCAGGCCGACGACCGCTCCCACGCCGATGATGATACCCAGCATGGTGAGCAAACTGCGCATGCGGTTTTTCATGATGCTTTTAAATGCCACCTTTATTAGATTTTTCCATTTCATGGTGTGGTTACCTCCATATTAAACCCGTTTCCGTTGTGATTCAGAGGGGGAAGTGCCTGCATTTCCCGAAGGTCCTTTTCAGCGATTCTCTGGTTTTTGACGGCATTGTCTTCGGTTTTCAATCCATCCCGCAGATAAACGATACGTTTGGAATACTGGGCGATATCGGTTTCATGGGTGACCAGAATAATGGTGATACCCTGATTGTTCAAGTCCTGCAGTACAGCCATTATCTCAATTGAAGTACGGCTGTCCAGATTCCCGGTGGGTTCGTCGGCCAGAATGATAGACGGCTCGTTGACCAGCGCCCTGGCCATGGCTACCCGCTGCTGCTGCCCGCCGGACAGCTGGGTGGGTTCATGATGCATCCGGTCACCCAGCCCCACACGCTCCAGCGCCTTTTCGGCGCTTTCCCGGGGATTTTTTATTCGGCCCCGGCGATCATAAAGCAGGGGCAATTCGACATTTTCCAGGGCGGTGGTTCGGGCCAGGAGATTGAATCCCTGGAAGACAAATCCGATTTTCTGGTTGCGGATATCGGCCAGCTGATGTTTGCTCAAGCGGTCTACCCGTTCTCCATCCAGCTCGTAAATACCCGATGTCGGATAGTCCAGGCAGCCGATGATATTCATAAGCGTGGATTTCCCGGACCCGGATGCGCCCATGATGGCAATAAACTCGCCTTTTTTGACCTCCAGGTCAATGCCACGCAGGGCGATCACATCCACATCGCCCACATGATAAACCTTCTTTATTTTATCCAGTTTGACGGTCATTTTTTATGTCCTTTTTTAATGGGGACCTCTTCCCGGGCGCATCAGCAGGGTATTCTTGTTTTCTGTCGCTGCGGTTTTGGCTTTTTGAATTCCGGTGATCACCAGGGTTCCCGGATTCAATTCTGTTCTCAGGAAGGTTTTAATCTCGGTGAATAACCCGTCGGTGATTCCCTTTTTGAAGAGTGTCATGGAGAGGTTATTCTTGGAATCCAGGTAAAAAATCCGGCCTACATCTTCAGGCAGTTGAAAGGCACTTCCAGTGCCAATCCCGGACTGGGATCCGCTGGCCCCAGGCACCCTGCCCGTAGCACCGGGGCTCTGGTCACGGCTATTTTTCATGAACCTTCGGAACATATCCTGGAGCATTTCAGCGGGGGGGGTAAAATTCAGGGCTTTGTTGGATACCATCAACACATCTTTTGCCTGTTCCATGATAAAATCCACGGTGGCGGTCATTCCGGGGAGAAGCAAGCTCTCTTGATTGGGGGCGTCGATTATAACAGTATAGTTGACCACGTTCTGGATGGTCTGGGGTTGAAGGCGGATCTGGCGGACGGTTCCGATGAAATTCTTTTCGGGGTAGGTTTGAACGGAGAACTGAACGGCCTGCTGATCCTTGATCTGTCCGATATCGCTTTCATCCACATAGGCTTCGATCTGCATCCGGGTCAGATCCCTGGCGATCACGAACAATTTGGGCGCCTGGAAACTGGCGGCAATGGTTTGCCCGGCATCCACGGTTCGTTCGATTACCGTGCCGTCGATCGGAGAGCGAATTACCGAATAATCCAGGTTGGTTTTGGCCTTGTCCAGGGTTGCCTTGGCAATTTCCAGGTTGGCCTCGGCCGTCCGGGCGCTGGTTTTGATTACCAGAAATTCCGATTCCGAGATATGGCCCCTTTCGAATAAGGGTTGATTTCTTTTGACTTCGGCTTCTGCCTGATCCAGATTGGCGCGGGCCTGAAAAACCCGGGCTTGGGCATCCTTGACCGAAAGTTCGAAGAGGGTTTTATCCAGGATGGCCAAAACTTGACCTTTTTTCACCGAGTCATTAAAATCCACCAGGATTTTTTCAATGATTCCCGAAACCTGGGAACCCACCTCCACGGTTTCCACCGCGCTCAGGGTTCCGGTACTGGAAACGATATTCTCCAATTCCCCCTTCTTGATTTCGGTAAATTCGAAACCGTTTCCGTTTTTCGGTTTGAAGAGATTTTTCAAAACCAGTCCGGCAATTACCAGGACGGCTATCAGACCTAAAATCAGGAATAATTTTTTCCTTTTCATGTTTTTCTCCTTGCTAGTTGTTTATGGTTAGTATGGACATCATGGATTCCCCGTCTCCCAGATAGAATGCCACGGCCATGCCCCGGATCAGAAGCTGGAACTTGGCTTCAACCACGTTGTATTGCGATTCGTGTTGCTGGGACCGGGCCTGGATCAATTCTGCCATGGTTGCCGCATTCACATGGTAACGCTCTTCCACACTTTCCAGTGCGAACCGGGCGTATTTTTCCTGGGCTTCAGCCACCCCTACCTGTTTTTTTGCGGTGCGGTAGTCTTCGATGGCCTGTTGAAGTTCGACCATGATCAACCGGGAAAGTTTTTCCAATTCCAGCTGCTGGTTGTTCAGATTTATTTTGGCCAGGGCCACATTGTTTCGGGTCACATTTTTATCAAAAATGGGAATGGAAAGTGAGAGCCCGATGCTGGCGCTGGGCTGTTTTTCCAGTATCTGGTCGCTGAAATTAACCAGTTCATTTGAACTGGTGTAGGCGGTGCCGGCAGAGGTGTTCAGGGAAATGGTTGGCCAGTATCCGGATCTGGCGGACAGAATTCCTTTTTTGGCGGCTTCGATCTGATTCTTTTGAGCCAGGTAATCCGTCCGGTTTTTCAGAGCCATGGTCGGATCTTTTTCTTCATTGAAGCTGGTGACATTTTTTATAAGGTTTTCGATTCCGGGTTCGGATATTTGATAGTTTGCGTCGGGATTTATGCCCAGGATTTGAAAAAGCAGGATTCTGTTCACCCTGAAATTTCGTTCGGAATCGAGGAGCAGGTATTCATAGCGTGAAATTTCTGCCTGCTGCTGATAAAGATCGGCCACCGGGCGCTTGCCGGATTTAAAAAAATCTTCAATGAGTTTGAGTTGAATCCGCTGAGCGTCCAGATTTTTCCTGTCTACCGATATCAATTCTTTTGAAAGCACGACCTGAATGTAACGCTGGATGGTTTCAAATATAATGGTCTGCTGGTAACGGGTGAGGGTCTCCCGGGACGAAGTCAGCTCCAGTTTTGATTGCTGAAGGGAAAACCGGTCGTAGAATCCATTGAATAGATTCAGGCTAAGCGTGCCGCTCAGCGCCAGGCTCTGGTCGCTGGCGTTGGAATAAATACCGGTATCCATGTCCTGGGCTTTCGCATATTTCTGGGCGGATTGAGCTGTCAAACTGATGGCGGGCAGGAAGTTGGCCTTTCTCTGACTGACCTGAATTTTGTTCAGCCTGACCTGGTTGGCGACCTGTTTCAAATCCGGATTGTTGTGACGGGCAATTTCGATGGCTTCGGACAGGCTCAGGGTTTTGACTTCCTCTGCCCGGCCAAATTGATTCAGTGCCAAAAAAAGCCCGAAGATGAAGAATGCATAAAATATTTTTTCCCACACCCGGTGGGTTTCAAACATGTGTTTCACGGTCTTGACCTCCTGATTGCAATTTTTTCATCGTTCATTATGATTAAACCAAGGAGATGTTAATGATTTTTGTCAGGATTGTTACAAATTGTAACAAGCGAGAAACGGGAAGGTGCCAAACGGCAGTAAAAAAAATCATTTTTTAAATTTAAGGAAAATGGTTGTTCCCACCTCCGGTCGGCTGGATACCTCAATGATTCCGCCGTGGGCGTCCATGATTTTTTTGCTCAAACTCATTCCCAGGCCATATCCCCCGGTTTTCTTGGACCTGGATTTGTCCACCCGGTAGAACGGTTCGAATATGAACGGTATCTCCTGTTCGGGAATTCCTTTGCCAAAATCCTGGACCGCTATGGTATATTCATCCGGCTTTTCCCGCAGGGAGATTTCCACCGGATAACTGTCCGGATCGGAATAGCGAATGGCATTGTCCAGAATATTCCGGAACAGAATCTTGATTCTCTCCCGGTCCACTTTCAAGCACACATTTTTGGGAAAGGAGACCATCCGGATTCCGGGTTTTTGATTGAGGAAACCATCGCGGACTTCCCTGATCAGTTCACATATGTTGGATTTCACCAGTTTCAATTTTCCGTATTTGCTGTCAAGGCGCTCGGTCTCCAGCAATTCGGTAATTTTGGTTTCCAGTTCGTTGATGTCATCACGGATATTCTTCTTGATTTCACTGTTCTCCAGGAATTCCAGGGCAATCCTCATCCGGGTCAACGGTGAGCGAAGTTCATGGCTGACATCCAGCAGCAGCCGGTCACGGGAACGGAGCATGCTCCGGATTCTTCCGGTCATGTGATTGAACGATTGAATTAATTTCCCCAGTTCATCGGTCCGGCCGGTTGACATTTCATAGTCAAGATTGCCTTCGGAGAGTTGCTTGACTCCCTCGTCAAGCACCTTGATGGGTTTTAACAGTCTTCGCATCAGAATGTACATGGCGATGATCAAAACGGTTATAAATCCCATGATTGCCAGGGCGAAAAATCCGGCCTCTTTTCTCAGTTCCTCTAACCGCGGCCGCATGACCAGTAAAAAACGGGAATCCGGTCGGTCGATTCTGACACAGAATCCATAGCGGGTAAAACCTGCATAGGTATTCCTGTTCCCGGTTGAGGGGAGTTTAAAATCATCAAAATCAGGCATTTTCGCGGTGCTGGCCCATTTCTGAGTCCGGGTTTCGAAACGCATCTGGATGCCGAGAATTTCGGAAACCTTGAGGGCTTTTTCGGTACTGGGGGGATTTCCCAGGTCATTGATGATGTACTGGCTGTGGCTAATGGCATTCTTTTGCATTTCCGGGAATCTCCCGGGATGGAAGAAAATATGACGGGTAAAAACCGGTATGATGATTGCGAGTATGATACCCAGGCTGAACAGGGCCAATATTTTTAAAAACAGCCGGCCCCTGAGTCTGTCAATAAACCTGATTTTCATTTATTCTTCACCGATAAACATGTACCCTGCGCCCCATACGGTTTTAATATAACGGGGTTTTCTCGGATCATCGCCCAGTTTCTGGCGCAGGCGGCTTATCAAAACATCCACCGATCGGTTATAGACATCCCACTCAATATCCCAGAGGTGTTCCAGGATTTGATTCCGGCTCAGCACCACGCCCTGCCGCTTGACGAAGAGTTTCAGAATCTCAAATTCAGCCGTGGTCAAGTCTGTGGGTTTTTCTCCGATAAAAACATGATGTTTGTTGAAATCAATGGTCAGGTCGCCTATTCGTGTCACTTCGGCGCTGAAGTTTTTGCTGCTCCTCCGTAGGATGGACTGGATCCGGGCCACCAGTTCGCGGGGCTCAAATGGCTTGGGGATGTAATCATCGGCTCCCAGTTCCAGGCCCACAATCCGGTCAGTGACTTCTCCTCTAGCGGTTAACATGATGATGGGAACCGAATGATCCTGTCGGATGGTTCTGCAGATTTCAAAACCATCCATCCCCGGCAGCATGATATCCAGTATGACCAGGTCGGGAATCTCCCTTTTCAAGGCTTTAAGGCCCTCACGGGGATGGGTGAAGGATGTCACTTCCAGTCCGAATTTGGCCAGGTATTCGCTGAGCAATTGATTAAGTTTTTCATCATCGTCAATGACCAGAATTTTCTTTTTTTTCATAATCTTCCCGCGCGCTTTATTCGCGAATTTAATTTTCGTGTTTAGAGTATATATACCATACATGAACAAACAATTACAGAATTGTAACAAATTGTAACAGCCTGCAAATTCGGGTGTGTTTATTGAAACCAATGTGGGTTCGCTCCACTCTATTAGGGTGTGCCGGTTATCATTTTTTGACCCTGAGGGTCAAAACTGTTGTATAATGTAAAATAGGCAATATGATTCTGGTGAAGATGAGGCAAGCGGTAATAATATAATCCCATGGATTCCAGATTTAGAAAATATATCCTGCTGGTATCGGTGTTTGCGCACCTGGTGATCTTCTTGCTGTTAAATGTCGCGGTCGAATGGAAGATTATCGGGCTGAACCTGGGCCCGAATCCATCCCCGGCGAGCGAACCTATTGTCTTTGATATGCAAAATACCGACCAGCCCCGGGAAGTCATCGAAACACCGCAAGATGCCAGAACCGTCGATCAACAGAAGAAGGCCGATTTTTTGTCCGATAAAAATGCGTTGGCGAGAAATCCGGAGACCAAACCCGACCTGAAGGTGGGCGATTCGTTTTCCCGGGGTGATTTCAAATCACATGATCTTCCCGAGCCTGAAAAGCGCGGCCGGGAGCCGAAGCCAACCGAGCCGGAACGGTTGGACCCGGATGAGCATCCGGAACTGAAGGATTACCTGGAAAAAAACCAGGCGGCTATATTATATAAAGACTATCTTTTCGATCAATCCCGGGAAAAAAATCCGGGCACAAACAGGCAAAATCCGACAGTCGACCATGACCAGCAGGAATCCCGAGCGCTGGATAACGGGGGATTGTCTTTTAATA
>CAZOWT010000028.1:0-22355 GCA_964583345.1 uncultured Clostridia bacterium
GGCTGAAGGTGGTCGAATAAATAATTTTATTTTAATTGACAATGGGAGAGTCGTGAATACCAAGTTGCGCTTTAAAGATGAGCTGGTCAGACATAAGATTCTTGACATTATCGGTGATTTTTATCTTCTGGGCAGACCGATCAGGGGGAAAATAACCGGCCACCGGACCGGCCATTCCGACAATATTCAAATGGTCAATCTGATCAAGGAAACTTTTCTGGATAAATGATGGTATTTCCCCTTTTCTGAGAGAATTTACCATGAATGCGGCAATCAGTTCGGGAATGGGCGGAATTCTTTTATCCGCCTGACATGAGACGTGTCCGCCACAAATAGGCTCTGGAACAATTGCTTCAGCTGTTCATCGGTGACATTGATGTAAAATGAGTGATGGCGGGCTTCCAGATTCAATTCGATTTTCAGCGACATTTCAAGCAGTTCCCGGGGAGTAACGGATTCGGAATTCTTCTCAATGAACCGGAATGCCCGTTCGATGAGTTCCCAGACTTTTTCTATTTCATTTTCGCTGTTTTCACTTTCGAAAAAATTTTCTTTTGATTCCTGGCATATATTTATTGCCAGCCCGATTTGGCCAGCATGAATTTTTTCATCCGAGGAGAGTTCCTGGAATAACCGGCCGGTTTCCTGATGAACCGGTGAAATATTAAAAGAAATTCGGTTGTACAATTCGGCTGTTTTTTCTTCGATCTCTTTTAGTTTATATAATAAGGTTAATGCGGCCACTTCGGGTTTTCTCTTCCAGTCTGCTGGGTATTTTTTTTATATCTCCATGAAATCTGGATTCTTCAGCTATCCAGTTTGACAATCTCGGAGAATATATTTGATAATTTTTCGAAATACTGGAATTTATCCGTGCTAAAGTGAATTCCTTTCTTGGTTGGTTTCCAGTCCCCAGCCTGATCTTGAAACCAGGTTCTAATATCGATATACTTTCGCCCTTTGAAGTTTGAAATCGAAAATATAAGTTTCTGGGTAGCGGTTAATTCCAGGTGACCGATATTAATCAGGTCATCCGTGTCTTTGACAAAATCCGGTTTTTCCAGCTTCAGTTCTGTCTCGATTTTTTTCTTTAATGCGCCAAATTCCATTTTCGCTCCTCTTTGACCGCATTTTCATGCGGATATGCATTCATGCTTTTTTTATGGATTTTTTAAAAATAGCTTCTGCCTTTTTCTTTTTTTCCTTTTCCAGTTCCTTTGCCAGCAAGAATTTTTCGTCTGCTTTTTCCTTTTTTTCTTTTTCTTTCAGCAGCAGGGAATCGAATGATTCAAATGTTTTTTTTTTTGTTTTTTTATGTTGGATAACGACTTTCCTTTCCGGGTCTATCCATAAACTGGAATGACAGTCCGGACATTCGATTTCGATGATGTTTGCCATGGTATGATTGTAATACATTCATGTTTAAAATTCAATAATGTTCTTTAAACTGATTTCTGAATGACAGGATATTACTGGCCTTGAATCCGGTAAACTGTTGGGTTAAAAATCAAACCCGATCCAGAAATTAAAACCGTAAAATTCCTTTTCGGTAAAATCCCACTTGTAAACCCATTCGAAATGGAGCGGAACTCCGAATAAGAATACCTGAAGCCCGGCTCCGTAAGAGGAAATACCATTCATGAGTTTAAATTTGCCTTCTTCAAAGAACTGGTATTCGCTGTCGCCATTGAACCAGGCCCCGCCCAGATCGAAGAAAAATACCCCGCGTATCGGTCCGATGTTTCCGATCAGCGTCCTGGCGAAATTGATGAGCGGAAATCTGAATTCGGCATTCAAATAAAAGCCGGTATTCCCGACGACAGATCTCCAGTATGAAGCCCTGATGGTATTGTTGCCACCGGTCCAGAAAAGGTTGGGGTTATCTCCGCCGGAGGTGAATCCCTCCAGGCGGATGGCAAGCAGTGTGTTGTTGTCGATGCGGAAATATTTCCGGAAGTCGGCTGAAAGGGAATAGGCATCCATAAAGGATGAACCCAATTTGAAATATTTACTGGCGCTGATTCTGAATGTGTGTCCCATGTTGGGGCCGTAATACGCGAACCGGGTGGTTTCCCCCACCAATGATACGGTCAGGGGAGTGATATATCCGCTGAAAAATTGCCCGAACGGGAGGTCGTAACCGGTTATCAGTTCTGAATTTTCTTCCTGTTTATGAAATGAAACCCCGAATTCCGCCCGGTAGGAACGGTTGAACGGGTACCACAGGGCGAAATCGATACCATAGAGCTTCCTCAATGTGAAATAAGATTGAAAATAATTCGGCTCCAGCGTGTAATCATAATAGGGATAGTAGTAGGGTTCACGGTAATAGAACAGGTGGGAATAATATTGAAGGCGGTGGCTGAGGTTCAGATAGTACAGGTGAGCCGTTGTGTAGCCGTAATAGGAGGCCACGCCCAAAATGAAATTTTGATCAGCCATGAGATCAGTCAAATGGAGATAGGTTGACCCTAGGAAACTTCCGTCGGTTGAATAACCCACGGTAATGGGAGGCAAAGAGGTCAAAAACAGTTTTTTGAATGGCCTGTATTTTCCCTCCTTGACGATTTCGGTATCCGGTTCCCGGACAACGGTGGAAGGGAGCTCTTCTGCTTCTTGGAACTCAATCTTTCTTTCCTCCAGGTTTTTGCTGATATCTTTCTTGAAGAGCAGGAAATTGTTTTTATAATAGGTTGACATGATAACTTTATTCGACTCTCCGGGAATTTCCGTGGGGAAAAAATTTCCGGTCTTCACATCGGTGTACCGGCGCCAGATTTTTTTCTCGAGATCGATGGAACAGATATTGTATGAATCCAGTTCATCCGAACTGTAATAAATAGTCCTCCCATCCCCTGAGAAAGCGGGCGTTATGTCGTTGTATTTCCCAAACGTCAGCTGGATGGCCATTTCCGGTTTTTCGACCGTTCCCAGGAATAATTTATAGAATCCGTCCTTCAGGGCGGAAAATACGATTTTTTTCCCATCCCGGGAAATATTAAGAGCATTGATAAAAAGCTTTCCTTCAGTAAGTTTTTTTATATTCCAGGTATTGAGGTCAATAGAGAAGATGTAGGACATCGAATCCTGAAAGCCGGTAAAATAAATGGTCTGGTCATCCGGAGAAAAATCAGGTGTTGAGGGATCCTGAATGTTTTCGATTTTTATTTTTCTCTGAATTTTTCCATCGAGAATCCCGATTTGAATTAAATAATAATCCAGCTCTTTACGGGCAAAAAAGGCGATTGTATCCCCTTTGTTGTCCCAGCTGAACGATATCCCGTCTGCAGGGTTGAATTTGAGGTTAATATTGTCATATTTATCGGTAAAGCCGGGCGTGATATTTTTTATGGTTTTTCCGTCTTTAAGTGATATGATGATAATATCGAGGTCACCCCCTTTTCGGTTACCGGTCAATACACTGAGCAATTCACCGCTGGGTGAAACCTGATGGGAAAGAGAATACACATAGGGGAATTCGGGGCCCACCATGAAACTGTACTCTTCAGGGTTTTCCTTGGTGAAAAATTTTTCAAATCGTTTGCGGGCATATTTGACGAATTCAAAATTGAAAATTTTAGCCGAGGGATAGAAGAGTTTGGAAATATCTCTTTTGGCCTGAAGTACCGGCGCTTTCCGGTAGTATTCAAACAAATTCCGGATGCCTCGTTCACCGAATTTATCATAAATAAAATCCATGACCACATGCCCGAAATCATACGCGGCCCGATTGGTGCCGTAGGCGCTGACCAGTTCTCCGCTCATGCTCAGCCTGGGGATATTATCGTTGAGTACGGCATCCCGGACCGTTAGCAGGTTGAAGTTATCCCAGTTTTCGGTAATAAAATCGGCAAATCCTTCCATGACCCATAGAGGGGGAGATTTGAAGGATAAATTACTCCTGGAAATATCCTGGTAGAGAATGGCATATTCGAAGATATGTCCCAATTCGTGGGTCAGTACTCCCTGCAGTTGTTCCATCTCCATGTCGCCGTGAATCACAACCCGGTGGGCGACCGGTTCGGCAAATGCCTGTGCCGCCGGTGGCAGAAATCCCGGATACAGATTTGTCTGTTCGAAATCAATATGGGTATTGTAGAAAATAATCGGGATTTTCTTTTTAACATTGGTATCGGTAAATTTCGACATCCGGTTATAATCATCTTCGGCGGACCGGGCGATTTTTTTTATCAGATTTCTCTTCGAGGTATAATAATAAATTGTAAAATGCTCGGTTTCCATGAATTTCCATTTGAAGCTGGTCTGCCTGACTTTATTTTTTCCATAATAATAATATTGAGAGAAGATCAGGTTTGCTGCAACCAATACCATCAACCCAATGATAATTTTTTTTAATTTCATGGCATTTTCCTATTTTTTAACAGATAACGTACTTGAATTCTGACTTTTTTCTGTGATTCCTGGAGAAACTGGTCGGTAATTTTATCGAATAATGATTTAAAGTTGAATTCGGTTTTTGTCGGATCAGCATCTTTCAGATTTGACCTGATGGTTTTTTTGCCCAGCGTTTTAAAGGAATTGGTATCGATATATTCAACTTCCAGTTCCATCTCCCAAAGCTCAATTTTCACAAATGCCTTTTTTTTCTTGGTCTCTTTTTTTATATCCTTGACGATACTTCTGGTTTTCACATCGGTTTTGAATTTTCCGGTTATCAGTAAAGAATTGGGAAAATTTTTCAGTTTTTCCCGGAGGGACTGAATAGAATCGGCAGCGTTTTTTTCAGGTTCGAAATATTCGATTTTTCGGTTGAGAGTTTTCTGGAATTCATGGGTAAAAAAGTCCATTAATTCAATTTTCGGATCCGGAGTTTGAATAGTCGAATCAATGTCAAAACCGCTGAGAATGATCTTGTCGAATTTATTGAAATTAATCGCATCTTCCACCCGCATGGGAATGTTCACCAGGACCGGTTTTTGCACACAACCAAGGATAGCCAAAGCAAAAATAAGCGGGAATATAATTTTAATTTTCATTTTTCTTCTTCTCTTCTCTTTGCTTGAATTTCTTGTAATTACTTTGAATATAACGATTTTCAGGTTCGAGTTTTAGCGCCTTCTGGTAGGCGTCTTCCGCCTCGTTCGTTTTACCCGTTTTTTCATAATATACGGCCAGGTTGTTATAAATGGCGGCCGTAGTTTTCTGGCTATCCAGGGATTTGGACCATCTAAAATACGCCTCCTGCCAAAGTCCCTGCTGCGCCAGTTTGTTGGCAAAATCCACTTCCGATTTAAACCGATTTGCCGAACAGGAGATAAAGAGACAAATGAATAATGAAAACAGGAATATGTTTTTCAATAAACCCTCCTTAAAACCAGCTTTTTCAATTCAAGTGGGTATAGCTCAATCATATCTGAATTCTTTTTTTATTTCAAATCTTTTCAATCCCGACATGGTTTACTTTCTTATACGGGGCAATCTGATACAGTGTACGAAAATTCTCCGAATATGTTCATGTCCTCGGAATTTTCCATTTCAAAGGTTGCAATTTTGTTGCCAGGTACTGGAAATGAAATTGTCCCATTTTGGTGACGCTTGGGCATGATGTTCTGGACGATGGGTGACATCTTTCCGTTTTTGGCCCGTAACCGTAAATCATTTGGAATTGATCGAAAAAATATTATATAATTTAGGATCACAATTTTAGGATAACCGGAACGGTATCATGAATTCTTCGGGGATGAACAAGGAAAAACAAGGCGGAAACCTGAATACAGACGTGGGAAAGCATAAAACCGCTTGGGAACAATCCATTGAGAGGTGGTAATGGTCAGGGGGATTGGAATTGATATTCTGGAAATTGCCAGGATGAAGAAAATCCTTGAAAGGGATGAACGTTTTGTTCAGCGTATCTTCACTCCTGAAGAAATTCGTTACTGCAATTCCAAGGCGGCAAGGGAACAACATTTTACAGCCCGGTTTACCGCCAAGGAGGCATTTTTCAAGGCCCTGGGAATGGGATGGCGTAACGGAATGGCCTGGAAAGAAGTTTGTATCGAAAATAACCGGCTGGGGAAACCGGAAATAAAAATTAGCGGAATTACCCGTGATTTTTTTAAGAAAAATTCATACCGGGAAATTCATCTCAGCATTTCCCATTCCCGGGAATATGCGGTCTCCATGGTCATCATCGAATGATAAACAACCGGCTTTTTTGGCTGTTGAAATATCTTTTTTGTTATACTACAATATGCATTGAGTCGACGTAAGGTTAGGAGACAATGATGAAACATTTTTATATTCGTTCCAAAGTCGAAGAGCAAATTGCCGTAATTTACCCGAAAGGTCATCTTGATGCTCACAACGTGGAAAGATTCGAAAAGGAAATCGTTAAGCTTCTCGGCAATAGTATTGTTCGGATCGTGGTGAATTGCAGGGATCTGAATTACATCAGTTCTGCTGGAATGGGTATCATCATGGGTTATTTAGATGAAATACGTGAAAAAAAAGGGGATATAAAATTATGTTCCGTAAGTGATCGGGTCTACGAAATATTCGACCTGGTGGGTTTTACCGACATATATGATTTTGTCGATAATGAAACAATCGCAATTGAGAAGTTCAAGAATGTTCCCCGATAAACCCGAACTTTCAATAACGATTCCCTCAAAAACGGAATTGTTAAAAATGGTGGTGGAATTAACCAAACATATTGCCACCATCAATAAATTTCACTCGGCCGATTCCCAAAAAATTGCCCTGGCTGTGGACGAGGCCATCACCAATGTCATCAAACATTCATATCTATGGGAAAAGGACAAGGATATCCGGCTTGAATTTTTTACCAATGATATCGGATTGAAGATCAAGATTATTTTTACCGGAATCCCCCCGGTTCTTTCCCAGGAAGGAGTGGATTTAAACAAATATATCAAACAAAAAAGGAAGAGTGGACTGGGATTGGAATTGATGCGGAAAATCATGGATTCTGTCGAATATAAAACGGTCGACGATGTTAATTATTGTGAGATGATCATATGGAAGAACAAAAGATAATTCAGCTGAAAAAAGAGCTGAGACTGAAAAAATTTCAGTTTAATTCCATATATGAATTTTCCTCGTCATTGTATTCTTCTTTTGATATAGGCAACATCATTCGAATTTTTTTCTCAACCCTTATGGGCCAGATGGCGATTTCCAGAATTTTTTTTTTTGATTTCAGTAAAAATTTATTTAAGGAAAGAGGGTGCAAACTTACCGGGAAGGAAAGGGAAAATCTTGGAACCTGTATAAAAAAGATAAAGCACAACTGGTTTTATATGGAAGTGGAGGGGTTATCCGATGAGTTTGAAAACTTAAAGAAACTGCTGCTGGGAAATAAAATTCGTTATCTGGTCAATGTTTCTGATTCTCCAAAAAAGAAAATAATTCTTGGCCTCGGATACAAGGTCAATAAAATGCGTTTAACCGAGGAGGAAATTGAGTTTTCCTTTTTTATTTCCCGATTTGCGCTGATTGCCATTGATAATGCGGTCTTGCTGAATCGAATCATAGAAAACAAGCGGATAGAACACGAGATAAGCATCGCCAGGGATATTCAACTGTCACTTCTTCCCCAGTTTGTCCCCGAATTTGACAACTTTGAAATTTCAGTGGTGTACAAGCCCATGAATGAAGTTGGCGGGGATTATTACGATATTTTAAAGGAAAGGCAAGGAAAAATTCCTTTCCTGATTGCCGATGTCGAGGGAAAAGGCTTGCCGGCTGCGCTGCTGGCGGCATCCTCGCAGGCCATTTTTCATTCATTGAATGAACTCTATTTTTTTGAACCGGCAAAGTTTATCTCCAAGGCCAATTCCCTCATTTATAACTTCACCAAGGGAAATCGGTTTATCACCCTTTTCTGGATGCTTATCGATGATAAACAGCGAATCATAAACTATGTAAATGCCGGGCATGTTGAACCGGTTTTGGTTTCCGGTAGCCAGGTTTCCTGTTTGTCCGATGGAGGTCTTCTGACCGGATTTATCGAAGATGCGAAATACGAAATGGGTACCCGGCAATTGAAGAAGGGAGATATTCTGGTGGCCTACACCGATGGCGTGGTGGAAGTAAACAACCGGAAAGACCAGGAATACGGTTGCCAATCATTGATTCGCCTCATCAAGGACAACCGGGCCCTCCAGGCCAAAAAATTAGCAGACAAGATATGTGTGGATATCGACGGTTTCAGGCAGGGAGTAAAATATAGCGATGATTTCACCCTTTTTGTCCTGAAAGTGAAGTAAGCCCTAGGGAAATATGGGCACGGTGATAGCGAGGGGAATTTTCCGGGTGAAATCTCAGCGCCAAACTTGGCTTTGAGCTTGACAACTGCTCTTTTTTTTTATATATTATAAAACTGATGTTTTTCTGGCAAAGAATTTAATAAGCAAAATCATCAAATAGATGATTTGGAGGAGTTGATTTTACGTTTAAGGAGCTGTGGTGAAAAGAACATTTCAACCCAATAACCGGAAAAGAAAAAAAACCCATGGTTTTCGAGCTCGGATTGCTTCAAAGGGTGGAAAATCTGTCCTGAGCAGCAGGAGAAAAAAGGGAAGAAAAAGATTGGCGGTTTGATTCTTTTCTTATGATTCATGTCATTTAAATTTCCTGATAATCAACGAATCAGAAAGGAGAATGATTTTAAATTTCTGATGAGAAATGCCCGAAAAATAAAAAATGATTTTTTTTTTATACTTTTCAAAAAATGAACTTCCCTATCATCGTTTTGCCATCTCGGTAAGCAAAAAAATTGATAAAGCAGTTCAGCGAAATTATATAAAAAGAGTCATGAGAGAATCATTCAGGAAGAATCGTCATCTGGTTGAGCCGGGGCATGACCTGTGGATTGTCATGAAAAAAAAATTTTCCCAAGAAAACCGTTCCCGGGTGGTCCGGCTTTTTTTAAATGCTCTCATTGAAATACATTATCGATGATACGGTCTATTTTTTTATTGATTTTAAAAATTTACAAGAAAGTGCTCTCCCCGTTGCTGGGCAATCATTGCCGATTCTACCCCACCTGTTCGATGTATGCCTATGAGGCAATTGAAAAGCATGGGATCTTCAAAGGTATTTTCCTGGGATGCAGGCGTTTGTTGAAGTGCCATCCCTGGCATCCCGGGGGCATCGATCCGGTCCCCGAAAAAAATAAGGTGAAATAAAAATGGATACAAAAAGATTAATTTTGGCAATTGTGCTCTCTATTGTGGTTATTACCGTTTACCAATATGTTTTTGTCCCCAAACCGGTAAAACCGATCGCCCAGCCGGCTTCATCCTCCAGCCAGCCACTGGCCGAAACTTATCCTGATAAGGGCCAGGTTCCCGGCCAAGTTGCAGATGAGACCGGATCCGGTGAGACCGAATCCAGCCGGATAGAAGATATTTTTTCTCAGAAAAAGGAAGAGAAGAAAATCGAGCAAAAGGTGGAAGCAGCCCCGGTTGATCAGGACTTGAAGGATACCGGGATCAAGGAAATAACGGTGGAGAATGAACTGTTTGAAGCGGTTTTTACCAATCAGGGCGGGGCATTGAAATCTTTTATTTTAAAGAAAAGATTTATAGGGGATAAAAGTTATCTGGATGATCTCGGGAATCCCCTCAATCTGGTTTCCGATTCTGTAAAAAAGTATGGTCTTTATCCCTTCCATTTTTCGCCTTTTGAAGATAATGAAGTATTTTCGGATCTGAATAAACAACTTTTTCTTTATCAGGGTGATTTACGGTTGAATGCCAGTCAGGATAAAAAGCAGGAAATTGTTTTCAGGTTCGCGGACAAATCCAGAAATCTGGAGGTTATTAAACGGTTCGTTTTTTCCCCATACAGCTATGTCATCGATCTTGAATTCGATATCATCAGGGACGGCAAACATCTGGAAGCTCCGGTGGTTTTCGGTCCCGATATTGAGAATAACGTGAATCCCGAACGGGTGATGCAGCAGAACCTGAAAATCGGCGCCTATGACGGGCGTAATATTCAGTCTGTTGAGTTCGGGAAACTGAAGACGGAAAAAACAAAGAGCGGGTCGCTTGAAAAATCCAGCGGACCGATAAACGGATCATTTTTCTGGGCGGCCTATGAACGAACCTATTTTGCCGCCATTTTTAGAACCGATCCCCGGAATTCCAATTTGAAATATTTTCTTGTCAAAGAAGGCCTGGAAAAAGGCAAATATCAACTGTATTCCTATTTAATTCTCTCCAATCCCACTGCTCTTTACCTGGGGCCAAAGGATGAGGAGGTTTTGTCAACCGTTTCCGGTATTTTCCCCGATGTCAACAAGGTCATCGAATACGGCTGGTTCGGATCCATTGCCAAAATTATGCTGAAGGGAATCAATTTTATTCACGTGCGGGTGTTGAACTTTGGCAATTACGGTTGGGCCATTATTCTTTTTACCATTTTCCTGAAACTGATTCTGTTTCCGCTCACCTATTCATCGAGCGTTTCGATGGCAAAAATGCAGACATTGCAACCCAAAATAAAGGCCATCCGGAAAAAGTACAAGAACCAGAAAGATCCGACCCAGCGAAGGAATATGAATACGGAGATGATGGCGCTTTACAAACAGGAAAAGGTCAATCCGGCCGGCGGCTGTTTGCCCTTGCTGTTGCAGTTGCCTATTCTGTGGGGATTTTTCAGGTTGCTGGCTGTTTCCATCAATGTACGCCATGAACCCTGGTTGTTGTGGATAAAGGACCTTTCTTTAAAAGATCCCTACTATATTCTTCCCATACTGATGGGTATTACCCAGATCATTCTTCAGAAGATGTCACCCAGCGGCGGTGTGGATGGGGCCCAGAAAAAAATGATGTATATCATGCCGGTAGTTATCGTTTTCTTTGTGATGAATTTACCCAGCGGCCTTACACTCTATTGGTTTGTATCCAATATTTTGCAGATGGGTCAGCAGCATCTCATCAATAAAAAAATATATGCCAAGAAGCGGGATGAGGAAAAGCAGTGGAGAGCCGAAAAGAGAAAAAAAGGCGGAAAGGTAAAATAAATGAAAAAAAGGGAATTCAGTTCAATCTCTCTAAAGGATGCATTGCTGAAGGCTGCCCAGGAATTCAATACCCATGAAGATAATATTCGGTATGAAATTATTACCGAGAAGACCAAATATTTCGGACACCGCCAGCGTGAAATTTATATCAATGCCTGGCCGTATGATGGAAGCGAGGAAGAGGAGTTAAAATCATTTTTAAAAATAATAGTCGAACAGATGCAGATTGAACTTGATTATGAAGTCTTTGATAAAAAAGGATTCTTTAAAGTCAATTTCAAGGGGAATGATTACAAACTTTTACTTTATCAAAATGGCAAGTTGCTCAACGCCATTCAATATCTGTTGAACAGGCTTTTTTCGGATGTACTGGGGAAAAAAATCTATTGCGAATGTGAGAATTTCAGGAAGAACCGGGAAAAGGAGTTGACCAATCTGGCCCATCATTATGCCAAGGAGGTCAAGAAAAAAGGCAAATCCATGAACCTGAAGGAATTGAATCCTTTTGAAAGAAGAATCATTCACATGACTATCAACAAATATACCGATCTCGAATCCAAAAGCGAGGGGGATGGCTTTCTTAAGGTTATTACCATTAAGAAGAAGTGATGGATGAGGATACCTTAGCCGCTCTTTCCACGCCTATGGGAAGGGGGGGGTTCGCTGTCATTCGAATTTCCGGAGACAGGACAGCGTTAATTTTGAAAATGATCGTTGACAAATTCCCGGAATCGATTTCGCCCGGAAGGGTTTATCATGGTTTCGTGATTTCAAATGGAAAAAAACTCGATGAGTGCATGGTTGTCCTCTTTAAGAGCCCCCGTTCATATACCGGTGAAGACCTGGCTGAAATTTCCATTCATTCGAATCCGTTTGTCATTGAAGATGTTCTTGACCTGATTTTTTCTCACGGTGCCCGTCAAGCAATGGCCGGTGAATTCACCTACCGGGCATTTAAGCATGGCAAACTGGATTTGATTCAGGCCGAAGGGGTCAACGAGCTTATCAATGCCAATTCGAAATTTTTTGCCCGCATTCAAATGGAAAATATTGATGGGAAGCTGTCCGTACTCATCGGCAAGCTGAAGGGTAATTTGACGGAATTGGGAATTCGGATCGAAACGTATATCGAATTTGAAGAAGATCAATTTCTGAAGAGAAAAAACATAATGGATATCGGCGCGTTAATTCCGGAAACCTTAAAAATTCTCGAACATATTCTTTCGCATGCCATGCTCAATGAGGCTTTAAATCGGGGCCTGCAGGTGGTGATTGCCGGCAAGGAGAATGTGGGCAAATCATCCCTGTTTAATTGCCTGCTCATGGAGGAAAGGGCTATCATCTCTGAAAAACCGGGAACAACCCGTGATTTTATAAAAGAAAGAATTTATGTGGACGGTTTTCCTTTTGAGGTTATTGATATTGCCGGCATCAATCTGGCCACCCGGGATGAAATCGAAAGCCAGGGTATCAGAAGGGGTTATGAGAAAATTAACTCCAGTGACGCGGTAATTTTTATGGTCGATGCCTCGGCCGGGATCGATGGCAATGACATGAATATATTTGAGCAACTGAAGTCGAAAAAGAAGATAATCGTTGCCAATAAAATCGATATCATGAAGAAAGCCGCCCTGTCCGGCATTCAATCTTCCTTCAAAGGCGAAAAGATACTGAAGGTATCCGCCAGGGAAAACCGGGGGACCGACAAGATTTTTTCTTTTTTCAGAGATCTTTTGAAAAGCATGGAAAAAGAAGAATTCCGTTTTTCGTTTAGCCACAGACAGAAGGCACTTTTTATTGAACTGGACCAGGCAACAAAAAAAATAAGCGATATGCTCGAATCAAAACAGTCGAACGGTGACCATGTGTCAAAGTATGTGGAAATTATTGCCGAGGAAATCAGACATGCACTTCACATCATCGGTCAGCTGACCGGTGAGGTTTCCAATCAGGATATTTTGAATGGGATTTTTTCCCGGTTTTGTGTGGGGAAATGAGGATTATTGTTATCGGAGCCGGGCATGCCGGCATTGAAGCGGCTTTTTCAGCTGCCAAAATGGGGGCGCAGGTTACCCTGGTTACCATTCACCTGGAGACCATTGCCCAGATGTCCTGCAATCCTTCCATCGGCGGAATTGCCAAGGGGCATCTGGTAAAGGAAATTGATGTGCTGGGCGGAGTGATGCCGCGGGCTGCGGATGTTACCGGCATCCATTTTAAAATATTGAATAGAAGCAAGGGGCCTGCTGTAAGGGCCACCAGGACCCAGAATGACAAGGTGATGTATCGAAATTTTATGAAGACTTTCCTGGAAAACACGGCTAATTTGCAGATCTATCAGTCAATCGTTTCCGGGATCATCACCAGGAAGGGAAAAGTGGCTGGCGTGACTCTTCTGGAAGGCAATTCCCTGGATGCGGATGCCGTTATCGTAACCGCAGGAACTTTTTTGGATGGAAAAATATATATCGGTGATAAAGTCTATGCCGCTGGCCGATCAAATGAACCGGCCGCCATCCATCTGGCCGAAAACATCAAAAATATCGGTTTCAAAACCATCAGGTTAAAAACCGGAACCCCCATGAGACTTCACCGAGAATCGATCGACTGGAAGCAATTTGTTCCCCAACCCGGAGACGAACCTCCCGTTCCTTTCTCACTTTTTACCCGCATAAAACCAAAAAACCGGATCGTCTGCTTCCTGGGGCACACCGGGGCCCGGGTAAAAAGAATCATTCAGGACAACCTGAGTTCTTCACCTCTATATTCCGGGAAGATTCTTGGCATTGGACCCCGTTATTGTCCCTCGATTGAGGATAAAATCGTTAAATTTCCAGACCGGGAATCGCATCACTTTTATCTTGAACCCGAAGGGATCAACAATAAGGAAATATATGTGAATGGACTTTCAACCAGCCTCCCGGTTGAGATCCAGCGCAAAATTCTGGATGGGATTCCAGGCCTGGAACGGTCGGTGATGATGAGGCCGGCATATGCCATTGAATACGATGCCATCGATCCCACCCAGCTCACCCATACCCTGGAAAGCAAGGCGGTGAAGAACCTTTATTTTGCCGGTCAGGTAAACGGAACATCAGGGTATGAAGAAGCCGCCGCCCAGGGGTTGGTGGCCGGGATTAATGCCGTTTTGAAAATATCGGGCCGGGGCCCTTTTCTCCCGGATCGAAATGAAGCCTATATGGGTGTCCTGATAGATGATATTGTCAGCAAAGGTGTCGATGAGCCCTACCGCCTGTTTACTTCCCGGGCGGAGTACAGGCTGCAGCTCAGGGAAGATAATGCTTTTGAGCGACTGAGCGGGTATGCCGATCAATTTGGATTGCTGGATAAAAAAATATATTCCCGGGAAATGTCCAGGCTAATAAACCGAAAACGGGTGACAGATTTATTGAAAAAGAAAAGCGCCAAATACCGTGGCCAAATGTATACCCTTCATCACCTGTTGAAAATGCCCGAGATGGATTTTGAGAGACTGGAAAAACTCGCCGGTTCAGCGCTGATAAAACGGAAAAATTTAACGGATGTTTCTTATATTGAAGCAACCGTAAAGTATGAGGGTTATATAAAAATTCAACAGGTTTACATCGAAAAGCTGAAAAATTTGGAAAAGGTTTCCATTCCGGAAAATATCGATTACTTCAAAATTGACGGATTGTCCACCGAGGTCAGGCAAAAATTGAGCCGGATAAACCCGGCCAATTTGAAAATTGCCCAACAAATTCCCGGGATCACGCCCGCCTCCATTAATGCCATACGGATTTACCTGACCCTCCGCGCAAAGGCCTAGAAAATATTTTCTTTTCAGATTTATTTGCAAGATATCGCAGCCAGGTTTGTTTAATCAGATGAATATGAAAAAATTCATGAATCCCGTGTCAATAACTGCCGGCAGATTGATGCGGGATCGCAGGAGGAGAAACATGAATAAAAAAATTACCGTGTTTTTAATGGTTTTTGTTTTGATGGTCGCGTTTAATGTGTCGCTGCTTTCCCGAAACTGGGATGGACACCGGCAAATGGCCTATGGAATTCACCTGGCGGAAAAAAATCTGTTCCCGGTGCAAATGCTCCTGAAGTTCAAAGTTGAAATCGGACTCAGCGATGAGCAGGTTGGAAAAATTGAAAAAATGCAGTTGAAGCATCAGGAATCCATGATCAAACAATCTTCAGATATCCGGTTATTGGAATTAAAGATCGGAAACGCACTGAAAGCCGAACCGGTTGACCGGGCTGCGGTTGAAAAAATGATCAGGGAAGTCGGAAATATGAAAACCAATTTGTTTGTAAAAAGAATTAATTTTCTGCTGGATGTAAAAAACATCCTGACCGCTGATCAACTGAATCGAATCGAAAAGATGAAAAATGAAATGCGGTTGAAGCGTTATGGCCAGAGAGACAGGAGATGCCCAAAATAAGGTAAAAAGATACCGTTTAATAAGTTTTTCAGACATTTCCAAGCCAAAGCCCGTTGCCGGTCCTCGAACCGACAACGGGCTTTTTTTATTGGCTTCCTCCAAAAAATTAAGGCAAAATTCTTGAAAATAAGCCTGAATACTTATATAATCATAAGCATGATTTTTTGGTCCGCATTCATAATCCAGACCGGTTCTGTCCAATACTGGTGATTGGTGCAGTCGATGAGAGATTCAGCTATTGTTATCCGGGGGAAAAAGCGATTGGCTGGAAGTGTAAAAATTTCCGGAGCGAAAAATGCGGCGTTACCGGAACTGGCGGCAACGATTCTGAGTCCGCAGCACTTCCATTTCTTCAATGTGCCGGTGGTTGAAGATATTAAGGTGATGATCAAAGCGCTTCAGAGAATCGGAGCCGAAAGCGAGTTTTCCGGAAGCCGGCTGGATTTGCGGCTGGGTATTTTAAAATCGCATCTCGTTCCCAAAGAAATCGTGGAAACATCGCGGGCGTCAATCCTGATCCTCGGTCCCCTGCTGGCCAGGAATGGTTATGCCAGAGTTTCATTTCCAGGAGGTTGCCAAATCGGGGACAGGAAAATTGATTTTCATCTCGAGGGATTAAAAAGGATGGGGGCTGATATTCATTCTGAGGGCAGCCATATCGTTGCCAGGGCCCGAAAAATCAAGGGGATCGATTATCGCTTCCCGAACAAAACGGTAACCGGCACCGAAAACCTGTTGATGGCCGCCTGCCTTGCCAATGGCACGACCCGTTTGATGAATTGTGCTGTGGAACCTGAAGTCGGTGATCTGGTCAACCTGCTGAGAAAAATGGGTGGGGATATCCAGGAAGATGAAGGGGATTGCCTGATTATTAAGGGGCAAACTTCTCTGAAAGGCATCGAACATACCATTATCCCGGACCGGATTGAACTGGGGACTTATATTATTGCCGGTTGTTTTTTAAACAATGATTTGATTATTGAAAATGCGGTTCCCGAATATGTGGGAAGCCTGATTCATATTTTGAAACAAATCGGAATTGAAGTCAGGCAGGAAGGAAATACCATGAGGGTAAGCGCAAACGGGAATATTTCTCCCATCGATGTGGAGACCAGTCCTTATCCGGGATTCCCAACCGATTTACAGGCTCAACTAACCACCCTGCTGACTCAGGCCAGGGGATTCTCACGGGTGAAGGAAAATATTTTTAACAATCGGTTTCAGCACATTAAAGAGTTAAACAAATTGGGCGCAAATATTGAGGTCGAGAATAATGTGGCCATCATCAAAGGCCAGACCCATCTCCGGGGTGGAGTCATTAATGCCACGGATTTGCGGGCCTCGGCCGCATTGGTACTGGGTGGATTGATTGCCGATGGAGAAACGGAAATCAAAAATGCCCATCAACTTTTTCGTGGATATGAACGGCTGCCGGAGAAACTGTTGGATTTGGGAGCGGATTTGAAAATAGTCAACCGGAGTCTGGATGAAAATAATATAATAGGGAGCATTAATGGATAATTGCATATTTTGTAAAATTGCCAGGGGGGATTTAGCCGCCGATTTCATTTATGAGGATGATCGGGTCGTGGCCTTCAATGATACCCAGCCTCAAGCGCCGACTCACATCCTCATCATTCCCCGGTCCCATCATGAATCCATAAAGGAAATGGATGATGAGAAATTGATCGGTCATTTGTTCACGGTGGGGAAAGCGGTGGCCAAGAAAGTCGGGGCCGAGAGTTTCAGATTGGTTATCAACACCGGAAAAGATTCAGGGCAGGCGGTTTATCATGTTCATTTGCATTTATTGGCCGGAAGAAAGATGACCTGGCCTCCCGGATAAATTAGCATGAATCCATGATCACATTAATCAGATAGAAATGCCGACCATTATCGATGGCAATAACCTGATCGGAAGTTCTCCGGATATCTCTCTGGGCGATCCGCTAGCCCGGGAAAAAATGCTGCAATTGATAAAGAATTACCAGAAAAACAAGAACACCAATCTCATCATTGTTTTTGACGGGAAACCGGATTCAATTTATCATGATCAATCTTCAGAAGAAAAATTATCGGTTGTATATCCCGGTTTCGGTTATTCCGCCGATGACGAGATCAAGAAAATATTGAGCGGATACAGTGATTATAAGACCGTGACCCTGGTTTCTTCGGACCGGGAACTGAAGGATTATGCCAAAAAAATGGGAGCAAAAACCATAAATTCCATTGAATTCTACTTTGAATTGAAAAAAGTGTACCGGATATCCGGAAACCGTCAAGAGAAGCTGAAAAGAATACATGGTACCATTTCGAAACAGGAAGTGGAAAAATGGATGAAAATTTTCGATAATGATTAATGATTTATGGGTCGATTATATGGGCTTCTCCGGAGTAAAATGCCATTATCTCTCCCCTGTCGGTTTTTATCGAAATTCCACCATCACGGAGAATTTCAAGGAAGACCCCGGTTGTTTTTCCGTTTTCTCCTCGGATGGAAATTTTATCTCCTCTGGAAAAGTAGCTTGATTTCCTGATTGATTTCAGAATATTTAATGTTTTGCCGGTTTCCAGAAGATTGAGCCACTTGAAGAAATTCAGAACCAGTATGGTGATTAGATTGTCTTTATGCGTCGGATCTCCGGTTATTGTTTTCATGGAGATGCTTTTATCCCTTAATCCCGGCGGGAAATCGCCCTTATCGTGATTAAGGTTGATGCCAAAACCGCATATACAAATTATTTTCTCTCCCTGAATGATGTTTTCAACCAGGATTCCGGCAATTTTTTTATTCCGGAACATGATGTCATTCGGCCATTTCAGCCTGAAACCGTTACCGCCGATGCTTTTGAGGCTTTCCAGCACCGCGATTCCACAGGCAAAGGAGAGCAGGTTTAAATGTATTTTGGAGGTGACATTCACGGCCAGGGAAGCATACAAACCCATACCTTTCGGTGAAAACCAGCGCCGCTGTCCCCTTCCCCGGCCGCTGGTCTGTTCGTCGGAAATCAGCAGAAGCGGAAAACGGTCCTCAATTTCCCGGCGCCGGGATTTCAAATAGTCATTGGTCGAATCACAGGTTTGCAGATGGATGAAGCTCAGATAACGATTGCCATTTAGAATTAACTCGCTTCCAGTTTTTGGATTCATATGATTTTGAAATATATTTTTTTGAAATTCCCGCTCATCGACTGATTGTTTTATGCCGGAATCTCAAAAAATATAATTGTTTTGTTGGCAGGTTTTTTTAATCGGCTGAACTATCGATTTCGGATTTGATTTTTTTTATTTCATCTTTGATGATCTTTTCGGCCAGTGGCGGGACAATTTCCCATAAAATCTCCTTTACGGCAACCGTCAGTGTATCCTCGACTTTGCTGATAATTTCTTCTTTTTGGATATCGATTTCTTCTTTGACGACCGGTTCATCCAATACTTTTTCAGCTTGTTTTTTCACTTCCTGTTTGATGGGTTCGGTTTCTTCTATATCCAGGTCCAAATCCAATTCCGGTTTTTCTTCCGATATCTCTTCTTTTTCAATACTTTCGATTTCATCTTCCATTTCATCCATCTTGATCTCATCAGTCCGTTCCTTTTCGGTTGGCTCATCGGTTTCAGCCGCGAATTGATCCGCATTAATATCCAACTCATTTTCGGGAGTTTCCTTCAGAGAATCTTCAAACCGGTCGCTGGTATCCCCATCTTCTGTCTCGGATTCTTTTTCAATACGGAGTGAGTCTTTCTGGGGAAGACCTCCTCGATTGGACATGATTTTTTTTATGTTGATTTCTTCCTGGGTCAGGGAAGCGATGTCCAGTTCACTTTCCTGGTCCTGGATATTTTTTTTCACCTCTAATTCTTCATCTTCAAGTTCCAGGCTTTTTTCATCTTTGAAAGGATTCTCGATTTCCTCAATGTTGTCGAATTTCAAAGAATCTTTTTCAGGCGGCGGAGAACCCTGGGTTTTTTCTTCTGAAGGCATCACGTCTTCCCTGGGGATTTCGCCTTCTATTTTATCTTCACCGGCCGAAATATTTTTTCCAGATTCTATCTCTTCCTTGATATCCGAAAAACTGATTTCTTCTCCGGATTCACCAATTCCTTCGATTCCGGGCAAATCTTCCGGAAGGGTGGAAGGGATTTTTTTAATTTTGGCAGCAGTTTCCTTTTTTTGCAACAATTCTTTCAAGGTGTTAACCAGGGCATTTGAATCAAAGGGTTTGGTGATGATATCCACATATTCCAGATTTTTCAGGAGGTCCTCATCGATGGGTTCGAATCCGCCCTTCATCAAAAATACCTTGGTGGATTTCAGGCCATCTGTTTCATTGATATATTGACAGATTTCATATCCGTTGGCTTCGGGAAGTTTGATATCAACCAGGACAATTTGCGGTTTAAGCTCGAGCAATTTTTCTTTCAGGTTTAAACCGTTTTCAAAACTGACGAGATCTATATCTTCTTCTGCGAATGATAACTCAACAATTCTTCGGATGGTATAACTACTGTCGGCAAGAACAATTGTGTTCTTATTCATATCATCCTCCTTAATACTATTTTATTTTTAACATTTTTTTTAGTTCAATGTCAAGTATAATATGAACTTATTGCCCGTTGATGTTTTTTTATTTTTTATCCGGAAAATCATTCAAAAATTGACCGGAACCTGGGAAAATCCGGCCAAAACAGCCGAATTATCTTTTATTTTTTCTTGACTTTTTTGAAAAAATAATATATTTTAGTCTTGCAAGCGAAATGAAAAGAAAACAAAAAACCTATTCGGTCATCATCGTATCTGATGCCACCTCGAAAAACAAAGAATTCTTGATTTCCTCAAAATTAATAAAGAATACGATTATCTCGGTTACTGTTTTGCTGTTTTTTTTCGGCTTCATCCTTTTTGATTACTTGACCACGTCCTTCAACCGGGAAAAAATGAAAAAACTGGAACAGGACAATTTTAAAAAAGAAAAAATAATCGCGGAATTGGATTCCAGTATCAATACCCTGGAGAGAAGTATCAAGCGAATGAACCGGTACAAGGAAAAAATCATGATTGCTTCCGGTTTGATGTCTCCATACGCATTGAAGGAAGTTGGCAGTGGCGGATATTATGATGAAATTATCTCGAATTCTTCGACCCTTCAACCGGCCCAAAAGCAGAACCAGATCAAACCCAAAGAAAACGTGATGCAAAAATCAAAAAAAATTACCGAGACCGCCCAGAAGATTGAAAATACCTTGAAATTCGTACAGAGTGTGATAGACAAGCAAAAAGTTCGCCTGGCCTGCACGCCGGCTATTTGGCCTACCAAAGGATATTTGACCGATCCATTCGGGTGGCGCATTCACCCCATAACCGGCAGAAGGAGTTTTCACTATGGCCAGGATATTGCCACCCAGCTGGGTAACAAAATTATTGCCACTGCTGATGGTTTTGTGCTGTCAGCCGAGAATCGGGGTGCATTGGGAAATCTGGTCATCATAGACCATAACTTCGGTTTTACCACCTGGTACGGGCATCTGGCGGGATTTAATGTCAAGGAAGGCGACCGGGTGAAGCGGGGCCAGGTCATCGGGTATGTGGGCAGTACGGGCCGGAGCAACGCCCCTCATCTGCATTATGAAGTCAGGGTTCAGGGGAAACCCCAGAATCCGATGAATTTTATTATCGATTGATATTTTTTTCTCCAAAAGACTATACTCCCGAGGTCATCCTATCGAGCGGCTTTTCCGGAATCCGGGTACCATAATCAGATATCAGATGCTATTAATCGTCAATGGCTAAAAACAAAAAATCAGGGCCTGTCCGGAATGAAAAAATCAAAAACCGATGGGAGTCTCTGGATTCACAGACATCGCTCTCCACCCGGGAGAAACTGGAAAAACTGGTTAGCCTGAATCTGAAAAGAAACCAAAAAAAGATTGAAGAAAAACCGGCCGATCCGGTGCCTGCTAGCGATACCGCTTTTTTAATCCGGGAATTTACCTATCCGCTGGATTCGGTTTTTAACCGGGTCGTGTTATCTGCCTGGAGAGAAATTTCATCGTGGTTCTTAACCGTGGTTGCGGGAGATGAATCTTTTTCGCATATCGATCCGATGAGGCTTCTGTATTTCGATGTCGAATCAACCGGACTTTCCGGAGGGACCGGTACCATTCCGTTCATGTTGGGATTCGGGTATTTTACCCCGGAACATTTCCGGGTGACAATATTTATTTTAAGCGACCTGAGCCGGGAAGATGAGATGCTGGACAGCGTGGATGAATTCCTCCGAAAACTGGACCCTTCAGCCACCGTAACCTTCAATGGAAAATCCTTTGATTTCCCCCTGATGGAAACCCGCTACATCCTGTACCGAAAACGGTTCCCCCTGCAGAAAAAACCCCATCTGGATTTTCTATTCCCCGCCCGGACCATCTGGAAAAATTCTTTCGAATCACGCAAGCTCGGGTACCTGGGGGATATGCTCCTGGGGATTTCCCGTGATGATGACATCGATCCCGGCCTGATACCTTCCCTTTATTTCAGCTACCTGCGGAGCAACCGTTTCTCCTTGCTTGAAAAGGTGGTTGAGCACAATGCCCTGGACCTGGTCGGCCTTTCGGCGCTTCTGCTTCTAGCTGTTTTGTATGTAACGGATGTTTCTGCCACCCGGGATGCGGGCGAAGTGCTTGGCGTGGCCATGCTGTTTGAAAAATCCGGTTATTTCGACCGGGCCGGTGAATTGCTCGAGATAGCCCGGCAGGCTTCGGAACGGCAGGATATCATGGTGAAAGCCGTCAAACACCTGGCCCGGTTAAAAAAGAAGAAAAAATTATATGAAGAAGCGTCCCAGTTGTGGAAGATGCTTTCCGAGTTCCGGGATCACACGGCCTTTAAAGAGTTATCCATTCATTTCGAA
>CAZOWT010000029.1:0-21459 GCA_964583345.1 uncultured Clostridia bacterium
GACAAACTTGAGAATTTGAAATATATATTAGTTTCAAAACGCTAGAAAATATCCACTGTTCAGGCCGAAGTGGTGGAATTGGAAGACACGCAGGTTTCAGGTACCTGTGGGAGCAATCCTGTGGGGGTTCGAGTCCCCCCTTCGGCATTTTATCCTCATGAAAAAGGGAAGAGTTGCCATTTTTTTATCCGGGAGAGGTTCAAATTTCGAAGCCATTTTCCAAACATCAAAAAACCGGAAGTGTAATTTTGAAATTGTTGTGGTTATCAGTGACCAGAAAGATGCCCGGGGATTAAAGAAAGCGAAAGAATTTTGCATTCCGGCCTATTCTGTATCCCGAAAACAGTACGGGAGTAAGGACGAATATGAAAAACAGCTGGTGTTGATTCTCAAAAAATATGCTGTGGATTTGGTCTGCCTGGCAGGTTATATGAGAATTGTTGGTGGAACTTTATTGAAGGCCTATAAAAATAGAATTTTAAATATACATCCGGCATTATTACCCGCTTTTCCAGGGTTGAATGCCCAGAAGCAGGCGCTGGAATATGGAGTTGGGGTAAGCGGATGTACGGTTCATTTCGTCGATGAAGGTGTTGATTCGGGTCCCATAATCCTCCAAAAAACTGTTGAAGTTTTGGATAATGATACCGAGGAGAGTTTGAGCGATAGGATTCTAAAAGAGGAACATATCCTATATTCTCAGGCCATATGCCTATTTTTCGAAAAAAGATTGAAGTTTGAAGGCAGAAGGGTTATAATTTTAAAAAAATGAAAACCAGATATTTTATCTTTTTTTTTATTTTTTTTACTTTTGTTCTTTTTGCCGCCGAGTTTTCTGTTGACAAAGCCCGAAGAGTTGATGATTTTTTAAAAAGAATTGCTGAAAAAAACCGGTCATCTGTTTTTTTAAAAAAAATAACTTTTACCGAAGATGAATTGAATTCGTACATCAATATTTTTTATCTGAAACGGTATTCCCCCGAGGTAAAATATTTGAAGCTGGACCTACGAAAAACCAACCGGGTATCAGGGATTATGAAGGTGAAACTGACAGGTGAAAAATATGAGAAAGTGCCTTCATTTTTGAAGGATTTTGAAATTGAGTTTGAAGGGAAACTTGAATGTGAGAATTACAGAGTCCGATACCAATTCGAGAAAATGGAAATAAATGGAACCCTTTTTTCCCCGGAGATTCTTGATGAGGCTTTCTATGCCGCCCAGTCCAGTTTCAAAATTAAAAAGTCAATCTTTGACTGGTTCTCGCTGTTGCCGGGACTGAAAAATATGTTGATAGAACATAAAAAAATTACCATCTATTATTAATATCTTTTGCTCTTAAAACTAAATTCCCCGATTGGATGCATTAAGGGTGTGGGGGAGAAATATACCAGAGTGCTGAATAAACAGGGGATTTTCTCTGTTTTGGAACTGCTTTTGAATTTTCCGGTCGCCCATATTGATTTGGGGAACTCTTTTTCCTTGATAAAAGACGATACCGAAAGGTTGTACTGCCTAAATATCAAAAATATTAAAATATCAAGAAATTTTAAAAGGAAACAATCGGTTTTACATGTGAATGGTTATATCGGGGATCAGAATATCCATGTCCTTTTTTTTAACCAGCCATATTTGGCGGACATATTTAAAAAATATGAAGCGGTTCGGATTTTCGGCCGGATTGAAGTCCGAAATGGTGATTATCAAATCATAAATCCCCAGATTTTTTTAGATGGTGATGGAGAAGGAATTATACCGGTATATTCAAGGATTTCAACGCTTAAGTCGGGCCAGCTCCGAAATATCATAAAAAATGTTTTTGTTTTTTTAAACGATGATTTTGAAGTTCTTCCGAAACATATCCTTGATAAATACAATTTTCAGGGGATGGCGGTATCATTGAAAAGCATACATTTTCCGGAAAAAATAGATTCTGATGTTATTTGCCAGGATAAACAAAGATTTATATTTACGGAATTCTTCTTTTCCCAGCTTGAACTCCAGCAAATCAGGAATCATTTCACACAGGTCAACAGGGTGCGAACATATGCGATTAATGAAAAAATTAGAGAATCCATCAACGAATGCCTTCAATTTGAGTTAACCTCTGACCAGGTAAAGGTTTTCGGGGAAATCGTGAATGATCTCAAATCGGAATTTTCCATGCAGCGTTTGCTTCAAGGTGATGTCGGAGTCGGTAAAACAATCGTTGCGTTTTTGGCGCTTCTATTGGCCAAAGAGAATGGATTTCAGGGTACGTTTCTGGCTCCTACCGAAATCTTGGCAAACCAGCATTTTCTTAATGCGAAGCAATTCTTTAAAAAAATGGAAATTGAAATCTTAACCGGTTCCACTCCGCCGGAGAAAAAAAAAGAAATCGCGGAAAAATTGCGGCAAGGGGAAATTGATATTGTTTTTGGAACTCATGCGTTATTAAATGAAAATTTAAGGTTTAGAAATCTTTCCCTGGTGGTAATCGATGAGCAGCACCGTTTTGGTGTTTCTCAAAGAGCGGCGATTTACACCAAAGGAAAGGCGGTTGATCTTCTGGTAACCACTGCTACCCCGATTCCGCGGACGATGCTGCTCACCTTATTCAATGACCTTCAGGTATCAACCATTAGGGAGGCTCCGGCGGGACGCCGGAAGATTATCACAAAAATTATCGAATCCGGCAGAAGGAATGCTTTTTACCAATGGATTAAAAAAAAGGTGGATCAGGGAGATAAAATCTTCATTGTCGTTCCCTTAATCGAAAAGTCGGATTTTTTTTCAAATTTACATTCCATCCAGGAAGATGCTGATTATTTTCGTCAGGTTTTTGCTCCTAATCCTATCGGAATCATTTCCGGGAAAGATTCTGCCGACAAAAAAGAACAGGTGTTGAAAGATTTTCAATCCGGTAAAAACCGGATCCTCTTATGCACAACCGTTATCGAAGTGGGAATCGACATAAAGGATTCCAGCATCATGATCATTGAGAATGCGGATCGGTACGGTTTGGCGCAACTTCATCAATTGCGCGGGCGGGTGGGAAGAGGAGAGATTCAGTCATATTGTTATTTGATTCAGTCCCGTGATCCGAGCAGCCGGGGAAAAGAAAGGTTGAAAATTATAGAGTCAAATGTGAATGGTTTTGAAATCGCTGAAATGGATTTAAGAATGCGGGGAGGCGGTATGATTACCGGACTTGAGCAATCAGGGTTTCTGGATTTCAAAAATGCAGACATAAAAGAACATTATTCGGTGTTTAGAAAAGCCCGCAAAGATGCGAATGAGGTTTTGCAAAATGATTCGCTTCGCAATAATTATGTTTCGGATTTTTTGAACTGGGTTGATAAAAAAATCGAATCAATTTCTTTCAGCTGAATTTTTATTCGGTTTAATTCAAAAAAAAATAAAAATTGCTTGAAATTTTACCGGGTTTCATTAAAATAATTTATAGAATCAATTTCGAGGAGATTAGGATGATAAAAAAGACAATTTTATCCGGGTTGTTTCTGGCATTTTTACTATCCATGTTCGGATGTCCCCCTCCGCCCAGAGCGTATTACGGTCCCCCTCCGGCCCCCAAGAAAGCTTATCGTCCAAGGCCGCCGCATAATTCATATATCTGGGTTCAGGGTCACTGGGCTTGGCGTCATGGAAGATGGGCCTGGATCAATGGCTATTGGATGAAACCAAGACCGGGATATGAGTGGGTTTCCGGACATTATGAAAGACAGGGCAACCGGGATGTCTGGATTCCAGGTCACTGGAGGAGATTCCGTTAAACTGTAATCCGAAGAATAGTTTATGCCATCTTTCTGAGTGTTTCTGAAAGGGGATAATCGCTGATTGAAGTGGTAAGGTATATTTTGCTGACCAGTTCAAGGGGGATTGGTTCAAAATAGTGAATTAATCTCGATTTTCTTTTTTTCAATTTGGGCCGATAGAAGGGCAAGAGATCGTTTGATAGAAATTTATCTCCCGAACTCACAATATAAAGAGGCTTTTTGAAAAAACGGGCAGCGATAGCCAAAGGGAAGCTTCCGGTTTTATTGACCACAGCGTCTTTGGTTATCAGGTCCGCTCCGAGCAAAATTCCGTCGGACTCCCTCGCTTCCAAACAAAGCCTGGAGTCTTCATAAATTTCAATATTGTGCACGTCTTTTAATGAATCAAATGTAATCAAGCCTTCCCGGTCCGGATAAGATATGCCAACCTTCAGATTAAGTCTTTTTTTATTGGTTTTGAAACATTCAATTACCCAATGACTCATTGATAAGGTGATCCAGTTCTTTTTATTTTGATTGTCATTCCAAAAATCCCTTAAAATTTTCTCCCCATTAACTTCTGTTCTGGATAATTTTCTATGTTCTCTTTCAAGGCAAAGATAATTGATGCGGTTAATTACTGAGGCCATCGAAGAATGGATAACCATTATTTTTTTTATGGTCGATGCGAATATATTTTCTGGAATAAACGGAAAAATTTTTTCTATTTGATTGGCAATAAACGAACTGCCCGATGTTTTATCTTTGATGATAGCATTGATACTTTGACCAAATTCTTCTTTGTTCATGTATATTTAATTTATATTGATAATTTTTATCAGGGTATAAATCTTGTCTGTCAATTCGGTTCCGAATCATTCTTCGCCGACATTTTTTTTGCCTTCTTTATTCTGATAGCCGTGGTTTCATGCCATTCAAAATCATTGCCCAGAAAAAGTTCACGCGTTTTTTCCTCTTTGGTAACTTTTGAAGGCGAACCCTCGCTTAAAATGGATCCCTTGTGAATGATATAGACTTTTTCGGTAATATTGAAGGTATCTTTTACATTATGGTCCGTGATGATAATTCCGATTCCCCTGTCTTTCAACTTTAAAATTATTTTCTGGATATCCAGAATGGTAATCGGATCAATTCCGGTGAACGGTTCGTCGAGAAAAAGAAATTTTGGTTTCATTATCATTGCCCGGGCAATTTCAATTCTCCTTTTTTCCCCGCCTGAAAGCTGATGGGCTTTCGAATCTTTTATATATATAAGGCCGAAGTCTTTCAGCAGATTCAATGTCTTTCGCCGAGCCTCGTCTTCAGTATTATGCAGTTCAAGGATTTGGAATAAATTTTCAAACACCGTGGCCTTTAAAAAAACGGAATGTTGCTGTGGAAGATAAATCAATCCAATTTTTGCCCTGATATATGAGGGGTACCTGTTGACACTTTCTTCATTAAGAAATACTTCTCCGGAATTCGGTTTGACTATGCCGGAAAGCATCAGAAATGTTGTGGTTTTACCCGCTCCGTTTCGCCCCAGCAAGCCGATTATTTCACCGGATTTTATCTGGATATCAATATTATTAACGACCGGAATTTTGTTATATATTTTTTTAAGTGACCGGGTTGTCAGGATATTGATGTTTGAAAAGGTTGTCATATCAAGTTGTTATCATATTCATTTCTAAGGGAAAAGTCAATTTATTTGTCCTGCTAAGAGGATTGGCGCGGTGATATGGTCCAGGCTGTTACCCTGACGGATATTTTCCGGATTGGATTGAATTTGCATGGAAAATATTTTATAATCAATTTCTCTCCAGGATGGGAATTGAATGGAATTGAATCATAAGGGAAATTTTAATCTTGAATCATTGTGTAAATCCGGTCAACTCCGGGATGATTTCAAGAAATATATTGTTGAATCACAAAAGGTATCGGTTCTCATTCAAATTTTACCTGAAATTTTTCATAAACTGAAAAACAAAATGACACCTATTTTGGGTTATACCCAATTGTTATCGTTGAAGGCCGGCAATGAAAACATAAAAGAGCGATTGTTCAAAATTGAAAAAAATACAGAAGAACTCAGTTTTCTGTTGAATCAATTGAGCGGTTATTTCAAAAATGATAATATCATCCGGTTCAGAATAAACATCAATGATGTTATTTCCCAAATGAAATCGCATTTTAATGAAATTGAGAAAATGAAACATGTCAGTTTTAAAATCGATATGGATAAAAATATTCCGGATGATTATTTGATTTTCGGTCAGATTGAAATTTTGATTACCAATATGGTGGATAATGCGGTTCAGGCAATTGAAAAAAAAATATCCGATTCTGCATGTGGCCGCTTCACCCAAACTGAGCCGGGTGTTGTTGAGATTATAACCCGTTCAGGGAAAGGTCATTATACCCTCATTATAAAAGATACCGGAGTTGGAATTAAAAAAGAAAGTCTTCCCAAGATCTGGATTCCATTTTATTCTGAATTTGATGTGAGACCCGGCCTGGGACTTCTATTATGTGAAAAAATTGTAAAGAATCATGGTGCTGCAATAAAAGTGAGTTCTCAGGAAGGAGCCTGGACTGAATTTGAAGTAACATTTGAATGTAAAACCTAGCTGTCAAAAATAGAATATTTTTATATTCGGAAAAAAGAAAATGAATTTCCTATAGATAAAAGAGGATAGAAACGGAGGACCGATGCCAAAGCAATATGTTTATTTTTTTTCAAAAGAATTTACCGAAGGGAATACGCAATTAAAAGGGATTCTGGGAGGCAAGGGCGCTGATCTGGCCGAGATGTGTATCCTGGGTTTACCAATCCCGCCTGGATTTACCATCACCACCGAGGTCTGTGATTTGTATTTAAAAAGCGACAGGAAATTTCCCCCGGATTTGGAAGAACAGGTGAATGAGAAGCTTGAAAAACTGGAAAAACTTCTGGGGAAAAAATTAGGTGATCGAAATGATCCTTTATTGATTTCGATCAGATCCGGTGCGGCTGTTTCCATGCCGGGAATGATGGATAGTATTTTAAACCTCGGATTAAATGATATTTCAGTTGAGGGACTGGCAAAATGTTCCAGGGATGAAAGGTTTGCCTATGATTCCTACCGGAGATTCATTCAAATGTTTGGGGATGTGGTTTTTGGGATTGACCGTGATAAATTCGAAGATATACTGGAAAAACAAAAAGGAAAGAAGGGTATTTTCCATGACATAGATCTGAATGGAGATGATTTGAAACAGATTGTGGCTGACTATAAGGATCTGGTCAAAGCTGAGATTGGGAAAGAATTTCCCCAGGATTACAAGGATCAGCTCTGGCTGGCAATCCGATCGGTATTCGAATCATGGAACAATGAAAGAGCCATTACCTACAGGAGGCTTGAAAATATAACCGGATTGCTGGGTACAGCTGTTAATGTACAGGCAATGGTATATGGCAATCTGGGTAATACTTCCGGTACCGGTGTTGCCTTTACCAGAAATGCATCTACGGGAGAAAACGAATTTTTTGCCGAATATCTGGTAAACGCCCAAGGTGAGGATGTGGTAGCTGGGATCCGGACACCGAAACATATTGAAGAACTGAAAAAACAATTTCCTGAAATATTTCAGGAGCTGTCTTCCTATAAAGATTTGTTGGAAAAACACTATAAAAATATGCAGGATATCGAGTTTACCATTCAGGAAGGTAAATTGTATATCCTGCAAACCAGAACCGGAAAGAGAACCCCTCTGGCTGCCGTAAAAATTGCCATGGATATGACCAATGAGGGATTAATTTCAAAAAAGGAAGCCATCCTGCGGGTGAATCCCAAGCAGCTGGCACAACTGCTTCATCCGAATATCAGCGAAAGTGAAAAATATACGGCGATTGCCAAAGGCCTCGCCGCATCGCCGGGAGCAGCAGTTGGAAAAATTGTTTTTTCTGCCCGATCTGCCGAACGGCTGGCGGCAAAAGGTGAAAGGGTAATTCTCGTTCGAAAAGAAACATCCCCAGAAGACATTGCCGGAATGGATGCTTCTCAGGGTATTCTTACTGCGACCGGAGGATTAACTTCACATGCCGCAGTTGTGGCCAGAGGAATGGGAAAATGTTGTGTTGCCGGTTGCAGTGATTTGGTGATACGGCCTGACAAAAACGCCTGTGAAATTTCGGGCAGGTTATTTAATGAAGGCGACTATATAACCTTGAATGGTTCAACCGGAGAGGTTATCGAGGGACAATTAAAGTTGGAATTGCCAAAAATATCGGGTGTCTTCAAAGAATTCATGAATTGGGTAGATACTGAAAAAAGTATCAAGGTGAGAGCGAATGCCGATACGCCCAAAGAAAGCGCTTTGGCGCTGGAATTCGGTGCGGAAGGAATCGGCTTGTGCAGAACCGAACATATGTTTTTTGAAAAGCAACGGATAACCGCAGTCAGGGAAATGATTTTTGCCGGCGACAAAGAGGGAAGAAAAAAGGCATTAAACAAAATCCTTCCCATGCAAATGAACGATTTTATCTCAATTTTTGAAATTATGTCCGGATTTCCGGTTACAATCAGGCTTTTGGATCCCCCTCTTCATGAATTTTTACCACAGTCAGATGAAGAACTGGAAGATTTAAGTCAATCAATAGGAGTCGATTTCTATTCCCTGAAAAAGAAAAGGGATAGTCTGAAGGAATTCAATCCCATGCTGGGTCACCGGGGTTGCCGATTGGCAATTTCTTTTCCCGAAATTGCAGAAATGCAGACAGAAGCGATTATAAAAGCGGCGTTATCGGTAAAGCGAATCGGAAAAAAGGTATTTCCCGAAATCATGATTCCCTTAATTGGAATTGAAATGGAAGTGGAATTTCTTAAAAGTATTATAATCAACAAAGCTGAAGAAATTTTTCAACAAGAAAATGACAAGATTGATTATAAAATCGGCAGTATGATCGAAGTGCCAAGAGCATGCCTGCTGGCAGACAAAATCGCCCGGCATGCGGAATTTTTCTCTTTTGGAACCAACGATCTTACCCAGATGACATTTGGTTTTTCCCGGGATGACGCCGGTGTTTTTCTGATCGAATATTTAAGAAAAAAGATACTGGATGAAGATCCGTTTCAAATTCTGGACCAGGCCGGCGTTGGGGAATTGATAAAAATAGCGGTGAAAAAAGGGAGAGAGGCACGGCCGGCCCTGAAGGTCGGGATTTGCGGGGAACATGGCGGGGAACCCAGTTCGGTTGGGTTTTGTGTGAATCATGACCTGGATTATGTTTCCTGTTCACCTTATCGGGTACCAATTGCCAGGCTGGCCGCAGCCCAGGCAAAACTAAATAGAGAATTGTAAAAAAAACCAATATGAGAGCTTTGGAAATAAAAAATTTGCACAAATCATTTTTATCTAATTTTTTTCTGAAGAAATATCATATCCTGAAAGGTATCGACCTGAAAGTCGAACAGGGTGAAATATACGGATTCCTGGGACCAAACGGAGCTGGGAAGACCACCACCATCAAATGTATTATTGGATTGATTTTTCCGGATTGCGGAGAAATCATGGTCAATGGTTTGCAGGCTCATTCTCTGGAACTCAGGCACAAATTGGGCTTTCTTCCAGAGAATCCGTATTTTTATGATTATTTGACTGCCCGGGAACTTCTCACTTTTTCCGCCAGGTTATTTAATATCCCGAAAAAGGAGGGATGGAAGATCATTGATAAATTGATAGCATTGGTGGGTCTTTCCGGAAAAGAACATTTGAAACTGAATAAATTTTCCAAGGGAATGCTTCAGCGAATTGGATTGGCCCAGGCATTGATAAACAGCCCTGATATCCTGATACTGGACGAACCGTTTTCCGGCCTTGATCCTATTGGCAGAAAGGAGCTAAGGGATATTATTGTCGGGTTCAGGAATTCCGGGAAAACCGTTTTTTTCTCATCACACATTCTTCAGGATATGGAACTCATGGTGGAAAAGGTGGGGATAATATTTGACGGCAGAATCATCAGAGAAGGGAAGCTTTCAGATTTGGTCTCTCATAGTGTCCTATACTATGAGGTGGTATTTTCCGATATAGATGAAGGAAAAATCAAACCAAAAATGTTTGATTATGTCAGCCGTGATAGAAATTATATTGTCAAATGCCAGAATATTCAACAGGTGAATAAAATTATTGAATTTATTATTTTAAATAAGGGGAGAATTGAGGCTGTCACTCCCATTAAAATGACCCTTGAAGATATATTTTTAAAGGAAATTCAAGAATGAAACTGAATGCCATTGCCATCAATACGTTTAAAGAAGCGGCACGAAATAAAATATTTTATTTGCTGATCGTTTTTGGTATTGTTTTTGCTTTTGCTTCTAAATTGGCGAGTCTCCTGACGTTGGGTGATCAAACCGGGGTAATGAAGAACGTTGGTTTGGCTTCGATTAATTTTTTTTGTGTACTGATTGCGATTTTTACTGGAATTAACCTGGTTTACAAAGAAATTGATAAAAAAACGATTTTCAATATTTTAAGTAAACCCATATCCAGGACAAATTTTATCATCGGAAAATTTTTTGGTTTGGCGCTGACGATTCTGGTTGCCCTGGTATCCATGGCTGCGGTTTTTTTCCTGTTTATATTTTTTACAACCGGAACTTTTGATTGGCGGATGTTGGTCTATTTTGCATTCCTTTATCTTGAATTATTAATTATAATTTCAATTGCTCTGGTTTTTTCATCTTTTTCGACCCCGATTTTATCTTCTATTTTTACCGTTATTCTGTATTTGATCGGTCATGTTTTGTGGACGTTCAATGAATTCAAATATAAGTTGGTTGAACCCGCAACCAGAGTCCTGGCGTATTTGTTATATTATCTGCTTCCCAATTTTGAAAAGTTCAATATTAGAGAACAAATCGTCATGAATATGAAGATTGAAACCAAACTGGTTTTTTATTCGTTCACTTATGCGATTCTTTATATTCTGGCTATGCTTTCTCTGGCAATTTTAATTTTCCGAAAAAGGGAATTTAAATAATGGCTGCAAAACTGGGTATTCTGATTGCTATTTTTTTGGCATTGGTCGGATTCCTTCAATTCAGTTATGATTCTAATGTTGATTATTTTGCCGAAAAGGATACTTTCGTTTCTTTACCTTCAGGGGAAACATTGAAAATATTGTCATTCGGTCATGCAAACCTGGTTGCTGATGTTCTTTTTATATGGTCGATTCAATTTTATTCCACACTGAACCTAAAAAATCGATTTGATTATATCGAGCAAATTTTTAATGTCATTACTGACCTGAATCCCCAATTCCGGGCTGCTTATTATTATGGCGCGATTATTATGGCGCTTGAAGCCCGGGAAACCAAAATGGCCATAAGACTATTGCAGAAAGGTTCAAGGAATATGAAAAATGAGTGGATATTTGATTATGAAGCAGGTTATTATGCCAGCAAATTTCTCCAGGATCCAAAACTGGCCGAGCAATTTTATCTGAAAGCCAGCGAAAAACCAGGTGCCCCGGCGCTCATCAAGAGGAGAAGGGCCCATATGGTTTATATGGAAGATAAATTGGATCTGGCATATCAATTATGGATGGAAATTTATCACTCAGCCAAAACCCAACTTGAAAGAGATGCGTCCATTAATCATCTCTATCAGATAAAGTTTGAGATGGATAAAATATTTTTGGAGAAAGCACTCGAGCTTTATAAACATCGGTATCACCGGTATCCGCTCAACCTGGAACAATTGAAACGGGTGGGATTTATTAAGGAGATTCCCAGAGATTATTTTGGAAACGATTATCACTATGATTCCAAAAAAGGGAAGGTCAGCGCCCAGAGGATGTTTAAATGGAAAATATTTTCATAATTATATTGGGATTAATTATCGGAAGTTTTTTAAATGTTGTGATTTATCGCCTCCCCATCAAGAAAAGCGTTGTTTTCCCTCGTTCATCTTGCCCTGAATGCCAGAACCTGATTTCATTTTATGATAATATTCCGGTTATCAGTTTTTTGATCCTTAGGGGAAGATGCCGGAGATGCAAATCCAGAATTTCAATTCAATACCCGCTGGTTGAAATCTTAACTGCCTTCAGTTTCTGGCTTACGTTTCATGTTTATGGAGATTCTATCCTTTATACGGTATTTACCAGCCTGTTTCTTTGTTTCCTTATTGTGCTGGCTCTGATTGATTTAGAACACATGATACTTCCGGACGAACTTACCCTGGGCGGGGGGTTGATTTTTCTTTTGTTTTCTTTCTTCAACCCGGAAATATCTTTTTGGGATGCGTTTGCATCTGCGTTCGGGGCGGCACTCGTTTTTGCCGGTCTTTATTTTTTTTATTTAAAAGTGCGTAAAATAGAGGGACTGGGATTCGGCGATGTTAAAATGATGATTTTTCTGGGCGCTTTTCTGGGATCAAAAAAACTCCTGGTCGCCCTGTTACTCAGTTCTTTTTTCGGTTTGATTGTGGGTGGTTTTCTGATTATTTTTAAAAAAAAAAATTTGAAGTTTCAGCTTCCCTTCGGGACTTTTCTCGGTCTGGGCAGTTATATTTCTGTTTTTTGGGGATATGAGATTTTGATATTTATCCAATCGGTTTTCAATTAATATGAGAAACAATATTCTGAGAGAAATGCCATGAAAAAAAATATGGTCATTATCTTGATCGTGGTTCAACTGTTAATGCTTTTTCTTTTCCAAAACCTTTATTTTCTTTTCAAGGAACTCGAAGGTATTGATGTTCAGGACCTTCAATCGAAAACCGATTTGGAGGACAATATCCGGCAAATGAAAAAAGTGTTTTCCTTTCTTTCAATCCTGGTGGGAATTTTTTTAATGGCTTCCGGTATATATCTGGCTATTGTTTATAAAAAGTCGAAAAGTGTAGTCAAATTGAAAAATATTTCACCATTACAGGATTATTTACTTGAATTACGAGATTCCGAAATCGAGCTGAAGGGAATGGTCGAAAAACAGCAGGAACACGCCATCTGGAAGGAAGAATTAAACCGGAGTATTATCGATAATATTAACTCGGCCATTGTTTTTTTAAATCAATTCATGAAGATCGATATTATTAATTCGCGGGCGGAGAAAATTTTCGGACAAAGCTATGCCCATGCCAAAAATAATACTTTGGAAACAATTTTGGGAATATTTCCCGAACTGGTCACATTTATTGATTCGAATAAGGATAAAAAGGTTTCTTCTGAAATCTGTTCCCGGGAAAAGATATTCTGGGTAGATTTAATCCCGATACAGAGAATGGGATTACTGGTTATTATCAAAGACATTACCGAAGACAAGCAGAGAGAAGAGATTGAACGAAAAAATAAAAATTTCATCATGCTGGGAGAAATGACGGCTTCTCTTACGCATGAGGTCAGAAATTCACTGGGTGTCATTTATGGTTATGTCAAATCCATTAAATCAGAAATCATTCAACTGAAAAAAGGAGCGATGAGCAATAAGGTAGATCGCATTACCAAGGAAATTGAATTTCTGTCCGCCACCATGGAAAGTTTTTTAAATTTTTCAAAACCGATTTTGGTGGAAAAAAAAGAGAAAATAGATTTGATTCTTCTGCTTAAAAAGATTGCCAATGAAAAAAATATAAAAATCGTGTTCTCCCAAACGGAGATCTTTTTATATTCCGATCCGATTCTGATTGCCGCCGTTTTTTCCAACCTGATCTTAAATGCCAGAGAAGCCCATGCCACCCGGGTTGAAATAGATTTTAAACTCAATCATCACCTGGAAGTGTATTTGCGTGACAACGGCAGGGGTATCGATACGAAAATTATCAAGAAGATCTGGCTGCCTTTATTCACAACCAAAGAAAAAGGGACCGGGATGGGCCTGGCCATTGTCAGGAAAATGGTAAATACCCTGAAAGGGGAGATCCAACTTATGGAGTCATCTTCAGCAGGAAGCGTATTCCGGATAATTTTCTATTGAAGAATTGTGCCCGAGCGGTCGAGAAATTTTTCCAGGTTTTAATTTTCCGGAACCAACTGGTTTTTCCCGGTCATTTTCATGGAATATATCGTCGAAATTCCCGGTTCGTTCATGGTGATGCCATATATATAATCCGCTTCTTCCATGGTTTTAAAGTTATGGGTGATGATGAGAAACTGGGTTTTTTCCTTGAGCTTATGAACGAATTTCAAAAATCTTCTGACATTGGCTTCATCCAACGCAGCGTCTACCTCATCAAAGACACAGAATGGCGATGGTTTGTATTCGAATAGTGCAAATAAAAAGGCCAGCGAGGTCAGTGTTTTTTCTCCTCCTGACAGCAGCCTTAAACTTTGGAGTTTTTTCCCGGGTGGTTGCGCCTTGATTTCCAATCCGGTTTCGGTAATGTTGTTTTCGTCGGTGAGCCATAATTCCGCTTCACCACCATCAAAAAGAATTTTAAAATTCTTCTGGTAATTAATTTTTATCTCATTGTATGCTTTTAAAAAAGATACCTGCGATTCCTCATCGATTTTTTTTATGGCGTCGTTCATATCTTTTATTGAATTTTCAATATCTGATTTTTGGGTCAATAAAAAATTGAAATCCTTTTCAAGAATTTCGTACTCGGATTCGGCGGAAAAATTCAAACGATCGCTGTCCCTCATTTTTATCATTTTTTCATTGGCTGATTCGTATTCCTTTTCCAAATTTTCCAGGCTGGAATCGGTCAAGGCCTCTGTTTCTTCTATTTGATTTAATTCGCTGTTCAACTCCTTGAATGAGATTTCCTCCAACTGGAAGAGATCCTTTTTGATTGAGGACAGGTTTATTTCCAGCCGATTTCGGTTTTCCCTGACTTCCTCCAGCGATTTTCTCTTTTGGCTCAGCGTTTGGGTTATTGCTTTTATTTTGCTGTTGATTTCCTGAAATTCTTTTTCCTGACTTTTTATTTGATTTTCAAGGCTTTCTTTTTTCTGATTGAGTGCCTGGATAATATTCTCGACTTCCCTGACTTTCAGGCTGGTTTCCTGGATATCCTTCTCAAGTTTCGAAATATCTTCATGGTTGAGTTTGATCAATTTTGAATTTTTTGATTCGCGATTTTCCAGTTCCCCAATTTTACTTTTGAGGGAAAGGTATTTTTCATTCAATAAATTTATTGTGCTTTCTTTTTGCAGGCTATTCTTTTCTGAATGATTGATTTCCGCTTCAAGCTGTTCGATAGAAACCCTGAGGTCTGTCTGGATTTTTTCCATTCTTTTAGAATGATTTTCCAATTCTTTCAGTTTTTCCTTGAATTTTTTCCATTCCTGCTGATTTTTTTCTTTTTCTATGGATAGCAATTCCATCTCTGATTCATTTAATTTTACCCTCTGGAGGTATATATCCTTATTTTTTTTCAATTCACTCAACCGGGTATGGACCTGTATTTCGTTTTCCCGGAGTGAATTCAGTTTATTTTTCCGGGTTTCAATTTTTTTTCTCAAGTCTTCAATTCCCTTTGTCTTACTGGAAATGTTTTTTATTAAAATTTCGGTTGATTCGGACAATTCCGCTTTTTTTCTTTCAATATTTCCGATTTCTTCTATCACATTCAAAATACCTTTTTCGCGGTGTTTAACCAGGAGGCCGTCCTTATTGATGATTTCGGCATTCCGGGTTACCACATCAACATTGAATTTTTGGTTGATTTTGATGGCGTTTTCCAGATTGTCAACCAGGATTCCGTTTTTGATATATGACTCGATTTCGGTTTCTTTCAATTTAAACAGTTTTTTTACATATCCGATAAATCCCGGTTCATTTTCAATTTTATCGGGAATGGGAAATCTTTTATTTTGAGGCAATAGAAACTTGTTGTGCTGGCTTTTCAGGGCTTTTTGCACGTCGGTCAGCGGCGCGGCATCCAATTCTTCATAATAAAAATTTTCAATGATTTTGTGGTATTCCTTCTTGGTTTCAATGTTGTCCTGAAAATATTTATCCGCTTCAGGTGAGGCCGTGCCTTCGGAGCCGATGATTTTATATTTTATTTCAGAATATTTTTTTTGCTGTTTTTCCAGGGTGATAATTTCGCTTTCACTATTTTTTAAATCATGTTCAATTTTTTCAATTTCCTGGTTTTTTTCTTTTTCCGCTTCCAGTTCTTTTTTCAATGCCGATTCTTCTGTTTCGATCTGTTTGGTTAACGCTTTCACTTCAAGTTGAAGGCTTTCGATCTCTGGTTGGTTGACCTGATTTTTGAGTTCCCGGATGAAATTGGTCTTGCTTTTCAATTCATTTTCGAGTTGATTGTTTTTGTTTTCAAGGTCATGTATCCGGTTGATCGCCTGTGATTTCTCTGACTGGATGCTGAAAAATTCGGTCTTTATATTTGATTCCTCGGTTTTCAGACGCGTCATCTTCTCTGTAAGGCTGGAGGATTCTGTTTTATGATTATCCAGATTTTTCTTTTCCAGCTGTAATTGTTCCTGAAATTCATTTAATTTTTGGATTTCGGACTTCAACAAATTCCCGACTTGTTCGGTTTCAACTTTTATATCGATATTGGCCTGCTTTTTTTCTTGGATTTTTTGTTTATTGAATTCGGTTTTTTGTCCTGACTTTTCAATTTCATTTTTATCGGCCAAGATTTTCCGATTGACCTCATAAATTTCCTGCTGGCACTGTTTCAAATTTTTATCAATCAGCCACATCTTTTCTTCCAGATGGATATCCTCCTTTTCCAGGTTTGAAATATCTTTAATGTAGATGGTCTCCTGATTGATTATCTTCTCGATTTCTGATTTGAAACCATTGAAATCCTTTTGAAAACCCTGATGTTTGGTCTTCAACATGGCTTTTAGAAAATTATTCCGTTCAGCTTTTAATTGTCTGAAACGCCTGACATAATTGACCTGATTCTTAAGCTCCTTTAACCGGTTTTGTTTATCTGCCAGCAATATGTCTATATTTTCCAGGTTTTGCTCGGCAATAATCAGTTTGTTGGTGGTTTCTTTTTTTCTTTCCAGATATTGCGAAATTCCCGCAGCTTCTTCAATCAGTAATCTTTTTTCACTGGGCTTCAGTGATATCAGCCGGTCGATACTCCCCTGTTCAAAAATGAAATATTTTCTTTCTCCCATCTGCATCTCAAACAAGGTGTCCTGGATATCCTTATTTCGGCAGTATTTGTCATTCAGAATATATTTGCTTTCGCCGGACCTGAAAAACCGGCGGGCAAGGTATATTTGCTCTCCATGTTTCATGAAGTATGACCCCACTTCGGTCATACCCAGAGGTTTTTTGGCTCCGCTTCCATTGAAAATCAGGTCTTCGTTGTTTTCCCCGCGCAGGTTTTTTATTCGCTGTTCCCCCAGCACCCAGAGAATAGCGTCAACGATATTGCTTTTGCCGCATCCGTTGGGGCCGATGACGGCCGTAATGCCTTTATGAAATTTCAGGACGGTTTTTTCCGGAAAGGATTTGAATCCATGCAGTTCGAGTTTATCCAGATATACATCCATAGCCGTTGACTTCACCCTTTTTTTAATTTCTTATCTATGGCAGAAAGCACCAAGATTTATCCCTTAAAATACCACAATTCCCCCCAATTGTAAATTGGCATTTTTCAGCTTGTTTGCCCATCGAACATCACTTGTCGGTTCATTTTTAAAAATCTTTATGAATTATTGCCATAACTTTTTCATTTTTATAAAATATATACTGATATTTATTAATAATTAGCTTTGTCAATTTGATCTTCTTTCATAACCGATAGAAATTGTCTTTGAAAAAGGAACGAGGAGAAAAAATATGAATGCAAAAATAAGTAAAATCGGTTTTTGGTTTGGAATTATCGCATTTGCTTCAAATGTTGCGTTTGTACTGGTTCAAACATTGCAACTTTTGGGGGTTTTAAAATATCCATTTGATGAAATCTTTATTTATGGATTTTCTCTTTGCATAGTTATCCCATTTCTAATTGAAATGCTTGCACTTTATTACTTTGCTCCAGAGGACAAAAAGATATGGGGTCATGCGGCACTTATATTTACGATAATTTACGCGGTGTTTGTTACCGCGAATTATGTTGTGCAACTATCTACTGTCATTCCGATGACACTCAGGGGAAATGCGGATAAAATCAAAATTCTCATTCAAACTCCGCATTCTCTATTCTGGGATTTTGACGCGATTGGATATATATCGATGGGCATTGCCACATTATTCGCCGTACCCATTTTTAAAAACCAGGGATTTCAACGATGGGTCAGAATGTCTTTTTTAGCCAATGCGATTGTTACCCCTTTGATTGCGTTTGTTTATTTTTATCCGGATTTCACGGAAACAATACTTCTTCTGGGAATTCCCTGGATGATAACCGCCCCTCTTTCAATGCTGCTTTTGGCCATCATGTTCAAAAAGAACATTAGAATTAAAACATAAAAGGCTAACAAGTTGCTGAAGACTGACAATTATGGCGGCAAGCCGCGATAATTGCGGTATAACATAGTGTTATGGCAAAAGAATTTAACAAAAAAGGAGGGGTTGATCATGAAGTTCAAAACCCTGATGACCATCAAAGCTGTTGTATGTTTAGGTTTTGGCCCGTTACTGTTGTTTGTTCCCGGTCAATTACTCGGTCTGTTAGGGACCTCATTTGGCCCGGGTGCTGCGCTGACAGCAAGGGAATATGGGGCTACGCTTTTTGGAAATCTCTTTCTCACCTGGATTGCCCGAAAAGCTGAAGATTGTGTTGCCAGACGGGCAATCATTTGGGATTTATTCATTTATGATGCGATTGCGCTTATCGCCACATTAATTATTCAACTTTCAGGTGGATTGAATGTCCTTGGCTGGGGTATTGTCGCGGTTTACTTGTTCTTTACCATTGGTTTTGGATATTTTCTGCTCCCAAAAAACATTAGTAAATAGTCAATTTTAAAAGGACTCGCGGAATAGTCCTTGTTGCCAGTATTATCTGGGCGGGAGTCGCCGGTCTAACAATTTTGGGGACAGGATACTTGACTATTTCAAATTGAAAATATTCCATTTAAAATTTGCAATAATTTCTAAATAAATATATTATTCTTTTGGCGCGGGAATCATTTTTCTAAGAGAGAAAAAAAATCAAGAAGGGCAAGAGGATACTACTATTGTATAAACCGGCGGTAGCCTGTTTGAATGAAAAAATAATTTGTTTTTTTTGATAAAATATATACTGATGTTTATTAATAGTGAACAATCAGCAAGTATGGAGATGGTGTGTGAAATTTTCTAAAAGATTGATCCTGATATTTATTGTATTGATTTCTTGTGTCGGATGTGACCAGGTAACAAAATCAATCGCTGTTTCACATCTTCCTGAGATGAAGACTTTTTCATACCTCGGTGATACATTGCGACTTCAGCTTACCTATAATCGTGGGGGTTTTCTTAGCTTAGGTCATTCCTTTCCTGATGTGTTGCGGCATTCAATATTTACGATTGGTATTTGCTTCCTGCTTATAGTAGTTTTAACCCTTGTTTTATTTTCAAAATCTGGAACTTTTTCTGTGGTATTGGCAATTTCTTTATTTGTTTCTGGTGGAGTCGGCAACTTGATTGACCGCATCATGAACGATGGCTCCGTTGTGGATTTTCTCAATGTTGGCATTGGGCCTCTTCGTACCGGCATTTTTAATATTGCGGACGTCGCTATTATGGGTGGTGCTGTCTTTCTGTTCTTTTTGATATTACGGAAACAAAAAGAAAATCGTAACCTATAAAATTTGCAATTATTTTGAAATGAACTCAGGGTACATTTAAAAGGGGAGTTCAATGATAACATTCATGGGGGATGGTTTGGATGCTGAGCAGGTTAAGAAGGCAAAGGGACATCCGGGGTGGCGGGATGATGATAAGTCCAATCCTCTGCATCGGCAGCTTATCGGGTATATCGGCCTTGTTCTTCCGCTGATCCTGATTTTCATGGCCATATGCAGAGACGGTGTGGTGTACTGGAGAAGTCTGAAGTCGGTCAGCGCCTACTACTATTCCGGGGCGGTGGCCGCGTTTGTGGGCATGCTGGTGGCTCTATCGCTTTTCCTGTTTACCTACCGCGGCTATAATAACAAGCATAACTGGGCTGACCGGCTGGTTTCCGTAATCGCCGGGGTGGCGGCGCTTTGCGTGGCGATCTTTCCGACAAAGGCGCCGGATAAAGTGAACCCATTATCATGGTGGACCCCTCTATCAGGGATTCTGCATCTGGGTTTTGCCATCGTCCTATTCCTGATGTTTGCGGTGTTTGCTCTGTTCCTTTTTCCGATCAAAGCAGAGGGAAAGGCTGTTCGGCCAGACAAGCAGAGGCGTAACACGGTGTACCGCTCCTGCGGCATGGTCATCCTGGCCAGCCTGGTGTGGGCAGTTGTTAATAAAAATCTTGGAAAATCCATTTTCTGGCCCGAGTCGCTTGCTCTATTTGCTTTTGCCATCTCCTGGCTGGTCAAGGGCCGCGCCATTGCGGATTTTATTGACAGAATACGTTCCTGGAGACGGTAGCAAGCCGCGCTGAAAAAATGATGACAATTTCACCTGCTCTTACCGGTTTGATTGCACCTTGCGGAATGAACTGCCGCTTATGCTGGGGATATATTCGTGAAAGCAATACCTGTCCGGGCTGTCGAAAGATCAACATTCATGATCGTCAGGAACCAAAAACCCGGTCTTCCTGTAAAATCAAAAACTGCGAAAAAATCGCCAAAGGCAAAATCAAGTATTGTTCCGATAGTTGTGATCGTTTTCCCTGCACCAGGTTGAAAAATTTGGACAAGCGATACCGAACAAAGTATGGAATGAGCATGATCGACAATCTCAGGATGATAAATGAATTTGGGATCAGACATTTCATTCGGAATGAAAAAGAGAAATGGATCTGCCCCGAATGTGGTGAGATGATTTGCGTTCACAGGCCGGCCTGCCTTTCTTGCGGATATAAATGGCGTTAAAATAAGGTAAAAGAATGAGCTTTACAGGAACAATATGCAGCCTTTGCAATATTAAAAAATGGGCGGAACAATCGGCACACATGCAAAATGGTTGCAGCAAATTCTCAATGGAAAAGGCTTAAATGATCGATAAATCAGGGCTCCACTTCAGGTGCTGGTGAATTTAACATTAGAATGGGCTCACCGATGAAAACATGCAAATGCTTTAGTTGTGGCGGTGAATATCCTGATATCGAGGGGCCGACACACCGTTATATGAAGTCCTCACCCGGCTGCTGGGCCACATATGGCCAGGTACTGGCTCGCGAATACAGCCATCCGGGTTATTTCGAGGTTCATAGGCTGACTGTGGATGCCTATGCCGTGCAGCACCCGGGCTCAACCGATCGCCAAAGCATAAATTCCGTTGGCGTACACCTGATTCGATTATGCCTGTTCCTTGAGCATGGATTAACAGCCAAAAATGCGAATGATGCCATGTTAGAGGCTGCAAAACACAAACATATGTTTACCTGGTTAAAACCACCGGAGTCTCTGGGAATGATTACGGTAGCCGATGTTGCCAAAGCAAGGACGGTTGATGAGCACAGGGCCGTTGTCAGGGCGTGGGCGCAGGATGCCTGGAATGCCTGGTCAATACACCATGGTACAATCAGATCATGGCTGTTTGCCCAATAGAGCGCTTCTGCCGACGCCAAAAAGCCGCGCTTCTGATTAACTCGTTAGGTGACAAGGAGAATATTCATGCATCTTATAGGCGAGCAAGCA
>CAZOWT010000030.1:0-21110 GCA_964583345.1 uncultured Clostridia bacterium
AAGATAGAATAAAAAAAATAATATTTAAATACGGAGGGGTCATAGACTTCTCCGCACTAGAGGTAAACCATGAATAAAATTATCAATGATATCCGGGATTCAATCCTGGCCGGGCAGCCCATCATCCAAATCATATCTTATGAAGAAAAAAGGGTGGAGGGCATCATGGTAAAAATAGCTGAACAAATATTGAAGACCAATTCCATCCTTTACTGGGATATAAATAATGGCATCATCGAAGGCAGTCAGTTGATCGGTGAGACCAAAGATCCGGTAAAAGCCCTCGAATATTTTTTAAACAAAAACCAGGCCGGGGCTATCATTTTCAGAGATCTGAATCCCTTAATCAAGCAGTCGCCGGAAATAATCCGGAAACTGCGCGAATCCTACAAAACATTAAAAAATACCAAAAAGGTCATATTCCTGATTTCACCGGATGAATATTTCCCGGACAACCTGAAAAAGGAAATCGATATTATCCGTTTCGATTTACCTGATTACGAAGAATTAAAAAATCTGTTCACCAAATTTCTCGATACCGTGGAGAAATCTGGGCGCCAGATCAATCTGGATGAAAAACAGAAAAAGAATTTCATTGTGGCTGCCCAGGGATTAACCCTGGATGAGGCCTACCGGGCATTCATGAAAGCCTTCCAGGGACAGGCGGTCATTTCCGCTGATCTGATTAAAATAATTCATCTGGAAAAAAAACAACTGATTCTGAAGGAAGGCGTGCTTGAATTCTACCCGCATAAATTTACCCTGGAAGATATGGGCGGGCTGGACAATTTGAAAGACTGGCTGAAGAAAAGGCAGCGGGCCTTTTCCAAAGAAGCCGAGGAATTCGGACTGGAGAGGCCACGGGGGATACTGGCCATGGGAGTTTCCGGTTGCGGAAAAAGCCTGGCCGCCAAAATCATCGCTTCTCTGTGGGACCTGCCCCTGTTCAGGCTGGACATGAACCTGGTCTATTCCGGAATGGGCGGTTCACCGGAAATGGTCTTCTCCAGGGCCTTGAGAACCATGGATTCGGTGGCACCGGCAGTATTGTGGATTGATGAAATCGAAAGCGGCATAACCGATAAACACAGTGACAGCGAATCATCCCGGATCCTGGGATATTTTCTCACCTGGATGCAGGAACACACTTCAGAAATATTTATTGCCGCCACTGCCAACAGAATCGACATGTTACCCGCCGAATTGTTAAGACGGGGACGATTTGATCAAATCTTTTTCATTGACCTTCCGACCCGGAAGGAACGGGAAGAGATTTTTACCATCCATCTGAAAAACCGGAGCAATGATGTCACCAAATTCAACATTCCCCAGTTGGCTCAAATTACCAAAGGATGGTCGGGCAGCGAGATCGAACAGGTTATTATTTCAGGAATGTATGAGGCGTTCAACCTGAATCGAAACCTGATAGAGGATGATCTTTTCGCCATTTTCGGAAACTCGGTCCCCCTGGCCACCACCATGGAAGAACAGATAAAAAAAATCCGCAGCTGGGCCCATAACCGGGCGGTAAAGGCCTCGGCTGACAAGGAATATTAACCGCCTCGGCAAACAGGTTACATTCACCCCGGCCGGCCGGATCAAACATGAATTGAGAATCCCGCAACCGACCCCACGGCTTCCCAGATGTTCTCACCCAGTGTCGGGTGAACAAAAATCAGATCTTTGAATGCTTCGGCATTCATCCCGCCGTTTACAGCCAGGGTAAGAACCGGCATCAATTCTCCGGCTTCGGCTCCGACAATATGTCCGCCCACCACCATATTTTGATCATCGGTAATGATTTTAACCATTCCCCTTTTTTCATCGATCGCATTGGAACGGGAACCGGCCGCATAGGCGAAACGACCTATCTTGATCGCCATCCCCCTGGCCCGGGCATCTGCCTCGGAGAGTCCGACCGTGGCTATTTCAGGAATGGAAAAAACGGCAGCGGGAATGGCCTGTTGCCTCATTGGTTTTTTATTTCGGATGAAATCAACGATGGAAATGGCCTGGTGAGAAGCTTTGTGGGCCAGCAAAGGCGATCCGACAACATCCCCGCAGGCAAAAACATTTTCAAGATTGGTCTGCAAATTTTCATTCACCTTGATAAAACCTTTCCGATCCCGTTCCAGATTCAAAGAATCTTCAGCGACATCTTCGGAATTCGGGGACCGGCCCACTGAAACCAGCACTTTTGAAAACCGATCCTCCCACAGGTTTTCACCCTGTTTGAAGGTGCACATCACCGCGTTATCCCGAATGGAAGCTTCGGCCAGGGCTGTCGAGACATGGATGGTCATCCTCTGCCTCTGCAGTTCATTCTGAAGCAGATCGGTCAGCTCGGTATCCAGACCCGGAAGGATATGGCCAAGCATTTCTATGATGGTTACCTGGGAACCGAGAAGGCTATAAATCAATCCGATTTCAATCCCCACCGCACCGGCGCCGACCACCAAAAGTTTTTCCGGAATATCGGCCAGCTCCAGCGCGTCACTCGAACTCATGATCAGCGGATGGTTAAATTTTAAAACCGGCAATTCCGCTGCCCGGGATCCGGTCGCTACCACAATATACTTGGTTTCCAATTCCGGCTCTCCCTCCAAAATGATCCGGCCCGGGGACTTGATTTTTCCCCTGGACTTGATCAATTCAATCTGATGATTAAGGAACAACTGTTCAACCGCCTTAGTCAACTTTGATACCACGCGGTTTTTATTTTTCACCATCTCTCCGGTATCGATTTTATAATCTTCTATCTTAACTCCCAGGCGGGTATAATTTTTCATCTGTTTTAATATCTTCACGGAATGGAGAAGGGTCTTGGTCGGGATACATCCCCAGTGCAGGCAAGTACCTCCGGGCTTATCCATTTCCACGACAGCGGCCTTTAATCCGTTTTTACAGGCTGCAATTGCCCCTTCATATCCGGCCGGTCCTCCCCCCAGAAAAACAACATCATAAGCCATTTTACCTCCTTGAAAAAAATTAGCTGATCAGCTCAATCATTCTTTTTACGGCCTCTCCCAGCCCGATAAAAGTCGAATTCGCGATGATGGAATGACCGATATTAAGTTCTTCAATCTCCTCAATCCGGGCAATCGGCGATACATTTTGGTAGGTCAATCCGTGGCCGGCAAAAACCCGCAGATTTAATTTTCTCGCATAGCCAACGGTTTTTTTTATCTTTTCCAGCTCAAGCTTGGCATAATTGGAATTCCAGTTTTTGGCATATTCTCCGGTATTGATTTCGATCAGACCGATATCCAAGCGGTGGGTGGCCTTAATCTGATCGATATCCGGATCAATAAAAACCGACACATCCAGTCCGGCCGCCTTCAGGTTTCCGGCCACCTCTTCGATTTTTTCCGCGTACATCATGACATCCAGTCCGCCGGCAGTGGTAATTTCATCCACGGTTTCCGGGACCAGGGTACAGGTTTCCGGTTTGTACTTCAGGGCGATTTTGACCATCTCCATGGAAACGGCCATTTCCAGATTCAATTTTGTTTTAATGATTCTTCTCAACAATTCAATATCCCTTTCCTGAATATGCCTCCGATCCTGTCTGAGATGGACCGTAATCCCATCGGCACCGGCCAGTTCAGCCAGGGTGGCGGCACATATCGGATCGGGCTCATTTGTCATTCTTGCCTGTCTCAAGGTGGCGATATGATCGATGTTAACTCCCAATCTCATGTTATTCTCCTATGGTTGATTCTATCAAATCCGTAAACGGTTTTAAATAACCGTCTATAATTCCCCGGTCCCGGGATTCCATCATCAGTCTGATTTTGGGTTCGGTCCCGGAATATCTGATCACAACCCGGGCATTTTCCTTGAACCGGGAGTTGAAGTGATCCACCATTTCCCGCAGTTCCTTCCAGGTTTGCAAATCCCTTTTTATGCGAACGGGAATACTCTTTTCCACCTGGGGATAAAGAATCACCCGGTCTTTCACCTCTTCAATATCGATGTTGAGCAACGCCAGTGACTTTAAAAAATAGATGGCCGTGAGAATCCCATCCCCGCTTTTTTGGTAATGCCCCAGGATGATATGGCCGGATTTTTCACCGCCCAGCACGGCATTTCTGCTTTTCATTTCCTGATAAACGAAACGGTCCCCCACATCGGTCCTGATGAGTTTTATCCCCCTTTCAAACAATGCCTTTTCCACCCCCAAGTTGGTCATAACCGTTCCGACCAGAATTCGGTTAAAATCTTTATTCTTATGACTCAGGTATTCGGATATCATGAACAAACACAGGTCGCCATCAATGATAAAACCCTGGCGATCGACAAAAAGAACCCGGTCGCCATCTCCATCAAAAGCAATCCCCAGGTCCGCTCCCCGGTCCAGCACCGTTCGCTGTAAATCCCGGAGGTCCGTCGAACCGCAGCTCTCATTGATATTTTTCCCATCGGGATCGGCATGAATGACGACCGTTTCCATCCCAAGTTTTTCAAAGATCCGGGGAGCAATTTCATAGGTGGCGCCATTGGCACAATCCACCACACATTTTAATTTCCCCGGCGTGAAATTCCCTGACTGCCCAATCAGAAATTTTTCATACCGCTGATTTCCAACGGCAAATTCACGGATTTTGAACGGACGCCGGGTTTGCCCATCCCCCGACATTTCCCGGGAAAAAAAGGTCTCCTCCAGTTGATATTCAACTTCATCGGAGATCTTCTCTCCCCCGCGGGAAAAGATTTTAATACCGTTGTCGTAAAAAGGGTTATGTGAGGCCGTCAGCATGATCCCATAATCAAAATCAGCGTGACCCATTATATAGGAAAGACCGGGAGTGGGGATAACCCAGCAGGAATAGAGGTCGGCCGAGCCTCCGATCCCCGAGCAAATCAAGCTTTCGAATTCGGCGCCGGATTCACGGGTATCCCGGCCCATGAGAATTTTCGAGCGTTCCCAGATTTTACCGAATACGCTGCCGAACCGCAGGAGGGAATGGCTGTCAAAAGGAAATTCTCCGACCCTTGCGCGAATGCCATCAGTCCCGAACAATCTCTTAGGGATTCCGTTTCTCATATTTCTCAACAACAACCGTGATGTCGACCGATTCGATATCTTCAAATTTGAGAATCTCTTCTCTTTTTTTCAGGGGGATTCTGAATGTTGTTGTATCTTTAATCTTTGAGCGGTCGATGACCTCGAGCAGCGAAACGCTATTTATGGAACGGATCAGGGATTTGTATCCGAAAATCTTTATTTCGGGCGGTTTCAGGACGATTTCCTTCAACCTGACTCCTCTGGGGAAATCGTTTTCAAACTGAGGCTTCACCGGAACCACCTTGGACATGAATTCCTCAACCTGCATTTCGATCATTTTCGGATGTACCGAAACCACCTGAATTTCCGGGGGGGTAATCAAATAGTCTTCGGTAAAAAAACTCAAAGGCATGCTTTCTTTAACCCCGCTCAAATCCAGTCTCATCTTGAAATCCTCGGGTGAAAGTTCTTGAATTTTGCTGGATGTGCCCCGGACCTTGACCTTGACTTTCTCGGGTCTCAGGAAACTGACATTGATGTTCTGGGACACATTAACATATTCCACGTCAACATCCAGTGTCCTTTCGATATAAAGCCTCTGATTTCCGGTGATTTGAATCCAAACGAAAACAGCAATAAAGAGAGCCGTTACTTTGAGCCCAAAATTGTTGAATATGATTCTTTTTAACTTCATGATCAGATATTGTAATGCACCAGCCTGTTCTTGAGACCTTCCTTATCGAGCCCCCGTATGAGCTCTCCTTTAACTGCCAGCGATATCTTTCCGGTTTCCTCCGAAACCACGATGGCGATGCAATCCGTTTGCTGGGTGATTCCGATGGCAGCCAGATGGCGGGTTCCGCCGGGGCTGAGTTCCAGCAATGGTGGCAGGGGGAAAAAACACCTGGCCAGTTCAATCCTGTTTTTGCTGATAATCACCGCTCCGTCATGAAGCGGAGAATGCGGTGTAAATATGGTCAGGAGGAGATCCTTGTTGATATCCGCATCAATCTTGACCGGTTTATTGACATAATTCTTGACGTTGATTTCCCTTTCGATGGCGATGATGGCCCCGATCTTGGATAAAGAGAGGGCGATAACGGTGTTGACAATCTCGTCGATAATTTCGGATTTGCTGGAGAGGTCGTACTTGGTCTTCAGTTTACTCCCTATCTCTGCCAATATTTTTCTCAATTCATCCTGGAAGAGCACAATAATGGCAAATATCAGATAGGTCAGGAAATTATTCAGGATAAAGGAAAAGGCCATAAGTTTGAGGAAGCTGGCGATAAAGGCCACAACCCCAATCAGGGCCAGCCCGATTGCTACCTGGTACGATTTGGTGCCCTTGATCAGAAGAATCAGATAGTAAAATAGAAAAAACAGAAACAGAATATCGATAATATCGCTGATATTAAATTTGGAGAACGCTGCAATTATATGGTCAAAACTCATTTCATGTCATTTCAGACAGCGTTCTCTCTTCTTCGCCTTTATCGCCTACCACCCCGGCCCGGGCTTTTTTTCCCTTGGGTGCCACATTCTGTTTTTCCAGTATCGAATCAATGTCATCCGAGGATAACGATTCTTTATCCAGCAACATCTTGGCGATTTTCTTCAAGGCCGCCTTGTTTTCCATGATGATTCTTTCGGCATTTGTGTATGCCTTATCGATTATTTTCTTGACTTCCACATCGATCTTCTTGGATGTTTCTTCGGAAAATTCACTGTGATAGGCCAGTTCCCTTCCCAGAAATATCATATCATCCTTACGGCCGAAGGTGATGGGACCCAGAGAAGACATCCCCCATTCGCATACCATTTTACGGGCAATGGAAGTTCCTTTCTCAAAGTCACTTCCGGCCCCGGTGGTCAATTTGTTCAAAAATATTTTTTCCGAAACCCTTCCGCCCAGCAGTACCGACAGCTGCGCCTCCAGATAAGTTTTCGAATAGGTATATTTGTCATTCAGCGGCAATTGCTGGGTAACGCCCAGAGCCATTCCCCGGGGAATGATGGATACCTTGTGCAGGGGATCGGCTTCCTCTTCAATCGCTGCCACCAGGGCATGGCCTGCCTCGTGGTAGGCGGTGATTTCCTTTTCTTCATCGGAAATGATCATGCTTTTTCTTTCTGTCCCCATCAGCACTTTATCCTTGGCATATTCAAAATCCTTCATCTCCACTTTTTTCTTGCCGTTTCTGGAGGCCCAGAGGGCCGCCTCATTGACCATATTGGCGATATCGGCTCCGGTGAAACCGGGCGTGGATCTGGCCAGCACCTTCAGGTTCACATTTTTGGCAATCGGGATTTTCCGGGTATGCACTTTTAAAATTTCTTCCCGGCCCTTAACATCCGGCGTCGAGACCACAACCCGGCGGTCAAATCTCCCCGGACGCAAAAGCGCTGTATCCAGGATATCCGGCCGGTTGGTGGCTGCGATAATGATGACCCCTTCGTTGGCATCAAAACCGTCCATTTCGACCAGGAGCTGGTTCAGTGTCTGTTCGCGCTCATCGTGGCCGCCGCCCAGACCGGCGCCCCGCTGTCTGCCAACCGCATCTATTTCATCAATAAAAATGAGGCACGGTGCGTGCTTCTTTCCTTCCTCAAATAAGTCCCTTACCCGGGATGCGCCAACACCCACGAAAAGTTCCACGAAATCCGATCCGGAAATGGTAAAAAAAGGGACATTCGCCTCTCCGGCGATAGCCTTGGCGAGTAAGGTTTTTCCGGTTCCGGGAGGTCCGATCAGCAATACGCCTTTGGGAATTTTTCCTCCCAGTTTCTGGAATTTTTTCGGTTCTTTGAGGAATTCGATTATTTCCTGGAGCTCATCCTTGGCTTCATCGATTCCGGCAACATCTCTGAAAGTAACCTTGTTTTTTTCTCCGGAAAAAAGACGAGCCTTGCTTTTGCCGAACGTAAACGCTTTTCCGCCGCCCTGCTGCCTCATCAACGCCACCCAGAAAACGATGAGTATTAAAAATGGCGCCCAGGACAGGATAATCGAAAGCCATTCATTCTTATTTAATTTCTCCACCTCAATGGAAACCCCGTTTTTCCTGAGAATCGAGATGAACTCCGGATAATCGATGGGAATGGCGGTTTCGTATTTTTCGACTTCGGATCCGCTGTTGATATCACTGGTCACTTTTCCGGTGACGACATTCCCGTCAATATGGGCGGTTACAATCTCCTTGGATTCAACTTTCTCCATGAATTCGGAAAAACTCAATTTTTTTGTCTTTCCGGTGGTGACATCCGAAAGCATATTCCACAATAATATTATAATGATAAAAGAAGCTATCCAAAATAAAATACCTTTGGGCCTCTTTTGGTTGATATTCTTCATTTTATCCCTCTAATCAAACAATTTATCCTTTTTGGAGTTTTATTATAACATAAATCGATCAGTTAAAAAAGTAATGTTCCCCGTGATTCCGTTTGGTCCATTTTTTTTTTAGCGATTCGACCCCTTAAGAAAACTTTTTTTATTTTATCGACATTAGAATTAATTTATTCCGCATGTTATAATTGTTGTAAAAATGGAGGGTTTTCATCCGCAAACCGCACCGGTTTTCGGACCGTAAGCAGTGGAAAACCAATTCCGAATCGGATGACGGGCGATATGGAATAAGAAATATTCAGGAGAAACCAGCAATGATCAAAGTCGAACTTTTGGCCATTACACCGGCGGCAGAAAAATTAATCGAAAACGCCGGCCGGACCGCTTATTTGTCTTTTCATAAGGAAATCAAATACGGGGGGGGAGATTTTCTGAAAATGTTGATTAACAAGGATCATATTTCCGTACTGGAACACGCCCAGGCAACTTTCAGGGTCAAGGGCGGATCCAGATCCTTCACCCACCAGATAGTCAGGCACCGCCTCTGCTCCTTCACCCAGCAATCCCAGCGATATGTAGATGAATCGAAATTTGGTCATATCCTCCCGGAAACGATTAAACAGAATCCGGCAGCCAACGAAATCTATCAAAATTTCATGAAGGAAGCCCGGCGGGTTTATGCCGAATTACAGAAGCTGGGCATAAAAAACGAAGATGCCCGGTTCGTTCTGCCCAATGCGGTCGAAAGTGAAATCGTCGTTACCGCCAATTTCAGGGAATGGAGGCATATTCTGGAATTGAGGGGAGAAGCCGAAGCCCAATGGGAAATTCGCCAGATCATGATTCAGATTCTAAGAATCCTCAAAAAAAAGGCCCCCATCATCTTCGGGGACCTGGAAATCAACGAGGAAAAAAAAATTATCCGGAAAATAGACTCGGGAAAATAATGTCCACGCTTGAACCAAAATATAAAAATTTAGAATTGGGGATTTAAAACGCCGTAACCAGTCCCACTCCGGCCCGGGCATATTCCCCCAGGGGAGACCTGAAAATATAATTTAATTCTCCGACCAGGCGCAGATTTCTTCTCAACAGAAATCCCAGGTGCGCGCTGAGTGAACGGTAATTCAGCTCCGAGTTCCCATAATTCACCCAGTTGTAAAGCATGACTACGTAAACAAGACTTTTGTCCCTGCGGGGAGTCAGAACCATTTCGGCAAATCCCCCGTGGATATCGGTTTCAAAGCCATTTTCCGGCGCCAGAAAAGTCGGGTTGCTGTCATTTCTGCCCATAACCTGGAATCTGAATTCAACCACCGGGAAACGTAGGCTGGCATCCACACCCCAGATCCAGACCCGGTTGACGCCATCGCCCACATCACTGGTTTCTTTGCCATAATAGGCACAGCCGCCGATGGTAAAATGCTCCCCAATCCCCTGCAGCACCCGGCCAAAAAGATTTTTATATTTATCGGAATCGAAATTTTCAAAAGGATCCGCCGGATCGATTCCACTCCCGTTCAGGATTTCAATGGTAAAATCGGTTCCGGTCTTGAAGCCAAAATTCAGCATCATGCCCCGGTCATAGGTCAAATCGATAGCTGAGAATTCGCTCCTCACCTTGTAAATTTCGTAATCCTCAAAGGTCAGGCGCAACTCCCGCTTGAACAACGGATCCGACACCTGGAATTGGCCCAGGGAAGCCGAAATACCGCTCCCGAACACATCGCTGAACATCACGAATGCATCTTCGAGTCCGGCGACTTTCCCCAGTTCTCCCAGAAAAAAATAAAAGTAATAGGAGATGTTTTTGCTCAGGGTGCCTCCGGAAAGAAGCTTGATCAGATAGGGGGAGACAAAATCGAGTTGTCTGGAATTTGCATTATTATAATACACATGACCTTCGAAACGGACGGCAATAGGCAGATTTCTGATCAGGGAGAGCCGGTCATCCCCGGTTTCCTGAACATACCGGGGGACATCCTTGTCAGCCAGCTTAAAGCCATTTCCGGCGAATTCCTCTCCATAAGGTTTCAGATGGGGAAATGGATTGTGACAGACGTTGCAGGACATTTTATATTTGCGGGCGAATGCCGGCATTCCAATCAACTGTTCTGTCAATACCATGACCAAAAATGTTGCGGTCAGGATAAAAAGAATATTTTTTTTCATGGCATTCCTCCTAATCATAAACGGTAATGGTTGTCGAATGGCTGTTGATTTTAATGATCTCAGCCTCTTCCGGGGGGACATTGAGAAAATCAGCCACCGGTTTCACCAGTTTCTGGTAGTTCATGGTTGCGGTCACGGTAAAAATCCCTTCGGCAACATCATCGGGAAGGGTAAAAGTAAAGGTCTCGATTTTTGTCTCCCGGGGAGCAAACCGGTAGTCGACACCCTGTGATTTGGTATTCCACTGCTGAATGGTCATTCGCCCCTGAGGATCGAAATATGGCATCCGGAAAATACGGTTCCCGAACGGGATACCATCACGCTGCACCCCCGGAAAATCCGGATTGCCCAGAGCGATTCCCATATCCTGGTAGGCCAGCACATCGCTGGCTATGGTGTATTCTTCACCGGCGAAACCCTTTTTATCAACCAGCAGGTGAAATACCTTTCCGCTGGCATCGCGACCCTCGACATGCAGCCAGACAATCCTGTCCTCTACCGAACCGGTTGGAAATTTATGGCCGGTTTTCTGGTTGAACAGAACCACAGTAAATTTCACGGTATCACCGGGTTCCGCCTCGCGGGTATCCGGGTGAACTCGGACTTCAATGGTCCCGGCAATCTTTCCCGGATCGTGGGCTCCGTGAAAGAGATGTTGGCGGATATCGGGATAGTTTTTTCCCATCGTAGCCGGAATTCCCGGACCGTAAGTCATGTGGCAGTCGTGGCAGCGGACACCTTCGGCGGCATATGGGCCGGCCTTCCATTCCAGCTGGGTGGACTTTACCCAGATCCCGAAAGGACTCATTTCATTGTGGCAGGTTCCGCAAAATTCCGGCTTGGAGAGAAAATCCGATTTCCGGGTCACATGGGCCGGCGATACCACCCCCTCGCGGGGACCGTATTTTACCCGGCCGTGTTCCGAAATATAATTGAAATTATGGGGAACATCACCCTGGAATCCGGTTATGGTATGACAGACATCGCAGGAGACCGATTCATTGGCCCGGCTGTTGGTTTCGGGCCTGGGGGGAGGCACATCCCCGGCCAGGAAGGCAATGGGCGTATGGCACCCGTTGCATCCGTCGCTGACTTTGGCAACCGCCGGGTCCTTCTCGGCATGGGGAATGGCCAGTTTAAAATATTCAATTTCATCCCAGTGGTGGGTATAGGCCTGGGACATCATGGCCTGGGTCCATTGCTGATAGATATCGATATGACAGGATGTTCCACAAACACCCGGTTTCTCATAATCCTTGTAAGAGCGGCTTCCGAGTGCCTTATCTCCGCTTTTGACCATACCCTGGGCAACCAGCAACAGGCCCAAACCGGCCAAAATGGATAACCACAACAACCACGGTTTAATTTTCATACCCGAATCCTCCCCGCCAGATGGCATTGCTGATGAAGGGCGACTCTATTGGCGTCTCCTAAAAACTCCCTTTTCATCAGCGGATTAATCATATAACAGCAACTTTCAATTTTCAACCGGATTTCAAAAAAAAAAAAACAGCCTGCCCTTATCACCGCGGGCAGCGGAGCGTTTTCTAATGATCCCTGGATTTCCCCTGCGGACTGATCACGATTTTACGGGAGCGCAACCCCACCCGGATGGTTTTATGGCTGTCACTTCGGGTGATGATATCCATCAGTTTTATCCGGATCTCCCGCTCGATGATCCGGCTTACCGAATGGGCAAAACGGCCATCATTCAATGCCCGGGCAGCGATAATATCCAGAACCGATTCATCAATTATGATTTTCAACCGGAAATTTTTATTGATTTCTTTTTTCAGGGAATCCGCCTTTTCCCGAGCAATCGCCTTTAAATCTTTTTCGGATAGCGGAACGAATTCAATAATTTCATCCACCCAATCCAAAACGTTCATGATTTTATTCGGAATCACCAGTTTCCCGGATGTTGAATTACCCGGGAAAAAGCCAATGGGTGTGACGGTTTCCGCGGACCCGATCTGGGTTAAATTCAATATGAAAATGATGTTTGAGAGAAAATATTTTTTCCCGAATGCATCCACCACATACCCCTTGCCCAGAACCTTCCCCAGAAAATCAAGGACCTGGAAATGGGCATCGTCGATATTTTCAAACAGGATAACCGAGAACGGGTGATCCTCGATTTCCCGAATCAGGGTTCCGGCAGCCGACTGGCTGTCACCGATCAATTTCCGAATGCCGGCAGGAGTCCGGTAATCATCCAGATCAATTATCCTGAGCTTGCTCTCGCTCCCGAACAGGTATTCGGCGATTCTAAGGGCGATGTAACTCTTCCCCACCCCGGTTGCTCCCAGGAAAAGGAATATGCCTTCGGGCCGGTTGTCATTTTTTTCTTTTTCCAATCTGAACAGCTTGATGATTCTGGAAATCTCGGACAGGGCGGCCTGTTGGTTTATCACATGTTTTTTCAGGTAGTCGTGTATGCCCCGGGAATGTTTATACGGGTCCAGCTTGACAATTCCCAGCCTGAGTTTGGAAATATCGCTCACACTCTGAAAAAGGAAATTCTCACCCAGTTTTCCTTTGCCTTTCAGGGAAGATTTCGAGCAGGACATATCCAGCAGGTCAATGGCTTTGTGGGGAAAGGCCCGATGGGGAATGAAATTCCTGGCCAGCAGATAAATTTTCTCAAAAATATATTCTTCGATCCGGAGAGCATAATAATGTTCGAAATACGGTTTCAGGCCTTTCAGTATGGTCAGCATTTCCTTTTCGTTCGGCTCGTTGATAAAAACCGGAGAAAAGCTCAAAGAAAGCACTTCATCATGCTTGATAAACTTATAATAATTTTCCGGGGTGGTGGCAGCGATGACATTCAGTTCCCGGTTTGCCAGATATGACTTCAACAGCGTCTGTATCTGACGGAATTCATCGGCTTTGTCCATGCCGATAATCGATTGTAACTGCATTTCATCCAGGAAAAAAATAATTTTATCCCTGTTTCCCAAAACCTCCGAAAACAGTTTTTCAAAATCCTTAATCAGGCATTCTACGGATTCCCTGGAGTATAGGAAGGTGTTCATCGAAAGTTCCAGAATGGTCTTTTGCTCGAGAGAACGGGGAACCTTCCCCCGGTTAATCCGCGAGGCGATTTCCGTTATGAGAGCGGTCTTCCCCACCCCCGGTTTCCCGATCAGGAGCAGATTGTTCTTGAGCTTTCTCAAAAGAGATTCCATGACCATTTCAATCTCTTTTTCCCGGCCTATGAACGGCATACGCTCTTTCCGTTCGGCCAGTTCGCTCAGGTTCTTCAGGAAAGGATGAAATTCGGAAGAAATTTTCAGATTTTCCAGGGTTCGGGACATTTACCGGTTCCGGGAAAAACCGCGCCGGTTCGGAAAACCGGTTTTTGAGGGGATTAAATTTCCGCGACCGCCGGGCATCAATTCTCCTTATCCACAAATCGAAACTTGAGAACGGTTCTCCACAGGATTTCAAGGTCCAGTTTGAATGTCCAATTCTGGATATAATAAATATCAAACTCAATGCGCTTATCCAGCGGCGTATTTTGTCTCAGGCCATGGACCTGCGCCCAGCCGGTCATTCCGGCTTTAACCCGATGCCTGAGCATATATCGGGGAATATCATTTTTGAATTTCTCCACGAATTCAGGCCTTTCCGGTCTGGGCCCGACCAGGCTCATATCCCCCCTGAGGACATTCAACAGCTGGGGAAATTCATCCAGAGAGAATTTTCTCAGCGTTCTTCCGATGCGGGTAACCCTTTTGTCGTCCGGGGGAGACCATATCACCCCGGTTTTGGCTTCGGCATCCTTGATCATGGTCCTGAATTTAATGATTTTGAAATGTTTGCCATCCAGGCCGATCCGTTCCTGAATATAAAAAATCGGACCCTTCGAATCCAATTTAACCAGCAAAGCAATGATTAAAAGAAAAGGAGACAGCAAAACCAATCCGGCCAGGCTGAAGAGAAGGTCAAAAATTCTTTTAAAAAAAAGCCGATATCCGCGAAGGGGAATATCACCCAGGTTGATGGTCGGAATCCCTTCCAGATGTTCCATCCCGGCTTTGAGCGAGGCCATCTGCAGTAGATCGGGAATCAGTTTTATATCCAGTAAAAGCCGGTTCGCTGTTTTGATGACCTGCATGATGGTTTTGTATTCGTTGAGGGGAAGGGCGATAAAGAGATCGGTAATTCCACTCTGCCGCGCCACCTTTTCGAGATCATCGATATCGCCCACCACGCCTTTCTTCTTTTTTGAATCCAGGAAACCGATGACTTCAATCCCGAAATGGGCATACTTTTTCAGTTTGGCCGAAAGCATTTGCCCCATATTTCCGGACCCCACGATCAGCACCTTGGATATACCGTTTTTGGTGAGAAACAAATTCTTGAAAAACCGGAATATCAACGACCGCAGACCGAAAATAAAAAAAATGCTCAGGGGAATGTAAATCAATAAATAGACGTGTGAAATCTCAAAATCGATGAAATGGTAACTCCTGAGATAGCTGATAATCAGGATAACCATGAAGGAAGAGATGAATGTATTAAAGGTAACCAGAAAGAGGTCGTCCAGCCGGTTCCGTCTCAGTTTCATTTCATAAAAACCCTGATAGGAAAAGTACAATATCTGGATGAGTACCAGCAGGGGAATGATCAGAAGATACTGGGTATAATGGGGGATACCTTTGGGTGTACCAAAAAAATTGGAATAGAACCGAATCCAGAAGGTCAGGTTGAAAGCGATCAGGATGGCGATGATATCACTAAAAACATAGAGTTGAAGCAACTGTTTCCGCCTTTTTTTTATCATTGTTTTCCCCGGACATAATCCGAAAAACCCTGCTTGAAATTATTGGCGGCAAATCTCAGGCTGTTTTGCCTGATTTTCCCGGGATTGAATTTGCGATCCCGGTCGAGTTCCCGTTCCCTGAAACCGTCAATGGCCCTGATAATTTCCTCGGCGTTCTGGTGGTCATACAAAATCCCGGTTTCCCCGTCCCTGACAATATCCAGTACGCCTCCCCTACGGTAGGCAATGATCGGGATCCCGCAGGCCTGGGCTTCAACGAAGGAAATCCCGAAATCCTCTATGCCGGCAAACACAAATGCCCGGGCATGCTGATACAATGCCTTTAATTCTTCGGAAGAAAGATTTTTCCGGAATTCGATATGTTTCCCGGCTCTCTTTTTCAGCTTTTTTTCCTCCGAACCGGACCCGACAATGATCAGCCGCTCGGGGAGACGGTTGAAGGCATCAATAAGCAGGTCAATTTTTTTATAGGGAACCAGGGCAGATACGGTCAGGAAAAAATCTCCATCCGGTTTATCCGCCGGACGGAAAAAATCCGTTTCAACCGGAGGATATATGACGTCGGCTTCCCGCCGGTAATATTTCCATATTCTCTGGCGAACGAAATTTGAAATGGTGACAAAATGATCCACCCGGTTTGAACTCACCACGTCCCAGACTCTCAGCCTGGATACCTGGCGCCGGACCACCGAATTCCTTAAACCCCGGGCATTTCCGAAATAGGCATGATATTGATCCCACACATACCGCATGGGAGAAAATATGTACCCGATATGCAGCGATCCTGGATGGGAAACCACGCCCTTGGCCACGCAATGAGAACTGCTGATAATCAGATCATAATTTCGCAAATCAAAGTTTTCCACCGTAACCGGAAAAAAAGGCAAAAAGTACTGATAGCGGTTCCGGATAAATTTACTGCGGTTGAGAGCCGAAGGAATGATCCGGTGGGCGCGAATCTTTTCAGATATCTTATCCGGTTCGAGAAAAAGGGTAAAAATGTCGGCATCAGGAAAAATATCCAGCATATTTTCCAGGACTCTTTCTCCTCCCCGCATGCCGGTAAGCCAGTCATGGATGATCGCGACTCTGTTGTTCATGTTTTTAAGATATTTTACACTGACTCTCTCAATAAATCAACCAAACAGAACCGGCAATTCCCGGGCAAAAAAAAAGGGCACGGAACCCCGTGCCCTTAACCGGGAAAAGCCTGAAAGGTCTTATAAATACTTTTTCTTTAATTCCTCGGCCCGTTCAAGACCCTGTTTGGTGAGGATCACCGATTTCCCGTTTCTGAACTGCTGAATGAATTTTTCATCCTGCAACTGGTTGAGCACCTCGAAAAGGTACCCGTTCCAGGCCCGGTATATTTTCTCTCCGGGATTGTTTCGCGAGTCCTCCTCCCAGCCGGACAGGAACAGCAAAAGCAGGTTCAATTCTTTGATTTTTTCATCCATTTTTTTCCTCCTTTTAGCCGGGGGGCAGGTTTTCAAAAACCTGCCCCCCGAGGTTTCAAACGGTAATCCGTTCTTTCAGCTTGATAAAAACTTTTTCACCCACCCCGCTGACTTTCATCAGGTCCTCGACGCGCTTGAATTTTCCGTTCTTTTTTCTGAAATCGACGATTCGCCTGGCAATTTTGTCCCCGATGCGGGGCAAAGTTGACAATTGCTGGACCGAAGCGGTGTTGATGTTGATTAAAACCGGATTGCCTGCCTGTTTCTGCGCGGAAAAACCAACCTGGCCGAACGCCAGGATGAAGCAGAAAACCAGAACCATGGAAATGATTTTTTTGAAAACTGTCATGTTGACCTCCTGCAGCAGGGTATCAATTTTATTTCCAGAACCGGGATTCCCTGAGTGCGGACCCGAAAAGCTTTATCTGAAAACATTTTTGAGATCTCAATCCCTTCATCCGGATTTCCCGGTCAGTCAACAATAGTTGACTTCAGAATATAAAAACGTCAATAAAACCTGTCCCCTCCGGAGCCTAAAACCCGGCGGATCCAAAAAACAATTTCCCCCTTTTGCTGGCTGTGACTGCCTGCCCATCCATATGCCCGCCCATTTTTTGAAACTGGCATGCTTCTTGAATGATACCGGAACAGAAGGAGGCGACCATGATAAGCCAAAAGAATGACTCAAAATCAGGCCAGGGAATCCCCCGGGGATTTACCCTGATCGAAGCCCTGGTATCCATACTCATCATCATTCTGGGGGTTATATTTATTTCCCGCATCATAATCCATTCAATGGATGCCCTGAAAAAATCAAAAAACAGGCTGTATATTTCGGAAAAATTCCAATTCTATTCCAATTACCTGATGTCAAGGCCCTTTGCGTCCGCCGAACTCCGGCCGGGAAAATTCACCCGCCGGGATCAGGAATTCACCATCACCTGGGATGTTATTGATTTGACCCCCACCCTGAAAAAAATCTATCTCGGGATCCGGATATCCCGGATGACCCGACAGGGAATCCTGTACAAATCCGGGACCATCCTGCCCGTGGCTTTCAATTTTCCGGGAGAACCACCGTCCCTGGCCTTGGTGTCAGGGCCACCGTACCGGTGCGGGCCAGTACCGCCCGGTCAGCAGCCAGCCGAATCGTCCCGGGCAGCCGGAAGAGAGGAGAAATTCTCATGAACAGCGGATTCAGCATTTTTGAAATCGTGATTGTCATGGCCATCAGCCTCAGTATCCTGTCCATCGTGATCATCAACATATCCCAGGCCTCATCCGTTTCCAGAAGGATTGTCACCAACCAGCAAAGGCTGGAAATGATTTTCCACACCGTCGATACCATAAAGTCGGACCTGACAAAATGCGGCATGCGCCTGCAGGAGGCCAGGAAGCATTTCGACCTGAAATTGTTCGACCATACCGGCAGGCACTTCATGCTGATTTATGGGGTATCGGCAGAGACGATGAAAGCCGCTGCCCGCCAGGGTGAAAAGACCATAGCGGTCAATAAAAACGAATATTTCAAGAAAGGTAAAAAGGTCCTAATTTACCATATTGAGTCGGATGTCTGTGAAACCAACGAAATCAAGGCCCTGGAAAACGGCAATATTATCCTGGTCGGGAACCTGGGGCATGACTATCCGGAAAATTCAATTGTCATCGTATTGAAACAGGTCGAATACCGGCTATATGAGAAGGAGAACATCCTCAAGCGGAAAGTGGACAAGGGATATTTCCAGCCGCTGATCGAGGAAGTGACCGATTTTTACGTGACATTTTTTCCCGAGTCCCAATCGGTTCTGTATAAAATCGAAGTCAACCGGAAAGAACAGATACGGGGCTATATTTTCCTGGTCAACATGGTGTCCTGATGCCAACGAAAGTGATATTCAAAAAGAAACCGGCGGGATCCATAATCCTGTCGGTCTTGTTCGTGGTATTTGTGGCGTTTGTGGGCCTGGGCATACTCGGGCATACCATCACCCACATCCGGATACTCGGATGCAGAACCCGGAAAACCGCGGAAACAGCTGCCATTGCCGGGGAAACCATTCGCCACCTTCACGGCTACCGGGAAAAGGTCTTTTCCGAGCAGCGTCATGAATGCTTTTCCCCGGACAAAACCTATTTCAATTCCGAAAACTTTCCCGATACGATTGTCGAGGGAACGCTCTTTAAAAATAATTTCAATTTCCGGGAAGTGAGCAACCCGCTTTTTAAAAAAATCAGAATCGCCAATACCGTCGATGCCCGTTCAACCCGAAGCAACCGGATGCTTAAATCCTGTGCCAGCCTCGACGTCCTGTCCGGGAAGATTCCCCTGAACCTGATCCCCCTCTTTCTCCGGAAAAAAATCGAAATATCTGAAGAAAAATACCTCAAGGCAAACAGAATCGATATCATCAACGCCCCGAATCCGGTGGTTGGCGATTTCCTCGTGGACTTCAACATTTCGGATTTTTTAATCCATTCCCTGAAAATCAGCGGCAGTATCCTGGGGTGGCCGGAATTGAGGGAAAAATTCGGCCTGGAAATATCGGAAGAGCCCATAGCAGAGGGCATATACCTGGTGGCCGAAGATCATACGGTCGAATCGGTTTTTATCCAGGGCGATCTCCGGCAACTGATTTTTTCTGCCGAAGATGACCGGCAGAAAATAGAATTTCATTTGCGGGACCGGGTGGTTGAGCTCGGTTACGGCCCAAAGGGGGAAGATTTCTTTTGCTGGGACCCGGAGATCGGAAATGACTTCCGGTTCAATGAAAAAATTATCGTTAACGGCAATGTGTGGAGCCTGGAGCAGAAGAACGGCTATCCGGCCTTTCGGGAAGATTCCGGCATTTTGCTGATGGTTTCCGGGCAGACCGTGATCCGCACCGCCCTGGAAACCCGGAACCTGGAAATGAAAAAATTGAGGTTGAACAACCTGACCCTGGTCTGCAGCCACCACGCGCTTTTCGATCCCCCGGAAACCCCGGCCCGGGTGGTTGTCGAAAACGGGGAAAAAATCCCGGTTCAGGCAACCATCATGGTGAACGGCATTTTTGAAAACCGGAGCCCGGAACTGGAACTTTCGGGCAGCCTTTTTGCCCGGGATATCCTGAATCAGGGACACATTAAACTCAATTTCACCGAGTCTTCCCGGGACCCGGGGGAATACTTCCACACTATTGATTTTCTTTTTATCTCGGATTTCTTTGTCGATTTTATCGAGGAGGTTACCGATGTTTAAGACAACAAAACAATCCGACTCCGGAGTAACCGTGGTTGAACTGCTGGTGGCCATCGCCATTTTTTCCCTGGTTTTGCGGATGGGCTTTTCCGGGTTCCGCTGGTTCCAGGACCGGTCCCGCATCAGCCATACCCTGAGGACCGTCACCTCTGCCCTGAATTTCGCCCGTTACCAGGCAATCGAAAAAAACCGGCCGGTGAAGATCTGCCTGGAAGGCAAGCGGTTGCACCTGAAAAACAAGTCCGGCGGAAAATGGCAGACATTTACCGGATTCGATCTGGAAGAAAACCTCGCGGTATCCATGAATGCCTCACCGGTATTCTTCCCCACCGGTTTTGTCTCCCCCCTGTGTTCGGTTTCGGTCAAACACGGAAAAAGCGAATACAAAATCACCATTTCCATTGCCGGCCGGATCAAGGTCACCAAAATCATTTAAATGATCCCGGGATTAAAAAAAGGGAGAAGTGAAATAGGATTTGGGATTTAGGGGTTGGTAGGTTTTTCTTCACGACTTACGATTTTTTTTCCCTTAATTTCAGGTTGTCATGGTCTTGTAGTCGCTCCCGGGAATATTTCCTGCGCTAACGCCGGAAATTGCGCTCAATTTCCGCCTCCGGTCCTCACTCGCTCGGACATTCCTCACTCGTTCCGGGGCACGCTCCGGAAAAATTCCCTCGCGCGACCGGTGTGTTTGTGATGGAGTTGGTGAGTTTCCCTTTACGACTCACGATTTACGACTTACGTAAGCTCATTAGTCATGGATTTTGGATTCAGGGGATAGTGGCTGGTGGCTATTAGCTGATGCCCTTCTCACTTTCGTACTCTCCCACCATCTCACCTTCGATTATTAAACTGAGGCAAAAGCATAGGTGACGTGGTTATCTTAACCTTATCCTTTAAATAATCCCTATTGACTTTATTTTCTCTGGAACTAAAATTGTTTTGTCGGGTTTGGCTACTTGGTTTTTTTGAGGAGGGTTGAATGAAAAAGATTGTTATTTTTGTTTGTATGGGTGTTTTACTGGCCGGTTCATTATTTTATTTCAGCTGCAAATCATCCGATGAGGAATTTGATATCCGGGGCACCTGGGATA
>CAZOWT010000031.1:0-19984 GCA_964583345.1 uncultured Clostridia bacterium
TGCCTGCGGGGTACCCCTCAACACCACTGCCGGCCCCATGTGAATGGTGCCGTCAAAAAAAGTGATTGGCGAGGGTATGGCGGCCGCCGTATCCAGAACTTTCTTCCAGAGTTCGGAACATTCCCGGGATAAACCCACCGTGTGCCGGAGTTCATCCATATCCATTTTTTTTCCGGCAATCTCCTCCAGCGGTTTGACCAGGTCATGCAGTTGCCTCTGAACCGAGGTAACGATATCGTCGGTTACGCTGGTTACGCCGCGGTGGGTTTGTATGCCGATTACCGGCACCTTGAATTCATTGCCGTACCAGGATAACCAGTCCTGGACGTCACGGCACTGGTTGGTGTTGTATACCAGGACATCGGGAGTGGGGACCTTTTCGATTCCATAGGCCTTGGTCAACGGTGTTTGTTTTTTGATATAGGAACCGATATCCGATGTCAGGTATGAGCAGATGTCGGGAGAGTAACCCATGGCGTTGGCCGCCGGGATCAGGTCGGCGGCCATGCGGGTGGTTCCCAGCATGGCTCCGTGATTTTCCGGAAAATGAACCAGGAATCCCAGTGCCCTGAGCAGTTCGGCCGGGCCCACGCTGGTGCACCAGGCGATTTTTTTTTCCCGGGTTTGGGAGGCCTGATCCAGTTCACGGAAATACGCTTCCATTATCCGGCCCATTTCACCGGTGGCTTCGATTTTTTTCCTCAACGATTTTTTTTCGTCATTCATGTTCGATCCTTAAAATTGATAAAAACCATTATAATAAAAACCATCAGCCAATACAACACCCGTATCCGGAATTCATATTTAAAATCAAATAAAAGTCGTTCATCATGCCAGGTGGTAGGACTCATTTACCACTTCGGGTATGGCTATCATAACATCGGAAGTCAGAAGTTAGAAGTTAGGAGATAGAAGTAAGAAAATACGAAATCCGAAACAAATTCAAAGGTATAAAATATAAATGATCCAAACAAAAAAAAATATGTTTTGATTTATTTGTTTTCGAAATTTGAATTTTGAACATTCGGACTTGTTTCGAATTTTGTGCTTCGTGCTTCGGATTTAAACTTGCAGGATTCAATGTCCTTTACTTGCATTTACGTTCCTTCACCCCATCTTCTGGCATTTGCCTATTTTAATTACACACTGCAGTCGCTTCCGGGAATATCTCCTTCGCTAACGCCGGAAATTGCGCTCAATTTCCGCCTCCGGTCCTCACTCGCCCGGACATTCCGTGCTCGCTCCGGGGCACACATGATTAAAAATAATGATGACGCAGTGCGTCTTCCCAAATTTTGCCTATTGATTGCTTCGCAAGGGCAAAATTCCCTCGCGCGACCATATTAAATCAAGTCTGGAAGTGAAGGTGAATCATATTGGCGGACGGAGCAAACAATCTCCGGAACGGCTTGAATTTCACTCAAAATAATGGGTGAAATTTGGGTAAACGCGAATGCGTTTTCCGTTTTTACTTATGATCTAAGATAAAATTGGCGGAAGGCTCCCGAAAATGAGAGCATTTTCGGGTAAAGTGAAGGAGACTGTTTGCGCAAGCCTGTTTTACAGCCACGTCCGGGATGATTGGCTTATGATTCCATGGCGTAGAGAGCGGCGCCAACAGCCCCGGTTAATTGAGGGTGTTCAGGAACCAGGACTTTTCTGCCGATAAGCTCTTCTACCATGCTGACCATGAAGGGATTATGCGCCACCACCCCCCCGGTCATGACCACCTGTTCGGTGAGGGCGTCCATTTCCATTACCCTTTTTATGACTGAGAGGAAAAGTCCTTTAATGATATCGGGAACCTTTTTTCCCTGCCTTATCTTTTCCAGGACCTCGGTGGCTGAAAAAACCGTGCAGTAGCTTCCCAGTTTGACAATACCTGTTGCCTTCTCGGCCTGGCCGTTCATTTCGGAGAGCGGTATATCCAAGCGCAGGGCCATTTCCTCCAGGAAGGCACCCGTGCCGGCGGCGCACTTTCGGTTCATCATGAAATTCGTTCGACGCCCCCGTTCATCAAGCTTGATAATTTTATTGTCCTGCCCGCCGATATCGACAATGGTCATGGCGGTTTGAAAGTAAAAATAGCAGGCCCGGGCATGGCAGCTGATTTCGGTTTTGGTTCCCTGCCGGAAAGAGACATTCAGCCTTCCGTATCCGGTTGAGAAGGTTTTGATGGATTCGCCGGTTTTTATACCGGCCATGTCCAGGGACGATTGGAAACAGCGGTTAACCGTGCGGGAAAAATCCACGCCCGATTTGCGAACCGAATATCCCAATATCTTCCGTTCCGGGCTCATGATCACCGCTTTTGTCCGGGACGCCCCGACATCAATGCCGGCAAACAAGGTGATCGGTAACTGCATGGTTCGATGCTCCTGGAAGTCAGCTGCCCGGATACTGCTCCTTGGCCTTGATAAGAGAGGTGATGACGGTATTCAAGGGAACCGGAATATTGTGTTCCCGGCCGTAATGGGCAATTCTGCCGTTAATGTAATCAATTTCAGTGGGATTACGGTTTTCAATATCAATCAACATCGAGGGCTTGTGGTGGCCGGCTCCGGAAAGATAGTCCATGCTCTGCTGAAAAAAATCATCCCCGTATTCATATCCCAGGCGAGCGGCTACCTCCAGTCCTTCTTTTAAAAGCAGCTCCACCAGCAAACGGGTGTCCCTGCAGTCCATCACCTCCGCCATGGTCATGCCCAGCAGTGCCGAAATCGGAGCAAGGACGGAATTTAAAATGGTTTTTTTCCAGGTGAATTTTTTAATATCCGGGGAGAATTCTGTATCCAGATGGGCCTCGGTCATCAACCGGGCAAGTTCCCGTGCCGGTTCTTCGGTCTCTGCACCGGGAACGATGCCGATATAATTGGGCTTGTGAAAAAAGGACATGCTGATGATACCGGGTGAAACGATGTTGCCGGCATAGTTGATGACGATTCGCAGTACCCTTTCCGGGCCAAAGTGGGTAGCCAGGTATTCTTCGTTATCAAGGCCGTTCTGCAGGGATACCACCTGGAATTTTCCGGGCAGTTTTTTGATTTTCGGAATGATTTTCTCCATGTAGGGAGTTTTAATACTGATGACGATATAGTCAAAATGGTCCTGCTCCAAATCTTTCAGATCCGTTAAAGCGTTGTCCAATTCTGCCTTGATTTCCACCAGCTTTTCAATCCGAATGCCTCGCTGCCGAATATGATCGATATGGTCCTTCCATATGTCTATCCCGGTTACCCGGTGTCCGGCTGCTTTCAGATGACAGGTAAATATTCCACCGATTGGACCCAGGCCGAAAATAAGAAATTTCTTCTTTATCGGATCATCATGCATCGGTTAACCTCCTCTTTTCCATGATCACCGGTCAATGGAATTTTGCCATCCATTCGTGATGGCCTTACCGGTTTATCTGTCCATGAAAGGATTATGGTAAAAAACAGGAAGTTTGTCAACCGATTTGGCCTATTGGGGAAAAAAGTGTGCCGGTTTTATTGACAATCACCAATATTTTCTTTATGATACAGTTTGAGAAACTCAAAAACATCATAATCATTAATTTCCATGTCCTTTTTCAAGCGGCATAGAAATTATTAACTAAAAAGCGAGGAAAAATAGCAATGGATTTTACCCTGAATGAAGAACAAATTTTAATGAAGGAAGCGGCCAAGGATTTTACCCAGAAGGAAATTGTCCCCTTTGCGGACAAGTGGGATGAAGAACACCATTTCCCCATCGAGGTGATTCGGAAAATGGGAGAGCTGGGTTTTTTCGGATGTCCGATACCCGAAACCTACGGCGGCACCAATGTCGGTTTTTTAACCCAGACGCTTCTCACCGAAGAGGTGGCCCGGGGATCATCTTCACTTCGGGTGGCATTTAACACCCAGTGCATGGGGACATCCCTTTCCATTTTAAGGCATGGAACCGAGGAACAGAAAAAACAGTGGATACCCGATCTCATCAGCGCTAAAAAAATCGGCTGCTTTGCCATTACCGAGCCCAATTCCGGCTCAGATGTGCTGTCCATGAAATCAACGGCCAGACCCGAGGGTGAGGGTTTCATCCTCAATGGGACCAAAACCTGGATTTCCAGCGCCAGCCAGGCTGACGTGGCCATCGTATATGCCTACCATGACCGGGAAGCCGGCTCAAAGGGATTGAGTGCATTCATCGTGGATCTGGGATTGGACGGTGTCTCAACCAGCGATCTGGATAAACTGGGGACCCGGTCATCGCCGACCGGAGAACTGATATTCGAGGATGTGCGGTTGCCCGGAAGCGCCTTGCTGGGCAAAACCGGTGACGGGGTTAAAATATGTTTCGGTTCTTTGAACCAGACCCGCCTCAGTTGTGCGGCCGGCGGGGTAGGCCTGGCCCAGGCCTGCCTGGAGGCCGCCGTTCAATACTGCAATGAGAGGGAACAGTTTGGGCAGCAGATCGGACAATTTCAGATGAACCAGGAAATAATAGCCGGTATGGCTGCCGATATCGAAGCCGCCCGCTTGCTGACTTACCGGGCAGCCTGGCAAAAGGACCAGGGTGAACTGGGGAATGTCCTGGAAACTTCCTATGCCAAATTCATGGCCGGGGAAACCGTGGCCCGGTCTGCCCATAGTGCCATGAAAATTCTTGGCGCGTACGGTTATTCTACTGAATACCCGGTAGCCCGTTTCTTCCGGGATGCCGTGCTTTATCAAATTGTGGAAGGAACGGCCAATATCCAGAAGATGATTATCGCCCAGGATCAGCTGGGGTATCGCAAGGCAAATCGCTAAAGTATATACATCAGCACCAACAAGGAGGAAAAAATGAGAGAAGTGGTTATACTCGGGTCAGCCCGAACGGCAGGGGGAAAGTACGGCGGCACCCTGCAGAAATTAAGCGCCCCGGAGATGGGCGCTGTGGTGATCAAGGATGTTGTCAAGCGTTCCGGCATTTCAGCCGACATGGTTGAACAGACTATTCTTGGCAATGCCTGGCAGGCCGGAATCGGCCCCAACCCGGCCAGGCTGGCTTCGGTGTGGGGCGGCCTGCCAGTAGAAACACCCGGAGTCAGTATCAATGTCCGTTGCGGGTCAAGTATCCAGGCCCTGATTTTCGGTGCCCAGGCCATTAAAGCCGGGGACGTGGATGCGGTGATGGTCGGCGGAATCGAAAGCACAAACCAGGTGCCTTATGCCCTGGACAAGGCCCGTTGGGGATACCGGATGGGGAAAGGAGAATTACTGGACCTGATGCATCAGGACGGATTCCTGTGTCCGCTGGGCGGAGGCCTGATGGGTGAAATTACCGAGAGGCTGGTCGAGGAAAAAGGAATATCCCGGGAGGAACAGGATGCCTTTGCCGCCCTGTCGCATAACAAAGCGGAAAAGGCGTCTAAGGAAGGAAAATTCAAGGAAGAAATCGTTCCGGTGGAGGTAAAAGCCGGTAGAGGAAAAGTAACGGTTTTTGATACCGAGGAAATTTATCGCGAGGGTGTCACCGCCGAATCACTGGCCACTCTTTCTCCGGTTTTTAAAAAGGAAGGCGGTACGATTACGGCCGGTAATGCCTGCGCCCTGTGTGACGCGGCTGCGGCCCAGGTCCTTATGGAGAGAAAAAAAGCCGTTGAAATGGGTCTGAAACCCATGGCCCTGATCAGGGGATATGCTTTTGTGGGCGTTGATCCGAAATACTTTGGACTCTCACCGGTAAAAGCCATACCCGCGGCCTTAAAACAGGCTGGCCTGACGCTGGAGGATATCGAACTTATCGAACTGAATGAGGCTTTTGCCGCCCAATATATCGCCTGCGAACGGGATCTCAAACTGGACCGGGAAAAAGTCAATGTGAACGGCGGAGCCATTGCGCTCGGCCATCCGGTGGCAGCCACCGGTTCCAAAATTTTAACCACACTGCTGTATGCCATGAAACAGCGGGATGTCAGCCTTGGCCTGGTAAGCCTCTGTATTGGCGGCGGAAACGGCGTGGCTGCGGTGGTAGAACGTTTGAATTAAGGGAGGTGAATCTGTGGAAATAAAAAAAGTACTGGTGGTGGGAGCCGGCACCATGGGAGCGGGTATTGCCCAGCTGTGCGCCCAGAATGGAATAGAAGCCATCCTGTCAGATATGAGCCAGGAGTTGGCCGATAAGGGCAGGGCCCGTATCGAAAAGGGCCTGTCTCGAAGGGTGGAACAGGGAAAGATCACCGAGGAAGCCAAGGCCGATGTGCTGTCAAGGATTTCCAGTGCCGGTGATTTTTTAGCGGCCGGTGAGGCTGATCTCATTATCGAGAGCGTGGTGGAAAATCTGGAAATAAAAAAACAGGTTTTTGGCAAGCTGGACCAGTTGGCCCGGCCGGATGTTATCCTGGCCACCAACACCACGTCGCTGTCGATCAGTGCCATGGCCGAGGCAACCGGGCGGCCGGACAAGGTTGTCCAGATGCATTTTTTCAATCCGCCGGTGGTTATGAAACTGGTTGAGATCATGCCGGGGAAAAAGACTTCCGCTGACACCCTGAAAGCCGCGGAGGCGTTTGCCAGGCAACTGGGCAAAGATCCGGTGGTATGCAAGAATGAAGCGCCGGCAGGCATTGTCAGCCGGGTACTGGGCCAATTGCTCAATGAGGCCACCTGGATGGTCGAAACCGGTGTGGCGGCTCCGGAAGATATCGACAAAGCCATGATGCTGGGCGCCAATCATCCCATGGGTCCCCTGCAGTTGATCGATTTCATCGGTCTGGATGTTCACCGGGCCAAGATGGAAACCCTGCGGTCGGTTCTGAAAGATGCGCGCTACCAGCATCCACCGATCGTTGACAGGATGATCGCCGAAGGCCGGTTGGGCAGAAAGGTGGGGAAAGGTTTCTATAACTACGACGAGGGAAAGTAATGTTTGAAAATATTCTGCTGGAGATGAAGGGGCCGGTTGCCACCCTGACCATTAACCGGCCGGATAAACGAAATGCCATCACCAATGCCACGGTCGAGGAAATCGATCAGGCCCTGGGACAGATTGAAGCCAATGGGGAATTGAGAATCATGATTCTAACCGGTGCCGGTGAAAAAGCTTTTGTGGCCGGTGCGGATATCCAGGAACTGGATAAGCGTAATGCCATCCTGGGCAGAACCGAAACCCGGCGAAGGCAGGAGGTTTATACCCGGATCGAACAACTGGAGATTCCCTCGATTGCAGCCATCAATGGCTGGGCCCTGGGAACCGGTCTGGAACTGGCCATGGCCTGCACCCTGCGGGTGGCGTCAGCCACGGCCAGAATGGGCCAGCCTGAGGTAAAGCTGGGCATTATCCCCGGAGCCGGCGGCACATTCCGTCTGCCCAGGCTGGTGGGAACCGGCCGGGCCCTGGAGATGATTCTCACCGGCGCCCCCATAACCGCGGAACAGGCATTTTCTTGGGGGCTGGTCAACCGCCTGGCCGAAGCGGATAAACTGATGGACACGGTTCGGGAACTGGCGGGCCAGATTGTCGCCCTCCCCAAAATGGCGGTTCAGTATGCCAAGGAAGCGGTGCTCAAATACGGTGAAGGCTCCATGGCCGACCGCCTGTCCCATGAGTCCTACCTGCATGCGCTTTCCTGCGGAAGTGAGGACAAGAAAGAAGGTGTGGCCGCTTTTCTGGAAAAACGGGAGCCCAAATTCAAGGGGCGTTAGCCATCCGCGAATCGATCAGATTTCTTTATTCGGATGGGAAACCATGATTTCCACCCCGTTTTCAGCCTGGAATATAGCAGCGCCCCTCATCACGTCCGCATAGGTTAACACGGCTTCCGGGGGGCCGGAGCCGAAATCCAGGTCGCTGATGGGCAGCCGGGTGAGGTTGGTCACAATGAGGCCGGCTTCCGGGTGCCGCAAATGAATGTGTTCCAATACGGCCAATCCCTTCTGCTTCCGCAGATTTTCCAGGGTTTCCATGCTTTTCAGGATATAATCATCGTTTACCCGGCTGATTGTCCGTTTGATGAGAACAGCCAGATCTTCAACCGGGGATTTTATAAGCTTTCCAAAATCCAGGGAAGTGGTGGCAAAACAGAGTGCGCAGCCCAGGTAATTTCTGGGGAAGCCGGTTAATACCCTTCGAAAATCAAACGGGCAGGTCACATGGGTTTCCTGATTTTTTTCTTTGTTTGTCCAGAGAGGAAGGTATTTTTTCCAGAGCCAGGCAACGATCACATCATTTTCTGAGATGGCCAGTCCGGGATATTTTTTTTTGGCCTCAGCCAGATAGGATCTGATCATATCTTTTGGCAGGAAGACCTGTTCCTGATGTATTTTTCGGGATCTCAGATCATCGCGTTTGCGATCCGGGAAAATCCCGCATCTTGAAAAGATGTCTTCCGGGGTCAGGGCCTTGGAGGAGCAGGGAAATTCGGGCCATAATCCAGCCCGCTGTACCCAGGGATTGAGTATCCGTTCACCCCGGTTCAGCCTGGCCCAGCTGGAAAGAAAATGAAAGTAACTGAAGCCATCGACCAGGGCATGCGAGATACTGATTGCCAGCAAAGTGCCGTTCGGCAACCGGTGTATGGAAATGCCGGCCAGTGGATGCCCTTCGATAGAAAAAACAGGGTTTATATATTGTTTAATATCATGGCTCTTGCTGAAAGGCACGTCCGTATCGATGGTTTCAAACCTGGGTCCGTCATCCGAGGTTTGAAAGCCATAGGTGTGTTCTTCAACGCTGACCAGCCGGCACTTCAGCAACGGAAACAGGCCCAGGATTTTATCCAGGCTGCTTTTCATCGGCAGGGGGTCGAGCTGCCGGGAATAATAAAAGGCAAAGGTAATGGGTTGGGATCCGGCACCGGTAAAAATATAGTCAACAGGGCTTAAAGGATAAATATTCATGTTTACCACTAGAGATTGTCCGATCACCGAGATTAACGGTATATTTTATAACGTACAAGAAAAATATTCAAATTGAATAGGGGTCAGGGCTTTACATTTAAAAAATTATTCAAAACCTTCTCAGATCGGGAAAGTTTATTGATATATTGAGGAATTGAATTATAATTAATATATGGATCAGGAGAAAAATAAAGGAAAAGAAAAATCGCTGGCTGCCTTCAGCCGCACTGCCATCCGGGATATTTCCCGGGCCTGGGACAGGCTCGTCGGCCTGACCCGGAGAACCGTAACCGGGAGGTTGGATGCGGACCTTTCCGGGGATGATTATACCCAGGTCGTCCGGATGATTTCCGGTTGCATTCATGACCGCGGGGGTGAAATTAGCAGCCGGGAAAAAGCGGTCGAACTCGGTAAACTGTATCTGAACCTTTCGCAAAAAGGCCGGGGAAAATTCATGTCTATCCTGGCCAGAGAATTTGATGTCCATCTCGAGGAAATCGAAAAAGTCAGAAAAAAGTATCCGGATCCGGGAAACGATGAAAAGCGGATCAGAATGGAAATCGAGTTGGCGGAAGCCCTGGTCCCTCCCCGGGTAAAACTTTTAAAGCAATTCATTTCTCTTCCCAATGGATTTAAGTTTTTGATTGAATTCCGGGCGGACCTGCTTTTCCTTTGCGGGACTGATCCTTACCTTCATAAACTCGATGCTGATTTGAAAGCCATCCTTTCTTCCTGGTTTGATGTCGGGTTTATGGACCTGAAATCGATTACCTGGGAATCCCCGGCTTCGCTGCTGGAGAAATTGATTGAATATGAAGCGGTTCATGCCATCCAGTCATGGGATGATTTGAAAAATCGGTTGGTTTCCGATCGCCAGTGTTTTGCTTTTTTTCACAACAAGGTCCCGAATGAACCGCTGATATTTTTGGAAGTGGCACTGGTCAACCATATATCGGACAATATCCAGAAGTTGCTGGACACCGGGGCCGAGACCATCGATCCCGAAGATGCCGATACCGCAATATTCTATTCCATTTCCAATGCCCAGAAGGGGCTGGCCGGGATAAACCTGGGTAATTTTCTCATCAAACGGGTGGTGGAAGAACTCCAGAACAGGTTAAAAAATCTGAAACACTTTGCCACCCTTTCCCCGGTTCCCAGGTTCAGAGAATGGCTCGATCCCATTTTACTGGAAGGAGATGAAACCATTTTGACCCGGCCCGAGATTGAACTTTGGCGAAAGGCAACCCAAAACCAGAATGCCGCACGGGGGCTCCTGGAAGTTTTAAACTCGAACTGGCAAAAAAATGAAGGGCTTTCTGCAGTGCTGAAATCCGTGATGATGAGGCTGTGTGCCGGTTACCTTATTTCCCAGAAAAAAAATAATAAAGCGATTGATCCGGTTGCCAATTTTCACCTGACAAATGGCGCCCGGATCCACCGTTTGAACTGGCTGGGAGATATATCTGAAAAAGGGATGAAGGAGTCGGCAGGCATAATGGTTAATTACTATTATAAATTGTCCGAAATCGAAAAAAACCATGAGCACTATTTGTCCGGATACCGCATCCAGGTCTCGAAAGACGTGCGCAAATGGCTTTGATGGCAGGCAAATAAACCTTATCCGGCAACCGGTTGATGCGATTCAGGTGGCCCGGGCATACAGGAATTGGTCAATCACTTGTCCGTCTTTAAAGGCGCTTTTGTGTAGCCGTCCTTCCAGGGTGTATCCGGCTTTTTCCAGCACCCGAACCGATGCCTGATTCCATTCAAAGGGCAGGGCAAAGACCCGGTTCAGGCCATGGGCGGAAATGGCATATCGGGTAACGGCATTCAGGGCTTCGGTCATGATGCCCCGGCCCCAAAAAGGTTCTCCCAGCCAGTAGCCGATTTCGGCACTGAAGCGGGCAACATCGGTCAGCATCACGAATCCGATGCTACCGATGGCTTCATCTCCGCCGGCAATACAAAAATAGGTTTCCGGATCCTTTGATTGGCAGAGATCGATAAACCGGCGGGCATCGGAAATCGAGTAGGGATGCGGAAATGCGTCCCGCAGATTCATCCAAATTTTCCGGTTGTTGGCGTATCGGGCCACTGAGTCCGCGTCCTCCTTTTTCCAACTCCTGACCGTACACCGGGAAAGTTTCATATCCATTTTATTTTAGCCGCCGTTGAAACCGGTGATGGTTATTTCTTCACCCCTTTCACATCCTCAAGAGACTTTTTGAAAAGGCACTGAATGTCCCGGGGAAGGTCTCTTATTCGTTCATATACCTGGTCTTCATAAACCATATCCCAGGTTCCGTCCGGCAGGGGTATCAGGGCCAGGATTTTTCCCTGTTTTTGAAATTCCACTGTTCCCTGAGGCCATTTTGAGGGTGTGGTTTTCCTGACAGTCTCCTGCCGAGTGGTTTCAGGCTGAGGGGGAGTGGTCAGGTGGTCAAAAAACCGGATACCCAGATAGATTCCCAAACCCACGGCAATAAGCTGCAGCAGCAATGAAAATCCCCAGCCTCGGTTCTTCGAATCCTCGCCGGTCACCATGCCGGCCTGCTTTCGTTTGCGATGCGAACTGTGGACGGTTTGGATTATGATCCACAGGGGAATGAGGCCCATGGGAATAAAAACAACGCCACAGATGATCCATCCCCAGGATAGACCCTGCCCTCCGGGGGGGGAGAATCCGAATTCCATAAAATTCCATCCCAGAGATGTAAACAATGCCGACCAGGCCAGAGCCATGAGGTTGGGGCCTCCCAGTTTCCCGCCGGCGCCGAATGATACAAACACCGAGATGAGACCCACGAAAATGGAAACCGGCATGATCCAGATCCATCCGGGAGCCTGGTGGGCGATTTCATAAGGACCACCGGATGCCACAAATCCACCGAGCCTCATTACTCCTCTCATGCCGAGATAGAGGTTGGTCAGGGCAACGCCAAATAAAAACTGACTGGTTAAAAAAACCATCCAGCGGGTAAATCCGCCGCCGCTTCCATCTGAAATGACTTTTCCCATGCCGAACATATTTGATGATAGAGCCATATGACCTCCTTTTTTAATCTATTTTGTCCCAGCCAACGGTCGCCTGTCCATCAGGGTGAAATTCAACCATGCATCCTTTTCCCAGTTTGGGCTTCTGCTGGCTGAAATATAATCCCCGGGCTTTGAGCGTTTCCACCAGTTCCCGGCTGAAACGTTTATCCAGCCAGTTCTTGGCGCTGTCAACTTTCCAGGTTTTCATGTCGTAGGGGGCGCTTCCGAAGCGGGGCAATCCGGCTGCCTGATCGGCCGGCAGACCGTAGTCGAGCAGGTTAACCAAAAATTGAAAGGCGGCCTGGGGATTTGAGGAACTCCAGGAACCGCAGGCATATTTCAAATCCCGGTTTTTAAATATCAGGAAATTCGGCGCTCCCTGAATGCGGCGCTGCCCCGGCCCGGTGAATCTTTCGGTCATATCTCCGGAGGCGTTCAGCAGGACACCCTGCACAAACAGGCCGTCTCCCCAGAGTTCAGAATTTATGGAATGCTTGCCGCAGATGACATTTCCCCGTTCATCCGCGATAATCGAAGTCAAGGTCTGTTCGGTTTGAGGACCCTGCTGCTTGATGTTTTCAAGAACTCCGTTGGCGCGGGCCCAGATAGCGGCCGAATAATTCAATGTCAGCCGGGAATTGACCAGTTCCGGGTTGTCCAGTATATGGATGTCATGAATCCAGGTTTCCCCGTCTACTGCCCGGGCCACCCGCACCATGGTTTCCAGGGCTCCGGGGGATTCCGAAAAATGGCCCAGTTTTTGAATATCCGTATGTTCGAGGGTTTTAAGGGCCAGAAGAACCCAGAGGGAAAGGTTGGCCCGGCCGGCTGAGGCATAGATATCAAAATTCCGGTAGGGCATGTTCCAGGGTTCCGACCAGCGTGGACGGTAGGCAGCCATATCCTCCATGGTCATGAGACCGCCTCGTTGGCGGGAGAGGTTTACAAAAAATTCGGCCCACTTCCCCCGGTACATGTATCCCGCTCCCTGGTCGGCAAGGTTGATCAGAAAATCCGCCAGTTCGGGTTGCTTCAGGTTGTCGCCCGGTTGCAAGGGCTTCCCGTCCCTGAAAAAGGTTCGCCGGGCATAATCCGATTTGTTTAATTTTTCGGCATCAAAGGCCAGGCAACGGGAAAAAAATTCATCGATGACAAATCCGTCGCGGGCAAGTTCAATGGCCGGCAGCAGGGTGTCCCGGAATGGTAATTTACCGAAACGTTTGCTGATCGATTCCAGGCCGGCCACCAGTCCGGGAACCACGATCTTTTTTCCTTCAACCGGATTCCGGGGATCGAATGCACCCTGCGGATCCAAAACCGAGTTAAATCCGCTGTCCAGGTAGAGGACATCATCTTTACCGGCATGGTACATCAGGGTACTGAGTAAACCGCAGAGGGTGACGTATCCCGAAGAGAGCACATTTTCGGCCATGGTCACGGCGACATAGGCATCGAAGGCGTTCCCACCGGCCTTTAAAATCCGGTATCCGGCTTGCTCGGAAAGTTTATAAAAAGAAGCCACCAGCGGTTGTCTGCCCTTTGCTGATGGAAGGTTCGGCTCCTGCCGGCTCCGCCGGGAACATGGGCAGCATCCGGCATCAAAAAGAATCAAAGCAAAACATATCAAACCGATTGATAAGATACCGGGCAGGGAATTCTTTTTTTTCATGTCCTTTCTCCTGATTGTGTTATCAAAAATATTATAGTTTTTTTTCATATATTCGATAGGTTTTGGTATGCTTGAGACTCAGTTTTTCCAGGGCGTTGCGAATTTTATGGTTATCTTCCAGAATATAATTGGCTTCCAGCCTGACCTGTTTGGGCGAGAGTGCCCTGGCCAGGTGGACATAGAGAACGGCATCCAGTCCCAGGTTCTGGTAGCGGGGATGGATGGCCAGGCCAAACAGCCGGTAATCCCTGACTTTCTTGATATCCTTCAAAATCCTTATGAAACCAAACGGAAAGAGCCTTCCCCGAATCTTTTTCAGAATGACATTCAGGTCAGGGAATCCCAGGCAATAGGCCACTATCTCTCCGTTATGTTCGGCCATCCAGACCGCATCCGTATCCACGATCATTTTAAGCTTCCGGATCATATCCCTCAGGACGTGGACATCCAGGGGCACATATCCCCAGTTGTGACGGTAGGCCAGATTGCTGAGCTTCCAGATTTGTTCGGCTTCTTCATCCAGGTTTTTCAGGTTTAGTTTTCTGATGGAAATCTCTGGATGTCGTTTCGTAAACCGGTCATAAAACCGAATAAAACGGGGAGGGATTTCGTAACCCTTTTTCACATCCGCTTCAAAAACCAGCAGGTCCTTCGCTTTCTCGTATCCTGAGCGCATGATCAATTCGCTGTAATATGACGGATTATAAGGGGAGAGGTAAACCGGAGTCGCTTCGAATCCCTGGTGGAGAAATCCCCAGTTCTCGGCCACCGGATGGATCGGTCCCCGAATGGCTTTCATGCCATGCTGCCTCAGCCAGTTTTCGGCAAATTCCAGGAGTTCACGAGCCGGGGCTTCGTCTTTTATGCATTCGAATGCCCCGAAAAACCCGATTTCAGTCCGGGTGAAATCGTTGAAGGTATGGTCGATATACACCAGGTTCCGGCCTACGATTTTTTTTTCATGGAGGGCCAGGGCCAGGGCAAAGTCAGAATTGGCTAGGATTGGATTCTTTTTCCGCGAATAAGCTGATTTTTCTTCGAACCAGATGGGGGGTACCCAGTACGGATCAAACCGATACAGGGACCGGGGGAAAAAAACAAAATCCCTGAGTTGCTTCCGGTTGCCAACTTCTATGACCGCCATTCCGTTTTATTCCGGATCGCGATTAACTGAAGGATAAACCATCGGCGATTTACGTTTCTTTTTGTTGCAGCCATATTTTTTCGATCGCTTCCAGGTCGTTTAAACGAAGTTCCATCCTGGAAAGGCTTTCATTCAGGCGCTTCAACCGGATGAGCAGGATATGGTTTAATTGCAGGTAATTCTTCATTAGAGGTATGGGCTTGGTGATCATGAAGTGGATTAGGGTGGGAATGACCAGTAGAATTTTCAGCAGTTTGTTGCCGGTTTTCCGGTTAATCTGGTTGATGATATTCAGGTTTTCATTCAGGTAGACCACCCGTTTTTCCATCTCGGTTTCCAGTTCGATATCGGACAGCTCGTTGAAATCCAGCGGGTACTCGCGATCGATTTGTTTTTTTACCCGCTTTTCGATGCTCACGATTTTTTTACTTTTTTTTTCCAATGACTCTCTGGTTTTAATGACTTCTTTTTTAATGTCCTCGTTCATGGGATTCTTTCACCGGAAGCCATATTATCATTTTTATTTTTTTTTAACAAGCATATGAAATTCAATTGCTTTTGCTATTTTTTTTCTATGAATATATAATGTTATTAATAATTTTAATACACTTAAAGAGCGAAGGAGATGACATGATTTTAAAGGTCGGTGAGAAAATTCACGTCATCATACGAAGGCGATTCGAAAATGATTTGCGCCGGCATTTTCTGGGTGAGATTACCGCGGTTTGTGAAAATACGGTACGGCTCAAAGGTTATGTTTTTGTTTTGGATCATTCCACCAATCAGTATATCAAAAAACCTGAATTACGCACCAGAATATTTTCGCTGGTCGATGGAATTAACGTTATTAACCTGATTCCCCCGGCAGTTATATTGGAAAAGGTTTCCTACCGGCTTTCTGCTGACAAATCCCTGGTGGTGACCGACGGCGAGCATTTTTCTCTGGATGTGAATGAATTTGGGATCAGGTTTTAAAATCCGGATTATTCGATTGACAAGGAGAGGCTTATAGAAAAACCGGCAGGCATGAAAAACTGCCTTAAAATAAAATTATAGTCTATTAAGGAGGTGCCCGATGGGTACAAAAGGAAGAGAAATCGTGGGAATGGATGTGGGAAAAATCCTGGAGCTGCTATACAAGGCATTTGCCGATGAATGGTTGGCCTACTACCAGTATTGGGTCGGTGCCAAAATAGTGGCCGGTCCCATGAAGGAGGCGGTAATCGCCGAGCTGCTCCAGCACGCCGCCGATGAACTCCGTCATGCCGACATGTTAACCACCCGCATCATTCAACTGGGGGGCAAACCCCTTATTACTCCCCAGGATTGGTTCAAATCTTCCAATTGCGGATATGACACGCCGGATGATCCGTTCGTCCGGAAAATCCTGGAGCAGAATATCAAGGGCGAACAGTGCGCCATTGGCGTTTACAACCGGATCATCCAGGATATCGGGATGAAGGACCCGGTCACCCAGAATGTGGTTTTGCAGATTCTGCAGGACGAAGTGGAGCACGAGGAAGATTTGCAGGCCCTGCTCGAGGATCTGGGTGTCATTCTGAAGTGATAAATTATTTTCAACAATTGTTATCAATAGATCCCCATAACCGGATCAAGTTTTTTTACCGATATCTGTATACATGATGGGGGTGAGGTCTTTGCGAATTCTTATGGAGGGAAAATGAAAACATTAAAAGTATTATGGATTCTTTTATTTGGATTTTTGCTGGTGGTTCCATCATTGGCTGATGACAAAAAAATGAGCGAAGAGCAGCAGAACATGATGGAGGTATGGATGAAATATGCCACTCCCGGCGAGGGCCATAAATTTCTTGAGAAACAGGCCGGGGAATGGGACGTGGTATCCAAAATGTGGGAGAAACCGGGACAGGAACCCACGGTGACCAAGGGCCCGGCAATCGGGAAAATGATCATGGGCGGACGGTACCTGGAGATGTCCTATTCCGGGACCATGATGGGCCAGCCCTTTGAGGGCCGGTCGATTTACGCCTACGACAACCATCTCAAAAAATACCTGTCCGTCTGGATCGACAACTTCGGGACCGGGATCATGGTCAGCACCGGAATCCTGGACAGCAGCGGGAAGGCGCTTACCGAATGGGCCGAAGTGGATAACATTTTTACCGGTGATAAGGAAAAAGCAAAGACCGTCATCACCCTGGTGAACGATGACAAGTTTTTGATGGAAATGTATATGCAGGGCCCGGAGGGCGAATTCAGGAGCCTGGAAGTCACCCACATCCGTAAAAAATAAATTAACAAAAAGAATATCTGATTTTTTGTTACAGGAATGCCATCATGAAAGAGATGACCATACTCGTCTTTTTTTTGTGAAATTAAATGGTTCAATTTAACCTTGAACTTTGAACCTTGAACATTGAACCACTAACATTGAACCGGGAATTTAATTACTTTACTTGGTGATGAATTTCCTGGTTGTCTGCGGGGGTGGTTTCAGCTATAATGGGGTTTCTGGAGAGTGGGTATGAAGAAGATCACGGACATTCTGGGTAAAAAAGTTATCATCGGCGACGGCAGTATGGGGGCGTTGCTCGAGAGCCGGCTGTCCGGGCCATTTATACCCGATGAGTTGAACCTGTCCAATCCGGAATTGATTCGGGACATTCACCGGGAATATGCCCGGGCCGGTGCCGATTTTATCACCACCAATACCTTTGGCGCCTCACCGCTCAAACTCCGGGAAATTTCCCTGGAGAAGCGGTTTGGAGCGATCAACCGGGAAGCGGTCCGAATCGCCCGCTCAATTGCGGAAAAGAACCGCATCTGGGTGGCCGGAAACCTGGGACCCTGCGGGAAACTGATCGAACCCCTGGGCGAAATGGAGTTCAGCCAGGTCAGGCAAAATTTTTCCCGGCAGGCCCGGGAGCTAGAAAAAGCCGGAGCGGATTTTATCCTCATCGAAACCATTACCGAAATCCAGGAGTTCCGGGCGGCAGTGGTCGGGGCCCTCTCAACGGTTCGTATTCCCGTCATGGCCAGCATGAGTTTTGTCAACGATGATCTGAGCCTTTCGGGAACCGACGGGGGTGTTTTCGCGGTCACTTCCGGCTTTCCGGGTTTGACGGCAGTGGGATCAAACTGCGGCAACTCCCTGGAAAACATGAACAAGGCCATGAAAAAAATTGCGGATTTTTCCATTCTGCCCATCCTCTGCCAGCCCAATGCCGGCTTGCCGGTTGTGGAAAAAGGCAAAACGGTTTTCAAGGTTAAGGCTGGTGAGTTCGCCGACTTCATGGAGGATATTTACCGGCTCGGAACCTCGATTGTGGGTTCCTGTTGCGGGTCTGATCCGGATTTTACCCGTGAGCTGGCCCGGCGGTTCAAACGCCGGCCGGTTTTCAAAAGGAAATTACCTCCGGATCTCATCCTGACCACCAGAAGCGGGATGAAGCCGGTTTCCAATGATAAAATTTTTCTGGTCGGCGAGCGTATCAATCCCACCGGCCGGAAAATCCTGCGCCGGGAGCTGGAATCCGGACGGTTGACCACGGTCAAATATGACGCCCGGCAACAGGAAAAAGCCGGCAGCGATGCCCTGGATATCAACCTGAATATTCATCAACTGGATAAAGGCATTGTCTGCAATATTATTAAAAGCGTTCAGAACATGGTGGACATTCCCCTTTTTATCGACAGCACCGACCCGGAAATTGTGGAGGAATTCTGCAGGCTCTATCCCGGGAAAGGGGTGATCAACTCCATTTCCGGGGAAAGGAAATCCATGAAGAATCTCCTCCCCCTGGCCAAAACATACAACCAGGCGTTTGTGGCCGCCTTGATCGATGACCAGGGCATTGCCGATTCTCCGGACAGGAGATGTTCGGTCGCCCGGAAAATCGTCAGGGCTTCGGAAAAACTCGGGATTCCCCGGAAAAATATTATTTTTGATCCCCTGGTTCTCAGTGCCGGAGCCGAGATCAGCAAGGTTCGCGTGACCCTGGATACCCTGGAACTCCTGAAAAAAGAATTCCCGGATAACAAAACCATCATCGGGTTATCCAACATTTCATTCGGGCTTCCCAACCGGGAACTGGTCAATGCGGTGTTTCTATCCCTGGCTGCATCCAGGGGACTGGATATGGTGATTGCCAACCCGCTCCAGCAATCCCTGCGGGATCATTTGATCGTTACCAATTTTCTCTCTTCCGGATCGGAAAAATACTTATCCCGGTTTATTGAAACCTTTTCCGGTTTCGAGAAAAAGGCGGCCGATCAACTCCATGCCGGCAGTGACAGCCTGTACGACAATATCCTGGAAGGCGACAGCGACAGTGCCCGGGAGAATATTGGGAAATTGCTCGGCAAATCCTCATCCATGGATGTCATCGGCAGTATCATCGTTCCGGCCATGAACGAGGTGGGAAACCGCTACCAGAGGAAGGACTTTTTCCTGCCCCAGTTGATTGCCGCAGCCGACGTGGTCAAGGCCGTGCTGCCGGCCATTAAGGAAAAACTCGCCGGCAACCGGCAATCGGCAGGAACAACCGTTATGCTGGCCACGGTCAAGGGTGATATTCACGATATCGGCAAGAATATTATCGTCAGCATTCTGGAGAGTTTCAATTACACGGTGATTGACCTGGGCAAGGATGTGGCGGCGGAACGGATTATTGCCGAGGCTGAAAAATTCAGGCCCGATGTCATCGGCCTGTCCACCCTGATGACCACCACCATACCGGAGATGCTGGCAACCGTAGAATTGATAAAGACCCGGGAAATCCTGAAAGCGGTAAAATTGTTTATCGGCGGGGCGGTGGTCAACCGGAAGATGGCCGACCGGGCCGGTGTACACTATGCCCGCGACGGCATCGAACTGGTCAAGAAATTAAAAAGTCTGTAACCCAATTTCCCAAAAAAAAAACTTACTAAAATCGAGGAATTTATCTTCTCGCGTCGCCCGTCGTATTGTCCTCCGGAGCAGGTAATGATCGATTCAATTTTTCGACTCGCTTCGCTCAAACAGTGAAAAATCGCCCCATAAAAACGGGGACATCGATAATTACCTTCAATACTCCTGAGGCTCCCATCGAAGATAAATTCCTCAATCATACACCATTTATTCACACCAATACACCACTCGCGCGAGGGGATATGAAAGACGTGATTCGTGAAAAGTAAGTCATGAATAGAAAAAAGATTCTCTAACACAAACACTTCCACTAACACGATGACCGGCGTTAGCGCAGGAGATATTCCCGGAAGCGACCAGGAAACGGGCTTGCGCAAACAGTCTCCTCCACTTTA
>CAZOWT010000032.1:0-19293 GCA_964583345.1 uncultured Clostridia bacterium
TGCCGGACTGGTTAATTTGATTTTTTCACCAATCAGATTTTTAATGAAGGAAGGTAGTTTGTCAACAACATCTAGAATTTCTGTGGTTCGACTGATATAGGGATAAAAATACATCAAATAAAAAGAAATAAAGATGAATCCAATGGCCCAGCCCAAAAGTGAATAACGGTAATCCCTGAGGCTTTTAAGAAAAAGACTACGAAACATGTTGAGATTCTCCATAATAAGCAAGAAATATCTCTTCCAAACCCGGGCGGTGGCTGGAAAAATCATGGATCTGGTATTCGGCTATTTTTTTTATAAATCGATTCATATCTCCAGTGATACGACAGGTCATGCGGCAACCATCCATTACAATCTGATCCACATTTTCAATATCAGAAAATGCATCCTTTTTTACAGGTTTCATAAAAACAATTTTGACTTGGCGAATAATTTTTTTTTGCAGATGAGCCACTTTCTCAACCGCTACAATTTTTCCATCTCGAATAATTCCAACCCGGTCACAAATTTTTTCAACCTCCGGCAGAATATGAGACGAAATAAAAATACTTTTCCCTTCCGCTTTGAGTTCCCGGATCAAATCATAGAATTCCTGCCGGATTAACGGATCAAGTCCATTTGTCGGCTCATCAAGTATAATCAGATCGGGTTTGTGCATTAAGGCCTGAATGACACCGATTTTTTGCCTGTTCCCCTGTGATAGTGTGCGGATACTCCGGGAAAAGTCACATTTTAGCCGGGATCCCAGATTTTCCACATATGACCAGTCTACATGCTTTCTCAAATTGGAAAAGAACCATAACATTTCTCTTGCAGATAAATGGTCGTACAAATTCAAGTCACCGGGTAAATAACCGACTTTCCTTTTTATCTCGGCACTGTTTTTTCGGGAATCAAGCCCAAAAAGTGTGGCCTTCCCCGAAGTGGGGCGAATGAAATCCAATAGAAGCCGAATCGTAGTTGTTTTTCCCGCTGCGTTTGGCCCCAGATAGCCGAAAACTTCTCCAGGCTCAATTCGAAAATTCACAGCAATAATCCCCCGGAATTTCCCATAGTTCTTACTGAGATTTTCGGTGACAATCGGTGCTGCACCCATTTCAGAATGAATCCAATTTTAGACTATTTTAATCCAAAGAGATATTTTTTTCCAATTTTCCGGCATGAAACGATCGGTATTGAATCAAAACCATACCTTTGCCAGCCACTAAAAACTGGTGCTCCACTTTCCCAAAACCAGGTATAAAAAGAAACTGTATTTCCGGACGATTTTCTTTATAGGAGACCTTTTCGTAAAAAAGGTCATCTATCCGGCCACCGGCTATTACCCTGATCTTCTTGCCTGATAACTTCAGGAAATCTTTGGGGTAGAGTTGAACATCTTGCGCATGGTAGCTCATACTCGGAATTGATTTTTTATTAACCAAACGGGTCCGGATCCGGGTTAATGACGGGTCAATTTTTTTTATTTCAAATACTTCGAGTGTTACCTCCGGGGTGTTTTTTGCTGAAAAAATAACTGCCGAAGCGTTTCGGTGAAGCATTTCAACCAGTAAAAAAGGATCCGGTAGCCGTGAACTCATCTTTACCCAGCCCCCTATTTCTATATCCCCATAGACCGGATGCCTGAAGGCTTTCCACGGTTTGAACAACTCTCCTTGTGCCAGATGATCATTAAATTTTATCCGTTCTCTTTCAAAAGAAGGATTACCTCTGAATGAGAATTCATCTTCTTCAGCTGATTTATCCATTTTGCTTTCTTTAAAACTTTTGAAACTTTCCTGGCTGGTCATATAAATCTCACCGACAAAGGTGTATGTGCCCATGATCATGCTCATCCATTCTCCGGAATCGCCATAAGTCGAATAAAGGTCTTTCCAGCTGATCAGGTAGCGATAGCCAGGTGAAATTCTTTCTGCCTGTTCTCCCAGATAATCATAAACCGCGATATCCTGAGGAGAATATTCCGGTTGGGCTTTGGTGCTGGGGCCCCTCAGATACATTCCGCCGAAATTATGAAAAGTCCAGGCAATACTAATGTTTGTTCGTTTGCTGATATAGCTGGCCAAAGCTTTTAATCCCTTTCCTGAAAACGGATAATCGCCCGCTCCCTCCTGAACATAAGGGGGCATCCAATCAAATCCCCAATTGCGGTTCGGATCGACATATCCCTCAGCGTCCTCATTAATTTTGCCGTCACCGTCATTATCAATTCCTTCATCACCCAGCAAGGTCCATTCTCCCTGTTCACCTGGCTTAATTCGTTTCATCAGGCGAGGATCTTCGGGATCGGTTTTAAAATTTCCGTATGGATCACGTTTTCGCATCATACAAATATTGCCATCGCCATCCAGATCATCGGGAAAATCCTCATCAAGCAGTCCATCGTTATCATCATCACGAGGAATGCGTAATCCCCGGTTACTGTTGGGTGTATTGGCGTCTGAAAAAAAGTGAAAACGACCATCCGGATTAACGATGGGGACAATATAAAAACAATTTTTATCAACCAATTCCGAAATTTCCTTATTTTCTCCATATTTTGTCAAGATGTAATTAATGAGATAGAGGCATACTTCAGTTCCCTGAATTTCATTGCCGTGAATATTGCCGTCCACATACACGCCTGGTTTGTCCAGCTCAGGACCGGTTTTGGGATTGTTGATGGTCAGGCAATAAATTGAACGCCCTTCGTCACTCTTGCCCACCACATCCAACCTAGATAACCGGGGATAAGATTTGTGTAGCATTTCCAAGGCTTCAATTGTCATTTCAACCGAATAATAAAAATCAAAACGAAGTGGGACAGACAATTTATGAATAATACCGGCTTTTGCGCAGAATAACTGCATGGTCCAGAAAAGAACCCATAAAAAAACCAAATTCTTTTTCATTGTGTACCTCCCAGTCTCATCGAAACAGAATCATTCCCTGCCATCGGGGTAATTGCTTGAATAGTGATTTCGGTTGGTTTTTCACTGTAAATGATCAGATTTATATCCCTTGAACCACTTCCGGGAATTTCATTTATCAGGCTGCGTTTTTTCCCTTCGAGAATCCTGATTCCATTTCCCTGAACAGTAACCACAACCGGTGTAATTCGATTGTTTCTCTTCCCCATTTCAATCGGATAAGGAAGGTAACCTGTATTCTCAATCCAGATAGTGAGTTTATAAATACCCTGGCCCAGATTCTTTATTTCGGTTTTACCGATTTTTATTCTGGCAATTTTGGACGCCAGATTTAAAATCCAGGGTACCTGACCCTCGAGCAATTTATCTATCAAATGATCCGGAGGCGTATTGGCGGCAAAGGGAACTACCCCGCCGACTTCAATCTCCCCCAGAGAAGGGTGTTGGAACGGTTTCCACTGAATAAATCCCTTGCCTTGCAATTCCTTATCACTGTAGTCGAGAAGGGCTCTAAGTAATGGGTCTCCCCCATCCTCGATATCTTTACGGGGCATGCTTCGGAGCATTTCGGCCATTTTTATCGTGGTCATCATTCCATTTTTTAGGGCATTTATAATCATTTTGGCATTAATATTTCCCGGAGCTCCCGAACGTTTTAAAAATGCATCGATTTTCTCTTCTCCAAGTCCTACAAAATCATCGGTACTCATTTTTTCCAGTTTTTCCGGGGTTATTTCCGATTCGTTTTTATCCTCCTTTTTTTGCTGGGGCAGGGTCCAAAAATCCAAACTGAAAGAAGGTAATCCCAGGTGGTAGTAAGACCATAACTCGAAAGAACCATCACTGGCCGGTTCTGGTTGAATGCGTTCTGTATCCAATTTGCGTTCTTTCAAATATGTTTTATATTCTTCGGCCAAGGCATTATAAAATTTCAAATCAGACGGAAGTGGATTAACAACGGCACCCAGCCCAAGAAAGCTTGCCACCATGGATTCCGTAACCTCAAATCCTTTGGGAACAACCCGTTTTACAAATTCCAAAATCTCTTCCATGGTGTAGGTTCGGCTGGTATCAAGTTTGAATATTTTTCCGATTCGTTCGGGTATTTTTATTTTCGAGAAATCTGCCGTCTCCCTTCTTCCAGCTCTCGGGGGAACCAGGCAAAAATTGGATTTTCCCAAAAGAACGGTCATGGCAACTTCTTTATGATTGAATACAAACTCCATGATATGAAAGCTCTCTGCTTCACAACCGGCCCAGGAACCACCATTGGCAGTAAAAAATTTAAATAAATGAGGGAAATTAATCGAAATATCAACTCCTCCAATTCCATCCTCATTTAATTCGCCATCGCCATCATTGTCAATTCCTTCGGAATAAATTTTGTAAATCCCTTTTTCCCCTTTTGCCCAATCTGCTTTTTTCATCATTCTGGGTTCATTCGAAAGAGGAATCCATTCTCCCTTGGGATCCTTTTTTCTCATCTGGGTTATCAATCCGTTTCCATCCAAATCTTCCACTCCATCTTCATCGATCCTGTCATCCATATCATCATTATGGGGATTAAAATTTCCGGATCCCATAAATAATGGTTTTTTAAAAAATCTGGACGAGGCATCGGGATTCCCATTTGGTAAGATATACCAGGTGGTATTTTTCCTGCATTCCTCTTTTTCAAGAAGCAATTCAATCAACTTAAACGCGCCTTCCGTGGTTATCGGATTAATCCCGCTTAAGTTTGCAACCACCAGAATCGCCGGATTGATTTTTTCTGCTTTTTTGGTTTCAGGTCCGATTTCAAGCAAATAAATTTCCGTATTTCTGTAACTTTTTGTAATTTTATGCAATTTTGTAAATTTAGAGAATGAATCCGTTATTTTTTTTAAAAACGGCATTAATTCATCCGGATGATGATAACGATCATATTGAAGCGGAAACTGATCACCGGGTAATGCAAAGGTCAAAAACAGCAGACCGATTAATAATAAAACTTTTTTGTTTATCATTTACACCTCTATTATTAATTTTATTTGCTTTTGAAAAGAAAAATATAAGACTAAAGAATGCTTTGGAAACATAAAAAACTATAATCCAAAAATCAAAAAAAGTAAACATGAAAAATCTGATAGAACCGTTATTTGACAAAAATGGCGCTTTTGTATATATAGAAATTGAATTTTTTCCAGAAACAGTGATAAAAATGCAAAAGGAAGAAACTTATAAATGGGTTTTGAAACAGGTTCAAGCCCAGTTAAAGAGACATACAGATACAATAGCGACAACGGCAAATATTGTCGCCATATTGAAATATCGATTTGACAATTTCTTTTGGGTAGGCTTTTATTTTCTTAAGGGAAATCAGTTGACCCTGGGTCCATTCCAAGGGCCTCCGGCCTGCATGACACTCACCCTGGAAAAAGGAGTTTGTGCTGCCGCGGTATTACAAAAGAAAACCATTCTCGTACCGGACGTTCACCTATTTCCCGGTCATGTGGCATGTGATCCCCATTCAAATTCCGAAATTGTTATTCCCTGTTTTAATCAAGAAGGGATGATCAGTGCCGTTATTGACATCGACAGTGAAAAAACTGATGATTTTGATCAAATCGATAAAAAGTATCTGGAAATGCTGGCCGAAAGAATAAAATCAATCTGGAAGAATTGACAAGGCCCACATAAAGTTAATAATTAACAAAATGCCATAAGGCCGATCGTATCAACGAATCATTTTTTATTTTTATTCTGTGAGAATTGCTTGGCTGCTTTCACAAAAGAAACAAAAAGGGGGTGAGCCTTAAGAGGCCCGGATTTGAATTCCGGATGAAATTGGCATCCGATAAACCAAGGGTGATCACTTAATTCTATAATTTCAACCAGATTTCGCTTCATATTTTTTCCACTTACCTCCATTCCGCTTTCGACCAGCATGGCTTCGAATTCCGGATTGAATTCATATCGATGCCTGTGCCTTTCAAAAATTTTCTCTGTTTTATAAATACGAAATGCCCGGGTATTTTTTTTCAGCTGACAGGAAAATTCACCCAGCCTCATATTATGTCCCATTTCCTCTATATTTTTTAGTTCCTTTAGCTTGACAAATACCTTGTGAGCAATTGAAGTTTTAAATTCTGTCGAATGGGCGTCGTCCAGTCCAGCGATATTTCTTAAAAATTCGATGGTCGCAGTTTGCATCCCCAAACAGATTCCAAAATATGGAATATCCCGCATCCTGGCATATTCAACCGCCTTTACCATTCCCTCTATCCCGCGAATCCCGAAACCACCGGGAACAAGAATCCCACCGGCATTCTCGAATACTTTGGCCAAATCTCGTTTCATCAATGCTTCAGACTCGATCAGATCCAATTTTACCCTGACATTATTTTCAACACCGGCATGGTAAAGGGCTTCGAAAAGACTCTTGTAGGAGTCGTACAGTTTTATATATTTTCCCACAATACAAATGCGTATTTCATGTTTTGTTTTTTTTGCCTTGTTTATCCAGGATTGCCATTTTTGGGAATCATCGATTCTTTTCTTCAAGTTCAACTTTCTTAGTAATGAATCCCCCAAGCCCTGCTTTTTAAAAATGAGAGGGATTTCATATATGGATTCAACATCGAAGGCACTTACAACATCCTTTTCTTTTACATTTGTAAACAATGCAATTTTTTGTTTAATTTCAGGAGGAATCGGAATCTCGGAACGACAGAGTAAAATATCCGGTTGAATTCCAATTTCCCTCAATGCTTTCACGCTGTGCTGGGTGGGTTTGGTTTTCAATTCGCCAGCCGTTTTGACAAATGGCACCAATGTCAGATGAATATAAATCACATTTTCTTTATCCTTTATCAAACCAATCTGCCGGATAGATTCCAAAAATGGCAAACTTTCAATATCCCCGACTGTTCCCCCTATTTCCGAAATAATGAAATCATATTGGCCATCCATGGCCATGATTGCGGCATTAATCTCATCGGTCACGTGAGGTATAACCTGAACGGTTTTGCCCAAGTAATCGCCTCTTCTTTCTTTTTGAATGACATCGTGATAAATTCTTCCTGCAGTCCAATTGTTCATCTGGGACATTTTTGCCCGGGTAAACCTCTCGTAGTGCCCCAAGTCCAGGTCAGTTTCTGCACCATCATCGGTAACATATACTTCTCCATGTTGAAAAGGACTCATGGTCCCGGGATCCACATTTAAATATGGATCGAATTTGATAATGGTAATTTTGAAACCGTATGATTCCAAAATATTGCCGATGGAAGCTGCGGCAATTCCCTTTCCCAGAGAAGAAAGAACACCACCGGTAATAAAAATATATTTAGTTTTTTTCATTTGCTTGAATCAAGATATCTTCAATTTTTTTAACATCTCCGGGAATATCAACGCTGACTGACCGATATTCGCTTTTAATCATTTTTATTTGAATCCCATTTGATAAAAAACGTAATTGTTCCAACTGCTCTTTTTTTTCCGGCATGGAAAGCGGGAAATTTACGAATTTTTCAATTGAATCTTTTAGATAACCATAGATTCCGATATGTTGATGGAATTCATCAAATTCGTATTTATGATTTATAAACGGAACCGGCGAACGGGAAAAATACAGAGCATGGTATTGATTATCCATCACCACCTTTACAATATTCTGGGAATGGAAATCTTCAAACGAGTGATTTTCATAGAATGCAGACACAACCTCATGTTGAAATGTGGCAAGAGTATCATAGATTCGGGCTATTAACCTTTCGGAGATAAGCGGTTCATCGCCCTGTATATTTACGGCCGCTTCGAATCCCGTTTTCTTTAAAATTTCATATACCCTGTCGGTTCCGGATTGAATTTCGCCTGATGTCATTTGATAATGGCCGCCAAACCTTTGGATGGCATTGGCGATTCTTTCATCATCAGTGGCGACAATGATATCTGAAAATCTCTTTGATTTTTCCACCTGACGGTATACCCTTTCAATCATCGGTATTCCCGCAATTTCTATCAATGGCTTGCCGGGAAAACGACGGGAGCCAAAACGGGCCGGAATCACCGCTGCTATTTTTCTTTTCATCAATTATCTAATGTAGCCAAAATATAAACTCCTTTGTTCCGGATATAAAGGAGCCATTCATTTAAACTTCACTTTTTTGTCGAACCCTCTTCGGCTTCAGGCTTCTTTTCTTCCAGCGCTTTTAACTCCATCTGACAGGTACCTTGAAAGAAAGCGCCTTCCTCAATCGTGAGTTTTGCGGTAATCAGCTGACCGGTAACCCTTCCCATAGAAAATATTTCGGTTGAATCCCGGGCAGTAATCGTACCCTTTACCCGCCCATTAATAGAGATATTTTTGACATCAATATCCGCATTAACCTGAGCGGTTTCTCCGATTATAAGTGTATCTCCAACAAGAATTTTTCCATTAAATTTCCCGTCGATACGGAATGATTCCTTGAATTTAACATCCCCCTTTACTTCAGTGTCTTTATCAATGAAGGCATTCACTTTGATTGGCTGATCGGTTTTAGACATAATTTACTCCTTGAAGTAGGTTTCAAAAATTCTTTCAAATTCTTCCAGTTTGTTAAAGAAAATTTCAATTTTTCCTTTTCCATTCTTGGAATATAGGATTTTCACTTTTGTTGACAACAAACGGGTTAATTTGTTTTCAATTTGAACAATATTGGGATCTTCGTGAAGATGATCTTCTTTTCTGGTTTTATAAAAATTCTTCGCCAGCGATTCGGTTTGCCTGACGGTGAGATTATTCCCGATGATTTTTTGATAGGCACCCAAAATATCATCATCACTTCTTAAAGAAAGAAGTGGCCTGGCATGGCCTGCCGATATTTCATTGGCAACAATTCCCTGTTTGACCGGCTCTGGTAATTTCAGCAGGCGAAGATAATTGGTCAATGTTGTTCGATTCATGCCCAATTTTTCTGATGATTCCTCCTGGGTGAAACCATTCTTTTTCATTAACATGTCTATTCCTTCGGCAATCTCAATGGCATTCAAATCTTCCCGCTGTATATTTTCAATCAAAGATCCGATCATAATCTCATCAATTGATAAATCTTTTATGATTGCCGGGATCTTTTTCCATTTTAATTGTTGAACGGCTCTCCAACGCCTTTCTCCCACCAGAAGATAATATTTATCTTCTTTTTTATAAACCACAACCGGTTGAATCATTCCTGCTTCGGCAATAGAGTTCGCCAACTCCTTCAGTTTATCAGTATTAAAACTCTTTCTGGGCTGGAATGGATTGGGAAAAATATCCTCAATATCAATTTCTGTAACTGTTTTTTCGGAAACAGAGGGAGATTTATTAGAGATAATGGCCTCGATACCCTTGCCCAAAACTTTTCTTTTCATCTGACCATCATCTCCTTAGCCAGAGACATATAGGCCATTGAACCTGCAGATTTGATGTCATAAAGTTGAATGGGTTTCCCAAAACTGGGAGCTTCCGAAATTCTGACATTTCGGGGAATAATGGCATGATAAACTTTGGATTTAAAATAAGCCCTGATTTCTTCGCCAACTTGTTTTGACAAATTGGTTCTTTCATCAACCATGGTCAGTAAAATTCCCTTTATTTCAAGTTGTGGATTAAAATTTTCCTGAATTCTATTTATGGTATTCATCAAATCCGAAAGTCCTTCGAGCGCATAGTATTCGGTTTGAATCGGAATCAGCACACTGCCAGATGCAGTCAGGGCATTAATGGTCAACAGACCCAGAGATGGAGGTGAATCAATAATAATATAATCAAATTGATCCGAAATTTCCTCCAAAACTCTTTTTAAATAAAGATGGTTATCATCTTCTGAAATGATTTCAAATTCAAATCGAGCCAGGTTCCGCGAAGAGGGAATAATTTTTAAAAACTCAAGGCTACTATCCAGCATGACATCCAGAACAGGACAGTCTCCGACCAGAACAGAATAAATGTCCCTGTCCAGCTGCTTCTTATCAAAGCCCAAACCTGTTGTCGAATTGGCTTGGGGATCCAGATCAACAATAAGTACTTTTTTTTCCGCGATCGCGAAAGCAGCACCCAAATTTATAGCAGTGGTGGTCTTTCCCACACCACCTTTTTGGTTGGCCATTGCAATAATTTCACAATTTTTTTGAATTTGTTTCACGTGAAACATTCTCCATTTTAAAAACGATTATATTATCTTTATGGGGTATATTATAAATTTTTTGAACCACAGTTTCCATACCTTTTTTCATTTTTATTATTTTTCTTTTCGATGTTATTATCATAATCTCATTAATTTTTCCAGAAGAAACAAAATTGGTTAAAATATCCAGCCTGGGAAATCCCCTGGCCACCAGTACGGCATTCTCTGGTTTCAAGCCTTTAAAATAGGCCTTGACATCTCCTTCAAAGATAAAAATATTATCCAAACTATTTTTCAGCTTAATAGCTTTCAAAAATTCTATTTTTTTCCTTTTTGATTCTACCAGTACAACTTTTTTTTCAGGAGTTAAAATCGCGATCGGTATCCCGAGCAGACCATTTCCGCTCCCGGCATCGATTACTTTCTTTTTCGAAATTAATGTGTTCAGATAAATGGTTTCACCGATTAATTTAAAAAGAGACAGCCTGGTAATTTTTCTGGAAATTAGATTGACTTTTTGGTTGTATTCCAAAAGAAACGAAACATACGCTTCCAACCTTTTTTTCTTTTCATCATCCAGTTGATTGGAATATGAGAAGTTATTTTCGTACTTGTCCATTAATTTTCATCCAAACAAGGGATTATAACACAACCTCAAATAACATATGTTCGAAGCGAAAAATTAGGAAAATTTTCTTGTTTTATCGACCATAGATTTATTTGTGCCAAAGAATCCGGAAATATGAAATCCTACAAATACGGAATTAAAAAATAAAAATTCTGGACAAAGAAAAACACATATAATATTATATTTAAAAATGAAGTTTTTGGTTTGTGTCAATTTATTTTTATCATTTTTCCTTTTTTCCCGAGCTCAGGAAATTATTTCTTTAGGCAAAACTGATAGCGAGGGCGAACTGGTATCTCCACGCCAGATTGAAGAAGGCCCAGACGGAAATATCTATGTGTCTGATTCCTATGATTTTTTTATAAAAGTTTATTCTCCCTCGGGAAATTTCATCAGACAAATTGCTGGAAAAGGCGAAGGCCCGGGCGAAATGAAACGTATTGGTTGCTTCGGATTCTCTCCCTCAGGTCGCCAGCTATTTTTTACCGAAGGTTTTAATGGACATCGTTGGATTACCGTTATGAATCCAGCTGGAGATTTTATCAAGGTTTTCAAACTTCAATTGACCGGAATATATGGCATATCAAAAACCGTCATGCTTTCCGATGGCCGATTTATATCAGAAATCCATTCCATGAATGAAGACTCTATTGAAAAAAATTCAGACTATTTCACCTATAAATATCCTATATCTCTGGTTCTTTTAAATAATTCCGGACAAATTAAAAATCAAATCGCTCACCAACATCTTATCTCAAGTATTTCCATAATTAATTCAGGAGCGGATATTTCGATTCCATTCAAACCACCCTTTTTATGGAATCTCACCAATGGTTCAATTCTGATTGCCAATGCCATTGATTCCAGTTTGATGACATATGATATCCAAGGGAGAAAAACAGGTGAAATAAAACTTCAAATTCCCCAGGCTGTTGATGTACAAAAAATAGATATTGATAATTGGAGGAAGCGAGTAAAATTGCAGTATAAGTATCGAGATCGGGAATGGTTCAATAAATTCGGGAAGGTCGTTGATGACTATAATAAATCCATCTATGACAAAAAACCGGTTTTCGATAATTTTTCTGTGACGCCGGATGGTCAGATTCTGCTCACAAAAAACGAAACACCGGATAAATCAATGACAAAAGGATGGATATTAAATACAGAAGGCAAGATTTTGTTAATGTTTAACATTAAGTGCTCCGGTTTGATTTTATCAAAAAATTACCTGTTTTTCAGAAAATCCGACCGGGATGAAAATATTTTTATCGGTTTGATAAAAAGATCGGGAACAGAACCGGATGATATTCAAAAGCTCTCAGAAATACTTAATCATCACTAAATTGAATCCCAACTCATTTTTTTTCTCTGGCCTTTACAAATACGTAATAGGCGGCAGAAAGCAGCCAGACCGTAAGCACCAACGGAGAAAAGGTTTTAAAATCAATCAGTAAAAAGTACGGGGAGATCAGAACCAGAATTATCAATAGCACTGCAAATATTTTCAAAATAATCTGTTTTACTATTTTAAAAAAACCATTCATTTAATGATATCCCGCAACAATCACAAAATTGATCTCATGTTCAACCACTTGATCAGAAATTGAAGTATTGTTCAAATTCTTTGGGATGAGGAATATAATTCACTTCTGCAATTTCTTCCCTCTTCATGGCCAGCCATCTCGAAATGAAGTGTTCATCAAATATACCATTCTTTTTTAAATATTCATTATCTTTTTCCAAACCATCCAGAGCATCGGAAAGGCTTTCTGGTAACATTCTTATTTTCTTTTTTAATATTTTTGATTCCGGAATTCCGGAATCAAAGGGTCCGAAATTATATTCTTCCGGATTCAAATTCTTTATTATTCCGTCAATGCCCGCCAGAAGCATGGCAGATAAAGAAAGATATGGATTTGATGTCGCATCGCTGGCCCGGTATTCAAGCCGCGTGTTTTCGGCCTTTGTATATGAGGGTATCCTTATCGCGGCATTTCGGTTTGACAGGGCATAAATTGCCGCCACCGGTGCTTCATATCCCCGGACCAACCTTTTATAAGAATTGGTTGACGGATTGGTTAAGGCACAAAGCGAAGCGGAATGAAATAAAAGACCCGATAAATAACTCAATCCTGTTTTTGAAAAACTTGCATACTTATCTTTTTCATGAAATATATTTTTTCTACCATCAACGATATATTGATGTACATGCCAGCCATTTCCGGCTTTTCCAAAAAAAGGTTTGGGCATAAATGTGATAAACAATTCATGTTTTTTTGCCAGATTAAATAAAACATATTTTATTTTTATCGCAGCATCTGCCGTTTCCAGCAGGCCATTAAAATTTGTTTCGATTTCATGCTGATTCACCGCGACCTCATGATGGTGATATTTGATTTCAATATTCAAGGATTGAAGAATGGAAACAGCTTCATTTTTGAAATCGATAAATTGGTCTTCCGGTGAAGATAAATGATAATAGTTTCTCTTTTCATCTGATTCATGTTCAATAAAATAAAAACAACCATCTTTTTCTACCCCATACTCAACATTTTTAAAAATAAAAAATTCATATTCCGGAGACATCATTATTTTTCCCAATTTTAAATCTTTCAGGCAACTTTCAGCTTTACTGGCAATGAATCTCACGTCATAATCAAATCGGGTTCTTCTGGCATCGGATAGATATATTTTTGTCATGAATGAAATTGTTTTTCGACTGGAAAAAGGATCATAATAAAGGGTATCCAGATCCGGAACCATCAGCATGTCGCTGTTCTCGGTCTTTGCAAATCCGTATGATGAGGCATCAAATCCAATTCCATTAGATACCAAATTGTCATTGAACATCGCAAAAGGAAGGGTTAGGGAATGAAGTTTTCCTTTTAAATCAAGGGTATTTAAACTGATAAATTCAATATTGGAATCGGTACATTTTTTCTTGATTTTTACAAATTTGGAATTTTTTTCCATTTTTAAATATAATAAAAAAAATTTTTTTGTCAAGTATTGACATTCCCAACAGGTTTACTATATGATGAACACACAGTAACATTTGGCGGGAAATGAGAATACTGGTTTTCCACAAATGTTAATTTCTCTGTGGAAAAGTACAATCGATGGATTATTTTGAAATAACCAAAAACTATCTAAAAAAAATACTCGACAATCCTACCTACGACAAATGGATCAAGCCATTGACCTATATTGGCACCCATAAAAATGTGGTATTTTTAGGGTCTCCCGATAAAAAGAAGACCGATTGGCTCTGTAAAAATTTACTCAAAAAAATTAACGATCAGACAAAAAAGGAATTTGATTTTATTCTGAAGCTGGTTCCACTTTATGATGAAGATCCGACTGTTTTCCCGGAACAAGAAATGGAAACCGAATCCATTCATCAGCGTTCAAATCTTCAAAAAAAATATACCTTCGATTCTTTTGTCCAGCTGGATCCGAATCGAATGGCATACTCATTTGCATACAGTGTTTCGGAATTTCCAGGAAAATCATATAATCCGCTTTATATTTACAGTGATGTGGGTTTGGGGAAAACACACCTGATGTATGCAATCGGAAACAGAATTGTCGACAATAATAAAAAAATGCGCGTCATTTACCTAACCACCAGTGATTTGATGAATGAATATGTCGAGCACACCAGACTAAACAAAAGGTCTGAATTTATTAAAAAATACACGTCGGTTGATGTTTTGCTGATTGATGATATTCAATACATCACAAAATGGGGTGGGACAAGTGAACAATTTTATTATATATTTAATAATCTCATTCAAAAAGAGAAACAAATTGTGATCTGTTCCGACAAACATCCCGATAATATTCCGGATCTGGAAACAAGGATAAAATCCAGATTTGAATGGGGAGGAATCGTTGATATTCTTCCATATGATCTCGAAGGTAGAATCGCCATACTAAAAAAGAAAATTTTAGAGGTCTATCATAACAAAAGCCTCACCAAAAAAAAATTCCTGATTCCGGATGAAGTTGTATATTTCCTGGCTTCATCAATTAAAGATAACATTAGAAAACTTGAAGGGGCTCTAAATAGACTCATCGGTTACGCAGACCTAAAATATTCAGATATGAGTGAAAATGAGATCACCCTTGCTTTTGCCAAAGAAGCGCTAAAGCCATATATATCGTTGAAAAAAAAGGCTATTACCATCGAAAGCGTACAGGAATATATAGCCAAGAATTTTTCAATCAAAGTCGTAGATTTGAAATCAAAAAACAACAGTCCAAAAATCGCACAACCAAGACAAATAGCCATGTTTATTTGCAAAAAACTTACCAAAAACCCTCTGGTCGAAATCGGTAAAAAATTTGGCGGTAAACATCATACCACGGTACTTCATTCTATTAATAAAATTGAAAAAGAGATTGAAAAAAATGAAGAATTTGAGAAAAAAATCAGTTCCTTCCTAAACTTTTTTCAGAATTAAATGTTTTTTCACATTTATTATTTTTATTCACATTTATTCTCACAGTCAGAAAAGCCCGACTTAAAATAATTTTGGGTATTTTCCACTTTTTAACACTTTAATTCTTTTTTTTATATACTTATTATGTTATTATTATTTAAATTATTTAAGGATGATAAAAATGAAAATCTTTGTGGAAAAATCAAATTTTTCTAATGAATTAAGGTTGTTTCAAGGCATATTTGAAAAGAAAACGCTAATGGATATTCTGCAAAATATAATGCTGACGGCTTCTGCAAATGGAATATTAGAAATGATTGCTACGGATCTGGAAATTGGATTATCATCGGTAATAAAAGTTAATGTAAAAGAACCCGGTACATTCACGGTTAATGGCAAAGATTTTTATGATTTAATTTCAAAAATGCCGGAAGGTATTGTGGAAATTTCCGAAAATAATGATTTGCAAATCATTATCAACAACGAAAAAAGGACCAGCAAATATAAATTATTGGGATTGCAGTCCTCGGACTATCCGCAATTGCCTACGTCTGATTTTTCTTCCCCCATTGAAATTTCCATGAAAAAATTGAGTAACATGATTCAAAAAAATTATTATATCATTTCTCCTGAAATGAAATTCAACCTCGGTGGCGCTCTTTTAAATATTGATCAGGAAAAATTAGAAATGGCAGCAACAGATGGTCATCGTTTGGCTTTTACACACTGCAAAAACGAATCACCGATTTCTGAACAAATTGGTTTTATTATTTCTCGAAAATCTCTACTTGAACTTCAAAAAATAGGGGACGAGGGGAAACTTGAATTCAGTTATGATAAAAACAATCTATTTTTTAAATATCAGAATCGAATATTATCATCCAGAATTATCGATCAAAAGTTCCCCAATTATAAGGCAGTAATTCCTGAAAAAACTGAATTCAAGGCAATTCTTAACAGCAACGAATTATTGGATACGCTTCGTAGAGTCTTAATTTTTAAAACCAGGAATAACGGGGTGGTTTTTAAATTTTCTGACAACAAACTGATTCTGGAAAGAACAACCCCGGAAAAAGGAGAAGCGCACGAAGAGCTGGTTATTGAGTATTCAGGAAAATCAATGGAGGTTGCCTTTAACGGGAATTTTATTATTGATTTTTTGACCCATATTGAATCAGACAAAATTGAAATTGGAATGAATGATGGTGATAGTTCTTTTATTTTTAAACCGCAAAAAGTTGAAGATATTGAATTCATATATGTGGTCATGCCTTTAAATCTATAGGGCTTTTGGTTATTAATCGTATTCACATCAGGGGATTCCGAAACCTGACCAATCTCTTATTAGAACTCTCATCAAGAAAAAATTTGATTTACGGTTTAAATGGAGCCGGGAAAACATCAGTGCTTGAGGCCATATTTATGCTTGGTTTCGGAAAATCCTTTCTTAAAGTAGGTAAATCGGATGTAATGAACCGCAACATGGATTCATTTTCTCTTCTTATGAACGTCAACCATAATCATTCTGAGAATGAACTGTCCGCTGTATATCGGGCCAATAATTTCAACTTATTTCTGGATGAAAAAAAAATTAATCTCTATAAACTAAACCACTATTTTTACCCGGTTTTCTTTTCTTCATCCGATTATAATCGGGCCATAGAAAGTATCACCGTAATTAGAAGAATGATCAATAGATTTATATTTGGTGTTTATCCGCTTTACATACACTATATTTTGAGTTATAATAAAGCTTTAAAGCAAAAAAATATTTTGCTGAAGACCAAGCAAGATTTGCTGGAATTGAAGGGTTGGAATAGGGCAATTGCTGAAATGAGTGAAAAAATTGTTCATGAAAGAATCCATTTTCTGGAAGACCTGAATCTGGAAATCAAAAAAAAATTTAAAATTGATCTTTTGTTGGAATATAAACCTTCTTTTGACATCAGTCAGGGAATTTCAAGAGAGGTATTTTTCAAAAAACTGGAAGATCATAAAAAAATGGAAATAAAATCTCACTCCTCGCTTACAGGTCCCCATTTGGATTGTTTTAAGCTGGTTTTAAATGGCAGAAATCTGAAGTTTTATTCTTCGGGAGAAAAAAAACTTCATTTATTAATGGTATATATCTCGTTTATTGAACTTTTCAAGGCTAAAAATAAACAGTATCCGGTTTTTCTGGTTGATGATTTTGATACAGCCATAGATGACAATAATATTGATTTTTTAATGCAGAACTATCCGGATCTGCAAGTGGTGGCCACATCTGTTTCTAAAAACAAACTGTTTGACAAACGCTTTGAACTAAAAATGGGATCATTAAAAGAAGCCTAAGGATAATATGAATGGTTGACAAGAATTACACAGCGGAAAGCATTAAAGTTTTGGAAGGTCTCGATGCGGTCAAAAAAAGACCTGCCATGTATATTGGAAGTACGGGATCTTCCGGATTGCACCATCTGGTTTACGAAGTGGTAGACAATTCTATTGATGAAGCCATGGGCGGGTATTGTAATAAAATTGAGGTGATCATTCATTTTGATGGTTCGGTTACGGTTTCTGACGATGGCCGGGGTATTCCGGTCGATATGCATAAAGAAGAAAAACGCCCGGCTGCAGAAGTGGTTATGACCACACTTCATGCCGGGGGAAAGTTCGATAAAAATAGTTATAAAGTATCTGGCGGGCTGCATGGAGTCGGGGTTTCGGTGGTAAATGCACTTTCATCAAGGCTGGAATTGGAAATAAAGCGAGATGGGGCGGTTTATTATCAAAAATATGAACATGGAAAACCGGTTACCGTATTCAAGCAAATCGGAAAAACAAACAAAAGGGGGACCAAGGTTACTTTTTGGCCAGACGAAGAAATTTTTGATACCACGGAATTTAATTACAATATTCTTTCAAAACGGTTGAAGGAATTGGCTTTTTTGAATAAAGGACTCTTGGTAAATTTGGTTGATGAGAGGAATAATGAACGGGAGCAATTTCTTTTTAAAGGCGGGATTGTTGAGTATATTAAATATTTGACCGACTCCAAAGAAAAAATTCATTCAAAGCCAATTTATCTGGCTGCCACCAGAGATGACGTTGAGATTGAAGTTGCTTTCCAATATGTAAATTCCTACAATGAATTGCTTTTATCCTATGTTAATAATATCAATACCATTGAGGGCGGGACACATTTAACCGGTTTCAAAGGGGCTTTGACCAGAACCATCAATAATTTTGCCCAATCAGATAATCTGAAAAAATCCATTAAAATTAATTTTTCAGGGGATGATGTCAGAGAGGGTTTATTCGCTGTGGTTTCCATTCGGATTAAAGAGCCTCAATTTGAAGGGCAAACAAAGGCCAAACTCGGCAATTCCGATGTCAAAGGTATTGTTGAATCGTTTGTGAATGAAAAGTTGCAAGAATATTTCGAAGAAAATATTTCCGTTGCTAAGGCGGTTGTAAACAAGGCTTCATTGGCTGCTCAAGCCCGGGAAGCCTCCCGAAAAGCAAAAGATCTGGTCCGGAAATCGAACCTGTTGGAAGGGACGACATTACCGGGAAAATTAGCGGATTGCCAGTCAAAAAAGCCTGAAGAGAGTGAATTGTATGTGGTTGAAGGTGATTCGGCTGGGGGCTCAGCCAAACAGGGAAGGGACAGAAAATTTCAGGCGATATTGCCTCTTAAAGGTAAAATATTGAATGTTGAAAAAGCCACCACCTCAAAAATGTTGGAAAATGAAGAAATAAAGACGATTATTGCCGCTATGGGTGTCGGAATTGGAAAAGAAAATTTTGATTTATCGAAATTACGTTACCATAAAATTATTATCATGACCGACGCTGATGTTGATGGGTCCCATATACGTACCCTGCTAATGACTTTCTTTTTTAAGTACATGAGGCCGGTGATTGAAACCGGGTATCTGTTTCTTGCTCAACCGCCCCTTTTTATGGTTAAGAAAGGAAATGCCAGAAAATACCTGAAAAATGAGAAAGAATTGGAAAATTATTTGATAAAACGAATTGGAGAGGAACTGGTCATTTATGCGGATTCAAAAAAAAGAGGAATTTTAAAAGGATCTGAACTGGAAAAATTCATTAAACTTGTCAACAAGAAATGTTTATTAATTGACAGTATTGAAAAGAGAGGAATGCCCAGGGCATTGACCACCAAGTTA
>CAZOWT010000033.1:0-10475 GCA_964583345.1 uncultured Clostridia bacterium
ATGAAATGCATCAATTCATCCTGACGGGAGGGGACCAAAAACATGTTTCGGGCAAGGAGGCTCTGCCAGGCCGTGTCAGTGATTATTCTCAGCGGCATCCGGTATTCTGGGTCCGCTCCGACATATACATCCTGGACAAACAATTCCCTTCCCTGCAAAAACGCCTGTAAACGGGCCAGAATGCCATTAAACTTCTCCGAACTCATTGGCCGGTTATATTCACCCCAGTCAATACGCCCGGATGTCGACGGTTCGTAAACAAAATACTTTTCATTGGCTGCCCTGGCCGTCCATTTACCGGTATTGACCAGCAGGGGGCCACCATGAACGATTTGACCTTCCCCCCGGCACACGGCTTCCTCGTATAAAGCGGCTTCAGGCAAATTCCAATAAACCTGACCGAGATGAACCAGCCCGTGATTTTCCAGGCCATACTGACTGGCAAAATGGGAAGCATGGGTTAGCGCTGGCGTTCCGTTCCTGGCTATCATCTTCATACCCAGTCCCTGACCAGTTTCCGATCCCCGATTAATAATTCATTTGGAGAATTGGGATCGAGTGCCCATTTGATGCGCTGGACACCGTCAACGATATCCTTGATCGACCCGCAGGTGGAAAGGCGAAGGTAACCGTCCAGTCCGAACTCTATACCCGGCACGGTCAATACACGGACCTTTTCCAGAAGAAAACGGGCCAGCCGGGCGGAATCCTTATCATATACGCTGAAATCGACAAAACAGTAAAAAGTGCCATCCGGTTTGGTGAATTTTATGCCTTCGAAAGCATTCAATTGATCCATCATGACATTTCTGTTGTTTTCCAGGGTTAACCTCAGACTCTCCACACTGGACTGGATTCCGTTCAGGGCTCCTTCTGCAGCTCTCTGGGAGAGAGCCGAGGCACCGGATGTCTGGTGAGCCTGGATATTGGTCATGACCCTGACCAAATCCTTTCGGGCCGTTGCCCAGCCAATCCGGAAACCGGTCATGGCATACTGCTTGGATACGCCGTTAATGACCACCAGTTTGGAATTATTCTGTGATTCGTTTGTATATTGATAGCAGCTGATTGGTTTCTTGCCATCGAAAATAAGCCGGTGATAAATATCATCCATGATCAGATAAAGCCCCTTTTTCTCGCAGAATTCGACGATTTCAGAGATGAATTTTTCGGGATACATGGCCCCGGTAGGATTATTCGGGCTGTTGATGATCACAGCCTTGGTATAGGAGGACACCTTTTTTTCAATATCCTCGAGCCGGGGATAAAACGAACCGTCCGATGGCAAAATCGGAACCGGCACCCCGCCACAGAGTTTTGCCATTTCCGGATAACTTACCCAGTAGGGCGCAGGAAATATCACCTCGTCCTGAGGATTGAGTATGGCCTGAAGACACACCATTATAGCCTGTTTGGCACCCCCGGAAACGATCACATGCTCGGGCCCGATTTTATGGCCATAAAATTCTTCGGTATAGCGGATAATAGACTGTTTCAGCGAGGGAACGCCGTCAGCCGGCGCATAACGAATTTCACCGGAATTCAATAATCCCGCCGCACTGGTCAGGGCATCGATAGGAGCCTTGCTCTTTGGTTCTCCGCCACCCAGATGGATGACCGGTTCACCCTTTGCCCGCATGGCGGCAAAGGTTGCGTTTAATTTCAATGTCGCTGATTCTTTGATAGACTTTCCAATCAAACTAAAGCTCATGGATTATAATGTCTCCTTTAATTTAATTGATATCATGGGTGAAAGAATTCCCCTTATATCATATAAAAAACGGCTTGTCAAACCGGCATTAAGCCCTAAAAGATCAATCTCAAATCCTGTTTATTGAACCGCTATTGACATCGGTTTGGTTTTCTGATAGAAAAGAAAAATCCATTTATAAATAAAATGAATATTTCTCAGGAGACAACCTTGTCATCTTCCAAGACTTATGATATTGCTATCATCGGCGGCGGAATAGTGGGAATGGCAACCGCCATGGAACTCTCTTCCCGGCCGAAATTATCCGTGCTGGTGGTGGAGGCTGAAAACCGGCTGGCCGCTCACCAGACCGGTAACAATAGCGGGGTTATTCACTCCGGCCTTTACTACAAGCCCGGCTCTCTGAAGGCCTCGAATTGCACACAGGGAAGGGAATTGCTGTATCAATTCTGCGAGAAGCACCAGATTCCGGCCGAAAGGTGCGGTAAAGTTGTGATCGCCACCCGGAAAGACGAACTGGGGCGGATGCAGGACCTGAAAGAAAGAGGCACGGCAAATGGCCTGAAGGGATTAAAGAGTTTAACCCCGGATGAAATCAAAAAATATGAGCCACATGTGGCCGGTATTGCCGGACTCTTTGTCCCGGATACCGGTATAGTCGATTATACCCGGGTGACTGAAAAGTTTTCCGATATTTTCCGCTCCAATGGCGGGGAAGTTAAACTCAACACCCGGGTAAAAAAAATAAAACGAATGAGAAATGAAATTATTCTCTATTCAGAAAATGAAACCATAAGCTGCAAAAATCTCATAAACTGCGCCGGCCTGCAGTCAGACCGGGTAGCCAGGTTATGCGGCATCAATCCCGGCTTGAAAATCATACCGTTCCGCGGAGAGTATTACGAATTGGTAAAAGAAAAGGAATACTTGATCAGGAACCTGGTATATCCGGTACCCGATCCCCAATTTCCCTTTCTGGGCGTTCATTTTACCCGGATGATCGCCGGAGGGGTGGAAGCCGGTCCCAATGCGGTGCTGGCTTTAAAACGGGAAGGGTATAAGAAAACCAGTTTTTCCCTGAAAGATCTCACAGAAACCATTTTTTACCGGGGATTCTGGATTATGATTTCCAGGCACTGGAAGATGGGCATGGGGGAACAATATCGTTCTCTGGTCAAGAGCGCGTTCGTCAGGGCTTTGCAGCGCCTGCTCCCGGAAATTTCAAAGAAGGATCTGAAGGCCGGCGGAGCCGGTGTAAGGGCCCAGGCCCTGGAACCCAATGGATTTCTGGTGGATGATTTCAGGATTAAGGAAGAAAAGAATATGGTGCATGTGCTGAATGCCCCGTCACCGGCAGCAACCGCTTCTATCAATATCGGAAGGACCATTTCCAAAATCGCCTTTAAAAATTTTAATATATAATTAAAATCAGAGCCCTATTTTGAAAAAAGCCCAACTTGTTTTTTCCATCAGGCAATTCAGGATTTCAGACTACAAGACCGTATTAAAACTCTGGCGCCAGGTTGAACTCCCGGTCAGGCCGCGGGGGCGTGACCGGTTACAACATATCAAAACCGAAATTACCCAACCGAACAACATTTTTCTGGTCGTTGAAACAGAAAACGGAATTATCGGAACCATAGTCGGGACCCATGACGGCCGCAAAGGGTGGATCAACCGGTTGGCCGTACACCCCGACTTCCGGCACCAAGGGATCGCCGTCGCCATGGTCAAAGAGATTGAGAAGAAGTTGGATGAACTGGGAATCGATATTATTGCCTGCCTAATCGAAGACCATAACCGGTCTTCCATGAAATTTTTCGAAAAAATCGGTTACCGGAAACATACCGATATATTTTACTTCTCCAAGAGAAAATACCCTTATACCTGACGAGAAACTAAAAATATCACCATTGGTAATAAATTAAATCGGGCCATTTCCGATTGACAAATCAGATGATTATCATATATTATTATCACAAGGAATGCTGGAAGTCAGAGAATTAACCAAGGTTTACAACCAGACCGCAGTGGTCAATGACGTGAGCTTCTCTGCAAACCGGGGAAATATCCTGGCATTGCTCGGCCCCGAGGATGCCGGCAAAACCGTCATCATGAAAATCCTGGCCGGACTCATCGAACCGACTGCCGGTCATATCCTGTTCCAGCGAAAAAATATTTTCCAGGACATCAACGATTACAAAAGCAGGGTGGGTTACGTTCCCCAGAAAAACGACTTGTTTCTTCATCTGAGCGCATTTGAATATCTTCAGCTTGTCGGGCGGCTGTACCTGATCCCGGATTCCATTCTGGATCAGAAAATCCAGGTGCTGATGGAACAATTCAATCTGATTAACGACATGCACCTGCCGATGTCCTCCTATTCAACCGGTATGACAAAAAAAGTGATGATTTCAGCTGCTTTGATTCACAATCCGGAAATCATTCTCCTTGACGAACCCCTGCTGGATCTGGATTTTACCGCCACCCTGATGCTGCAGGATCTGTTAAAAAAACTCGCCGAATCCGGAAAACAAATCATCTGCGCTTCCCAGGTGCTGGAAGTGGCGGAAAAATTATCCACACATGCCATTATCATAAACAAGGGCATTCTGGTTTCCAACAACCCCACCAGGGACCTTAGGAACCTGTTGGACCTGCCGCTTCTCGAAACCATACTAAAACAAACCATTCATCAGAAGGACATCGAGAAATCCGCCGACAGCATTATCTCCATTATGAAAACCTAGTCCGATCATGCGAAGATATTCAATATGACCATATGGCAAACAGGATCTTGAAAAATCCGTTCCATTACCTCAGCAGATCATCGACACTCATCAAGCATTTTATTCTGCGTTTCATCAACAACGAAACCCTGATATTCGATAAACCCAGAAGGGTGAACCTTATCGCCTTGCTTTCATTATTGACCGTCTCGGTGGGATTCTTCTCCCATCTCCGGCTGCGCCTCTTTCTGTTCGGGCTCAAACCCGACACCCAGAAAATATGGCTGGAAAGCACCTATTTCCTGACCATTCTGATGGCCCTGGCAGGGATTTTGTTTACCGTCATGTGGGATAACCTTTCACTCGACCACCGGGATTATGACAACCTGCTGATATTGCCTTTGCGGCCAAATATTTTATTCGTATCCAAATTCTTGAGTATTGTGGTTTTCGTCGCCATGACCACGGTTATTCTTAATTTTTTCTCAACCCTGATTTTTTCATTCTACCTGACCCGCCAGTTGAACATCAACCCGGTGAAATTCGGTTTGATTCACCTGCTGGTCCATTTCCTGGGATACCTGTTTATTTTTTTGATTATCGCCCTCCTCCAGGCCCTGGTAAAAAATATATGCAAAGAAAAATGGGTTCACAAAATTTCATCGGCAATTCAAATTATCCTGCTGGCCGTTTTTATTTCCGCTATGGTATGGTTTCCATTTATTTACCCCATTTTGAATACATTGAAATCAAGACCGAATTTTTTCAAGTTTATTTTCCCACCGTTATGGTTTATTGGTTTCGGCGAAAAGATTGCCGGGAATCATGATTCGATGTTCTCCGGCTTCACCTATATGATCGTGATGGCCTTTACGATTCTTATCGGTTTATATCTGCTGACCATGCCCGGTAATTACCGGAAATTCCTTAGAAAACGGCCGGAAAAGAAAAAATTTTCCAAAGAAAAAAAAATAAAAAAATTTTTCCAGTCAGCTTTGGATTTAAAATTTTTGAAAAATTCCCTGGAGAAATGCAGCTTCTATTTTTCATTGAAAACGTTGAACCGGTGCAAAACACATAAGATTCTTCTGCTGAAATTCTGGATTGTCCCTTTGATGGTCATTTTTGTGGTCATGACCATCTTGTATGTGAAATTCGAGACTTCGTTCTTTAAAACCATTAACCTTTATCTGGTCTCCAGCCCGCTGTTTCTAATATTTTTCCTGGTAATGGGAATTCGAACCGTTATCGCCTACCCGGTAAACCAGGCCGCTGATTGGATTTTCCAGATTAATTCCGATCCTGACAAGCGCCATTTTGTCAACGGATTGAAAAAAGCGTTCACATTAACCATAATCATTCCGGTTGTATTCGGATTTTACCTGATTTATTCATATTTGTGGGGATTTACCCCGGCTGCCAACCACACCCTGTTCACGCTGGTTACTTCCATGTTGCTGCTTTACATGGTGTTCCTCAATAGCGCAAGAATTCCCTTTATCAGCATTTATAAAAATTCGCTGAAATTTCACCGAATCATGTGGCCTTTCATCTTCACCGGCGCCCTGCTATTCTCCTATTTTTTCTCAAAACTAGGGATTTTCCTGATCAGAAATCCCGAGTATTATATCCTTTATTATTCGGCAGTATCGGCCATTTATTTCTTGAGTAAATGGATCCATTATTATCATTTCAGGGAACTGATTTTCACCTACAACACCGTGCTCGAAAAAGTGATCGTCGGGCTTGATCTTGATCCCAAAAAGCAAAAAATCATTTAGGCCTGTTGTCCTTTTTTTAAGACATTTCCACAGCTTCAGGTTGGCATCCAACTTGCATCCAAATAGTGAGGATCATGAATAGGAGGGACCATGAAAAATAAATTTTTTTTCATCGTTGTATTTATCGTTGCCGGCTTTCTGACAGCGCAAGTTTTTGCCGATACCAGTGATATTTACTGTCATTTCTCCCTGGTTGAAGGACATGTGTATGTGATAAAACTTGATCAGGATGAAGTCATCCAGGCAACCGTAAATTATCCCTTGATTCCGGGAGACATTATTTATAGCAATAGCAAAGACCGATGTGAGCTTCAATTCAGCAACGGAACCGTTATGCGGATGGACCATCACACCGAGATGCAAATCACGTCAATTCTGACACCCGCTATGACCTCAAAGATGAAGGTCACCACCCTGGCCCTGAAAAAAGGCCGGCTTTTTACCATGAATCAGATTTATCGAAATGAAATTTTTCAGATCGCCACACCTTTGGCTACGGTCAAAATGACCTCCCGTTCAACCAGCGACATCATGATCAATGAAAGTGACGAAACCCGGGTTAATATCCTCCGCGGAAAAGCAGGAATCCTGTATGGACAGGATCAAAAAAAAATAAAAACAGAATATCTTAAAGCAGGGAAAAGTTGCCTGATCAAGAAAAATGGAATGGAGTTCCTGAAAAAATCAAAAATCGATTCCGATTTCATATTATGGAACCGGGAAATCAATAAAAACTTCAAGGACCTGCATTACGGGAAAAGTAAAATCCCATCGGTAATTTACCGGCGTTCACCGGGAATTGTCCATTTTGCCGAGAAATTTTCCACCCGTTTCGGAACCTGGGACTACAATGACCTGTTCGGTTATGTCTGGAAACCGGCCGATTTCGTATTCCAAAATCGGCGGCCTTTTTTTGACGCCAATTTTGTCAAGATAAACGGCGAACTGGTGCTGGTCCCCAATCAAGCCTGGGGATGGGCCCCGGCCCACCTGGGAACCTGGTTCTGGAGCAAAACCAACGGTTGGATCTGGATTCCCGGAGACGCTTTTTCTCGCAATATATGCGCCGTCGGCCTCAAACATACACCCTGGGATTTGGTATGGGCAATAATCTATCCCTATGTGAGAGATCCCTTTGCCCCGTCAGCCATCCTGAATGGCGCTATTGACAGCTGGTATTTTTACACGCCTGAATATTGGATGAAACGTATCTTCGGAAGCCTTGATCTCTACCTGACCTACCGCCATGAAGGAAAGAAAACCTGGCACAAAGCCTACCAGCAGGCGTTCAAGCAGGATCCGCCATTGAAAAAACCCTTTATTCATCTCGCTCCGGAAAACATCCGGAACATTATCAGGGGACTGAATCAGGTATCTGACACAAAAATCAGAACATATTTTTCGAAAAACAAAATCGAGGGCGGAATAATATTACTGCCCAATCCGGTCAGAATATTAAACAACCGAATCGGAAAAGATAATCTCCCTGAAGATGTAACCCGCATTATGCGTTCGCGTTCCGGCCCGGAAATGAAGGCCGGCTCCGATATCCTGCTTTCAAAAGATTGGAATCCCGATGCGGCCTGGGCTCGAAGGACAGGTTTGAATTTGATTTATTCCAGCCGGAATAACCAGGTGGTTTGCCCGAAACTGCATATCAATTCGAGGAATCTGACACCAACCCAACGGATTCTTTTAAGGCGCTTCGCGCACTCCATCAGCACCGGCAAAGTTGGGGCCCCCTCATCTTCCCAGGCAATCAATTCCAGCACCACAGCTCAACCTTCCCAGCCCATGAGATCATCAGGCAACACAGCGAACAACACGGGCAATCCCAACGGCAAAAACCATTAATCGCTGACAGACGGTCATCGGGGGAAAACCTGATATTTTACAAAACCAGGGCGTAGCCGATTTTGAGGAAAAACGTCCGGTCGGCCCGGGTCAGATCGATGCCGTTCATGCCGAAATGGTTGTCCGAATAACCCAGGAACAGGACGGTCTGGGGATTGATCTTGTAGGAAAACAGAAACTGGGTAAAAACCTGTTTGGACCTGGCTTCGATATCCATGTTATACAGGTCGACATTGCGATCGATATCAATGTACTGAACAATGGCCCGGACAAAAGAACGGGTGCTGAAATTATAAATCAGGCGGGCCTGCAACAGGTGGGCTATATAAATTTTTTCCCCATCCAGGGAAAGCCGCTCATAGATGTGGCTGAGATTGATATTGATGTGCTTACCCAGGGCAAATTCTACGCCCGGATTCAGCAAGGTGGATGTTGCCAAGCGGGTATTGGTGTAATCGATGGCATCGCCGAATTTTGAGTAACACACAATTCTCAAACCTCCCGCCGGTTTGATTTCAAAATAGAGATCCGGTTGAACCACCCCGAACATCTCTTGATCAAACAACTCCTTTTTCAGGGTTAAAGACGGGCTGATAACAGACTGCAACGGACCTGTGTAAAAAACCGCAACAACGCCACTCTGGTCGGTCAGTTGATTTTCCTGGTCCAGCACCACATCGCCGGTGAATTCAAAACTCAGACGGTTGAACCAGCTGCCTTCCTTTCCCCAGATAATGGGGGAGATGTATCCGGTGACCTCGCGGTAATCCACTCGGGGAATAAAGCCGTAATCCGCCCGGAAATCCGCATCCAGGTCAAAATAGCGGAACAAAAATACCAGGTTCCGGCTGTTGTGATAAAGCTCGGTTCGGAAGGCATTGCCGCTGAAAACCCCGGTTTTCTGGTTGAAAGCCTCGGAAACCGTATCCGAATAATCGGTTTCCGAATGCAGGAATTGAAAACTGAGGGTATCGGTCCGGGAAAGACGCAGAAAACCATCCACCCCGGCCACATGGTTGTAGTAGTCATCACCGGTCCGGCCGGTATAGAGAAGTCCCAGGGTTGATCCGGCTCCGACATCCCGCCGGTAACGCACCACCCCGGAAAAAACATTTTCCTCCAGAGAAGTTGCCGCGGACCCCTGGTTTGAGGGGAAAAGCAGATTGTTGAACTCATCCTGGGCCGCAAATACCCCGATGGCGTTCTTCCCCAGTTTGCCGGTCAGTTTAACCCCCCACAACGGATCAAAAACCGTCCGGGTGAATACGGCTTCCAGCGGGGTAAGGAAAAAATCGGCTCCTTCCAGGAAAAACGGCCGTTTTTCCGGGTAGCGGAGAGCAAAACGGGTATTCACCTCCAGCTGGGCCACATCGGCTTCAACCTGGGAAAAATCGGGGTTTACCGTGGCATTGAGAATCAAATTGGACGTAATTCCCCAACGGGCGGTGATGCCCGGTTGGAAATCAAACTTGCCGGTTTCCAGATCACCGTCAGGAAAATCTTCCCGTTTATCAGTGCGGCTTAACGTGATTGTGGGGTCGAACTCCAGATTGTGGCCCGGCGACAGATTGACAAACCCGGATATTTTGTCAAACTGACAGAGGATGCAGTTCCGGTTTCGGTCCCGCACATGGGTACTCATCCGGTGCCGTACGTTTCGGGGATAAGAACGATCGGCTTCAAATCCCCAAGTCTGTGGCTGATTCCCATGCGGAAAGCGCAGTTGGTTGAAGGGAATGGCAATTTCCACCACATAGCCGAAATCCGTGATTTTGCCGGCGGATTCCCAGATGGCGTCCCAGGAAAAATCCTCGTATCCCTCCAGCTCGCTGAAATTGGCATCGGCCTGCACCCCCAGGGGATTAACCCGGAATTGAAAAGCCCGGCGTTCGTCATTGAAGGTATCGATCATGATGCTGACGTGATCATCCTGGATTAAAGTATCGGTGTTGTCGCGGTCCATCAGGTGGGCCCGGATTTTCCCGGGTTCCGGATCAAAACAGCGAAAACCGATATAGATCTTTTTGTCACTGTAGGTGACCAGGACATCGGTATCCACCAGCGCCGGGATATTGTCCCCGGGGAGCCACTCAAAGAGGACTTTCAATTTTACCGCCTGTTCCCAGGCCGGTTCATTCAGCAAACCGTCTACTTTTATTCCCGAAGTCGCCTTTGAAATGATGTAATTTTTAGGCGGCGGGAAATTGTTTTTCTCCGCCTCGTCCCGGGATAGGAGCGATGATGAAATACAAAGGCAAACCAGCAACCCGAAAACCACCGGTAATTTCCGGTTTAAAAACAAATTTTTGGACCTAATCACGAATGCACCTCCGAGAAAAATGATCATCTATCTCTATTAAACGGAAATAATTTAAAAAGGTTATAACCTTTCAATTCTTT
>CAZOWT010000033.1:10485-18895 GCA_964583345.1 uncultured Clostridia bacterium
AATTTTTGGGGGGAGGGAAATTGCTTTTCTCCGTTTCTTCACGGGATTGGAGCGACAAAGAGAGGCAAAACAGCAATCCGAAAATCACCGGTAAATTCCGGTTTAAAAATGAATTTTTTAACCTAGTCACGAATGCACCTCCGGGAAATATGATCTTCTATCTATACCATATTAAACGAAAATAATTAAAAAAGGTTATAAACTTTCAATTTCCACCAGGATAAAGAGGAAAAATTTGGTTGACGGGGATATATATTTATGTTATTTTTTCATATCATGCAAAAAATTTTATCCTATGTGATTCAATTTGCCGTGGTGATGTTTGCCATATCCATACACGAGGCATCTCACGCCTGGATGGCCAATTATTTCGGCGACCCCACCGCTAAAAACCAGGGCCGGGTCACCCTGAACCCCATCGCCCACATCGACCTGATCGGGACCATCATTTTCCCGCTGCTGCTGATTGCCATGGGAGCCCCGGTATTCGGCTGGGCCAAACCGGTCATGGTCAATCCCTACAATCTCAAGGATCCGCGCCGGGCCAACATGTTTATCGCCGCTTCCGGGCCGGGTGCCAATATTCTGGCCAGCATTTCATTTATTGTCCTGTTCTTAATTCTGAAAAACTTTAATATCATTAACCTGGTAAACCCTGGCATAATCGCCCTGATCCTGTTCTGGCTTATTTTAATCAACATTTTCCTGGCAATTTTCAACCTGATTCCCATTCCGCCGCTGGACGGCAGCGGCATTATCGAAGGCATATTGAAAGGAGAAGCCTTCAACGCTTATCAAAAAATCAAGCCCTATGGATTTATTATTCTAATCATCATCATCTATACCGGAATCCTCGACATCATTGCCAGGCCCATTTTAAACCTGGTCACCAGAATCCTGCTTTGAACCGGGAAAAGAGAAAAAATTGATCGCAACCAGAAAGATATGATCATTAAAAATAGGAATAGGAGATCAGTCTGAGACCCAAAATGGAACCGGACATTTACCAGATTCAAACCGATTTTTTCGAGGGACCGCTGGACCTTCTCCTGCATCTGATCCGGAAAAACAAGATGAATATTCTGGATATCACCATTTCAAAAATCACCTCCGAATACCTGTACTACCTGCGGAACGCCACGGGCATCAACCCTGCCCGGCACCTGCCAGAGAGGTTTTGCGTCCGGGGTCGCCGCCTCCACGCTCATCTACATCAAGTCCCGTTCATTGCTGCCCAAGATATCCACCCCGGATGAGGAATCTCCCGAAGATAAATTGATACATACCCTGATCGAATACGATAAAATCCAGAAAATTTCCAAACTCCTGCAGGTCATGGAGAAGAACACCCTTCTGCTCTGGAAAAGAGAGGAAATCTCCGAAAATTTCGATAACAGGGAATTCAACATCGAAGAGGTTTCCACCTTTCAACTGGCCGAAATTTTTCTCAATATTATCAAAAAAAGGGAACAGGATGAATACCTTTACCTTCAATCAAAAGATTTTTCCATCGAGCATAAAATCGAAGAGATTCTCAAGCTGATCGAAACCAACCAATACCTGGATTTTTTCGCCTACATTGAAAAACTGGATTCTCTGGAGGAAATGCTGAAAAGTTTCTTCGCCCTGCTGGAAATGGTCAGGAAACGCCTGGTGGTTGCCATTCAGAAAAAAATATTCGATACCATCTCGGTATGGAAAAGGCCGGAAAACAGCGAAGTATAATGGCGGAAATCAAAACGTTTAAACTGGATACCCCCGAACGGCAAATCGCCTTTATCGAATCCATCCTGTTTGTTTCCAAAGATCCCCTGGAACCGGAAAGAATCATGAATTTTTTAAATTGCCGGTCAATCAAGAATTTCGAAAAAATTATTTCGGCCATGGAGGTCTCGTACCAAAAGGAAAACCGGGGAATTATTCTGAACCGGTCGGGAGGGGGGCTCCAACTGGTTACCAAACCGGAAATTCACGAGCACCTGACCGAATTTTTTACCGTAAAAACCAGCTCAAAACTGACCATTCCCTCACTGGAAACCTTATCTATCGTGGCCTACCGCCAGCCGGTGACCATACCAGAAATATCGGATTTGCGGGGGGTGAATTCCATCAGCCCGGTAAAAAATCTCCTGCAAAAAAAATTGATAAAAATTTCCGGGAGGAAGAAGATTCCCGGACTTCCCCTCCTGTATTCCACTACCCAGGAGTTTCTGCTTTATTTCGGATTAAACGACCTTTCCGAATTGCCTTCCCTGGAGGAATTGACCGAAATGTTCGAGGAAAAAGAGCAACCATCTCTCTTTAAAAATAAAAAATAGGAGAATGATATGCAAAACCTGGTAAATCCGAATATCATCGGTTTGAGCCCATATGTGCCAGGAATTCCTCTGGAGGAAATTCAGGCCAAATACAAGTTGAAGAAAGTCATCAAGCTGGCATCCAATGAAAACCCATTCCCCCTGCCCGGAAATGTCATTGACAGCATTAAAAAGGAGATCTCGGTACTGAACCGCTACCCGGATTCCGACAGCCATGATCTGTTAAAAGCCATCGCCCGGCATCACGGTATTGAGACCGGAAATATCATCGCCGGCTGCGGATCCGTGGAAATCATCAAAATGATTATCAAGACCTTCCTGAAACCCGGTGAAAGGGTATTGACTTCAAAGAATACATTCATCATGTTCAAAATCGCCACGCTTGAGCATGCCGGCTCCCAGGCCTTTGCCGAGGCGGAGATGGAAGAGGGATACCGCTATAACCTTGATGAAATTTCCAGGCTGGTCGATGAAAAAACCAAAATCATATTCATTGCCAACCCCAATAATCCAACCGGCAGCCTGATTCCCAAAGAAAAGTTGCTGGCGTTCATCGAAACCATTCCGGATCAGGTATTCATCGTGCTCGACAATGCCTACCAGGAATACGTCACCCGTGAAGATGAACACCTGGACGGGATTGATCTCGCCCTGAACCGGAAAAATATCATCGTTCTCCGGACATTTTCAAAAATATATGCCCTGGCCGGCCTGAGAGTCGGGTACGGCATCGCCAATGAAGAAATCATCGCCTATCTGAATCAGGTGAGACCTCCCTTCAATGTCACCCGTCTGGCACAGCGGGCAGCCGAGGCATCCCTGGAAAATGATGATTTCATGAAGAAGTCCTACCTGCTGAACCGGAAAAACCGCCAATCCCTTTTCATCCAGCTGAAGGATCTGGGATTTGAGGTCATTCCCTCGGAAACCAACTTCATATTTTTTTCCCCGGGGAAAAACACCATGGAACTGAACCAGAGACTGCTGCGGGAGGGCGTGATTATCAGGCCCCTGCATGCCTTCGGCATTCCGGAAGGATTCCGGGTTACCATCGGATTCGAAGAGGACAACAATTATTTCATTGAGAAAATGCAAAAAGTCCTGGCCGACATTTCATAGTTTCATTGCCCTCTGTTACCGCCTGATTTTCTGATTGCCTCAATCCGCTTTAAAACCGGAGGGTGGGAGTACGATAAAAAAACCTTCAGCGGATGGGGAAATAAATTCGACAGGTTGTCCGCGCTTAATTTCTTCAGGACGGTGACGAAAGTTCCGCTTTCACCGGTGGTTCGAACCGCGAAATGATCCGCCTGGTATTCATATGCCCGGGAAAGCATATTCTGGATTATGGATAAGAAAGTGGCAATGGGGGTATAGAGAAACCCGAAAAAGATTAAACTGGCATAAATGGAAAGCCGCTCCATCTTGAAAGCGGCAAATAATCCCGGATTGTTGATAAAAAAGGAAAGGAGAAAAAGCAGCAATCCGGTTTCCAGAATGGAGATAATCATCATTTTGAGAACATGCCCGAGTTTATAATGACCCATTTCATGCGCCAGGATGGATATCAATTCTTCCTGGCTGTGTTTTTCCATCAGGGTATCAAAAAAAACAATCCGCCGGGATTTCCCGAATCCGGTAAAGAAGGCATTGGTTTTTGCCGATCGCTTTGAGCCGTCCATGGTATAAATGCCCTTCATGCTGAAACCCTGTTCCCGGGTATATTTTTCAATGGAAGTCCTGAGCTCTCCGATTTCCAGGGGGATAAACCGGTTGAACAGGGGCAGGATGATGACCGGGGCAATGAACGTCAGAAAAAACTGAAACCCGGATACCGCTATCCAGATGATGAGCGGGGCCAGTTTCCCGGTTTTTTGAAAAAACCACAGAACCAGCGCCATTACCGGTCCGCCCAGGATAACCAGCAGCAGGAACCCCTTGACCAGATCCAGGATGAATGTCGATGCTGTGCTTCGGTTGAAGCCGAATTTCTCTTCGATGACAAAAGTGGTGTATATCCGGAAAGGCAGATCCAGGATTCCGGAAAGCACGACCAGCATCAGGAAATAAATCAGGCCGGTCAGAATGGGTCCCTGCACCCAGCTCCTGGCCAGGCGATCAAAAAAATTGAAGCCTCCCAGCAGGATAAAGGTGATGACCAGCCCCATATTGATGGTACTCCGGATGATTGAAAAACCGGATCTTTCCCGGCTGTAGAGCTGGGAACGGCGGTATTTTTCCTGGATATAGGTTCTCCTGAATTCTTCCGGCGGGTTGGCGGGTTTCACCTGCCTGATGTCCAGCGCCTCGGCCAGGAATTCCAGGGCATATTTCGTCAAAAGAATCGTCAGAATAAAAATGAGGTAAATATTCATCTCCGGACCCGAATGAAGCTGGCTTTACTTATTTTTCATATACAAGAAATATTTTTCGGTTTCCTTTTTAATCACCGGGGCCAGCAGCAGAATGGCAATCAGGTTGGGTATGGTCATAAAGGTAATTACCACATCGACAAAATGCCAGACCAGATCGATGGATCCCAGTGTACCCAGAAAAACAAAAAGCCCATAAGCGTACTGATAGTAGCGGATGGATTTGAATCCGAAAAGATACTGCGAAGCCCGGCTGCCGTAGTAGGACCAGCTGATAATGGTTGAGAAAGCAAATAACAGCAGTCCGCCGGCCACGATATGTTTTGCTAGGCCGGGCAATCCGATACGGCTGAGCCCCCGGCTGAAAGCCACGACGGTCATTTCCACACCCTGAAGTCCGGTATCCCAGGCTCCGGTCAGGATGATAACCATGGCCGTTAGCGAACAAATGATGATGGTATCGACAAAAGGGCCGACCGAAGCCACCAGGCCTTCCCTTACCGGGAATTCGGTTTTGGCCGCCGCATGGGCGATGGCCGCCGATCCCTGGCCGGCTTCATTGGAAAACAGGCCCCGGCGCACGCCCCAGATCAGGGTCATGATAAATGCCGAGCCGACAAATCCGCCGGTGACAGCCGTGCTGGTAAAGGCATCTCGAAATATCAATTCAAACGCCATGGGCAGGCGGTCATAATTGGCCGCAATAATGGTAAAAGCGCCGATGAAATAAAAAGCGGCCATGAATGGAACCAGTTTGGAGGTAACTTCGGCAATCCGCTTGATGCCCCCGACAATGACCATCAATACCAGTACGGTAATGAATATCCCCGAGACATAAGTCGGAATTTTATAATTGACATTCAGGACATCGGCCATGGAGTTGGATTGGGCCATGTTCCCTGTCCCCATGGAACAGAGGATGGTGGCGCCGGCAAAAACCAGGGCCATGACTTTGGCAAGCCTGCCCAGTTTATCCTTCAATCCCATTTCCATATAGTACATTGGGCCGCCGGACATGCTGCCGTCTTCATTGATGATGCGGTATTTCATGGACAGGGTGCATTCGACCAGTTTGAGCATCATGCCCAGAAACCCGGTAACCCACATCCAGAAAATCGCTCCCGGCCCTCCCCAGTATATGGCCAGGGCCACCCCCACGATATTTCCGGTACCGACCGTGGCTGAGAGTGCTGTGGTCAAGGCCCGGAAATGGTTGATATCACCGGTATCATCTTTCTTGTCATATTTACCGCTGATGACGGCCAGCGAATGGGGAAACTTGCGGACATGCAGAAATTTAAGGTAAATGGTGAAAAAAATTCCGGTCGGGACCAGGAAAATCAGCAACAGGTAACCGCCCACGTAATCGTTGTATCCGACCAGGATTTTGTCGATAAAGTGCAAAATATTTTCCATTTAGGCCTCTTTTCTCCTAATGGTGATTCTCCCATCTCAAATCAGATGGAAGTCATGATGAAATCACTGTATAACCGATAAAAAAAAAAATGTCAAGGAAGTTGAATCGTAACCAAAGGTATCCAAAAAACCACCAAAATTTTGCCGGATTGTCTTGGGAATTGAATTGGTCTATAATGAATGACTATATATATCATAAAAATATAAGCAATGATGTCCGCCATGAAAAATGACACGGGTTATATCGATTTTCACTGCCATCTGGATGACCGGGAATATGATGGCACCCGCCGCGATTTGATCAACAGCTGTTTTGAAGCCGGTTTTTCCAGGCTGGTAACCGTCAGCGATCCCTTTGAAAAAGAGTCGATCGAAAAAACGAAAGAATCCATATCCATTCATGAAAATGTTTTCGGAACGGTTGCCGTCCATCCCCACCATGCCGACCATTACAACGATCAACTGGAAAAAAGGATCATTTCATTTCTGGAAAATAAAAAAATAATTGCCCTGGGGGAAACCGGCCTTGATTTTTATTACAACCACTCCACCCCGGACAACCAGAGTCGGGCATTTAAAAGGCAGATATCAATTGCCAAAGAGCTGAGCCTGCCGCTGGTCATCCATGCCCGTCAGGCCGAGGATCTGGTGTTAAAAATTCTCGAGGAAGAAAAATTCACAATGCCGGTCGTGTTTCACTGCTACTCCGGAAGCCAGGACCAGGCGGAAGAAATATTAAAAAGAGGGTACTACTTTTCCTTCTCCGGAATCGTCACCTTCCCCAAAGCAGAGGGCCTCAGGGATATCGTCAGGGCTGTTCCCCTGGACCGGATTTTTACCGAGACCGATTCTCCCTACCTTTCGCCCCATCCTTTCCGGGGAAAGACAAACAGCCCGCTGCGGGTCAAACTGGTGGCCGAGAAAATCGCTGAAATTAAAAACATAACCATTCCCGAGCTAAACCGGGCGGTCAACCAGAACTTCAACCGCCTCTTCTCCGAAAAACTCACTTGACTTTCACCAGAAATTTCTTCTCGGCAATGATTTTGTCCCGCTGATCGCAGATCCGGACCAGCCATTCCCCGGTGCAATTTTTGAACGCTTTTTTAGTCCAGGTCCGCCAGCGTTTCGAAGGTTGAATGGTCAGGGGTATGGTGGCAACCGCTCGATTGTTGCAGAACCACTTGTGAAAAATTCTGGTGGTTTTTTGAACATCCTGAAATTCGGTAAAACAAAAAACCGTGTCTTCGATCAGGAAAAAAACCGTGTCCGAATCCGCGGGTTCGTTATCTTTGATATCCCGGGTAAAAACAAACCGGGATAACTCCAGTGGAAAAAGACCGGCCTGCAGAATTATGATTGTCAAGATTATTGCAAAAACAGCTTTCATGGCTATTCCATTACTACATATATAAAAATGTGAAAATATTGTCAACTTCATTTTCTTCGAAACTGCCAGTAGAAAAAAAAATTTTGTTGAAAAAATCACTTTACTGTTATATATTAGTATAACAGTTTGCAATACATGAAAAAAAAAGAAACCATCTCATTTGAGCTGGATATCGATGTCAAATCGGCTGTCCCCATCTATGAGCAAATAAAAGATGCCGTTAAAATGTCCATCTTCTGCGGGCAACTTAAGAACAGCGATAAAATTATTTCGGTCAGAAACCTGTCTACCCGGTACCAGATCAATCCCCTGACCATCCTGAAGGCCTATAACCAGCTGGAAAACGAAGGATTTCTTCATTCCCGTCGGGGCTCTGGTTACTATGTTCAGGACAGCCCGGAAAAATACCATGAAGCCAAAAAAGTGTTGTTGAAAAGAGAAGTTAACGATTTCCTCAAAAAAGTCGCCCGCCTGGGCTTTACCCTTGACGATCTTCAAAAGGAATTGAAAAACCTCGGGAGGTAAATGAATATGATACGACTTGAGAACATATGCTTTGGCTATAAAAAAAAACCGATTTTCAAAGACTTTTCCCTCCATATCGGACCGGGTGAATCGGTTTTAGTAACCGGCATCAACGGGGTCGGCAAAACCACCCTGTTGAGGCTGATGTCCGGCGTCCTGTTCCCCCGGGCCGGTCGGGTTATATATTCGGAAAGCCTGGGAAAGGAGCCCAGGGCCAAAATCGGATTTATTTCCGATAAAATAAATCTGTATGAAAACCTGACCCTGGAACAGGCCATCCGTTTCCATTCTTCCGTATATGGCATCGACGATTTTGATTCGACAATGATCCAGCATGCCCGGCTGGAGGATACCGGTCAAAAAATCGCCAGCCTGTCCCGCGGGCAGAA